>CAYFWL010000093.1:0-7592 GCA_964346845.1 uncultured Eggerthellaceae bacterium | reverse complement strand
TGAGCTGTGGGGTGCTGTCACCGATCTTCCCTGGGGTGTGGTGTTTGGCGGTTCCGACGGCATGATGCCTCGCCATCCCTCCCAGCTCTCTGCGGCGGTGTTGGAGGGCATCCTTTTGTTTATCGTTCTCTATGCGCTCTCTCGCACGGTGCCACCGCGACCTCAGGGTACGTTCCTGGGTGTTTTCCATACAGGGTATGGCTTGGTGCGGGTTGCGGTAGAATTCGTCCGCCAGCCCGATACGCAGCTGGGATATCTGTGGGGTGACTGGCTGACTATGGGTCAGGTTCTGTCGTTTCCCCTGATTGTTGTAGGCATTGCTCTCTTGGTCTACGCGGCAAGGGCGAAACGTCCCCAGCAGGGGCAGTAGTTTCTGCGGTGATTCTTGGTTTGCGAAGTTTTGCGGCATGAGCTTGCGCGTTGGGCTTTGAAATCGGGGTATCTGGCGCTTTGGGGCATCAGGTGCTTGGCTCAGGTTTTAGGATTGCGATTCTCGGGTCTGAAGTCGGGAGGAACAACGTTTATGAGTTTCCCGCAAGTACGGGGAAGCTCATGACGGTTTCGTTCACGCCACGCTCCTTGTTGCCAAAGGTGACGGTGACAGGTTTCGTGTTCACCAGAAGAAAACAGAGCGCCACATCGGCGGATTCCCCTGGCTTGATGCGGTTGTTCCCCGTATGGAGCTGGTTTCCATTGGTGTCGTAGGCAACCGCTACCTTCAGCGGCACATTGTCCCCTTGGTTTCGGCTGATGTTGTACGATCCCATAACGGATTCAGTTTCGGTGCCCTTGTTGACAACGCGCAGGTAAATGGCCAGGCAATCGCGATCCTTGATGTCATGGACGATTTCCTGGTTATAGACGGTGAGGCTGAGATTTCCCAAGGTGAAGGAGGTTCCTTCACGCTGTGGCAAGCTTCCATCCGACGTGCTTTTTGGTGCGGTGCTGTTGCATCCCGTCAAAAAACAGAGGCTTATCGCGAGCAGGCACGTGCAGAGAAGATAGATGTATGAACGCCGTGAACGCATGGAGTCCCTTCAGATTAAATCGGGTGAGTGCCGAGGTGAGTACATAGTAACTGATTGCTGTTGAAACGGGCCGCCAACGGCGTTTGTGCAAAAATTTTTCGCAAGCTGAGGTGTTGCGCAACACCCCTTTTTCTTAAAAGCAACTACAATGGAGGGAAAAGTGTGCTGCCGTGAGGGGGTATGGTGGAAGAGATCGATGTCGAAGCCGGCTTTGCCAAGGAAAAAGGCTGGTATACCGCATTCTATCGCTATGCGGAATATCTCCGCATCCTGACTGATGGCGCCGTAAACCACAAGAGCCTCTATGCATGCGTGGGGTTGAATGGGCGCTATGTGAACAGCGAAAATCCCACTGTGCGCAAGCGCAGTGCTGCCAGCCTTTCGCGCTTGCTCCACTCGCCCCGCTATGCGGCGGATTTCCAGGAGAGTCACAAGGGCTGTCCTCAGCTGTTTGACCAGGCGGCCGAGAACTTGGCGGCCATTCTTCTGGAGGCAGCAGGTCTTGATGAGGAAGGCTTAGTAGGTGACCTTATCGATCAGGGGTTTCCTCAGCTTCGCGCAGGCCTTGTTGCAGAGATCTCCGATGGGCGTATCGATGTGAACAGCGCTCGTCTTGATAGCGAAATGGAGCTTTTGCGTATCTGGGCATCCGAGCAGCTGGCGGTGGATGCTTCGGCGTGTCTCCGTGCGGTTCTCTGCTCGTTTTTTCACATCATGGCCTATGGTCATCTGGAGGAAAGCTTTGCCAATACCCTGGTCGACAGTAGTCCCACCGATGTTTTGATCAGCGAGGATACGGCTCCTGCGGCAGTATCGCTGCGCGCGTGCATTATGAGGGCTGTCGAGAACAGCCCTGCTTCCATCGAAAATATGTGGGCCATCGGAGACGAGGGGTCGTTTTTGATAGGTCGCTACGTTGACTGCAACGCTATCGAAACCAACGCTTTGGTATCGCGGCGTCATTGTCGCATTTTTCGCCAGGGTGCCTGTTGGTATGTACGCGATGAAGGCTCGCGTTACGGAACAGCGGTGCATCGCAACGCTCAGGTGGTTTGGGAGAGCGTCGCCACCGATGCGCCGGATTGTTTCCCTCTGGCTTTTGGCGACGACCTGGTGTTGGCGGGACAGGTGCATTACTGGTTTGTGTCGCTGCAAAACGTAGAGCGCTTGCTTGTTGGTTAGGTGACGGGCAATGCGTTTGTTGTGTGCGGGGCTGAGCGAAACAGGCCCAGTGAAATCGGTGAATCAAGACTCCTACCTGATGAAACGTGCTCAAGTACCCCAGGGAGATGTGGCCTTGGTGGTGGTTGCCGATGGGATGAGCGGTCTCGAGAAAGGTGAAGTCGCCTCAGCTGAAGTGGTGCGGGCTTTCGATCGATGGTTCCAGCGGGATCTTCCCCTTGCGGGCGAATCTTTGGGACTGCGGGGACCGGCTTTTGCCCGAACGCTCGAAATACAGTGGGCCAATCTGCTGCAGGAGGTCAACCTATCCCTTATGCAGCAGGGGTTTCGCGCAAGTATTTCCCTGGGTGCGGCGTGTACGGTCTTTCTGGTGACGGCAGATACCTATTACGTGATGCAGGTGGGGGACACGCGCCTGTATCGTGTGGCGTCAAAAGCGCTTCAGCAATTGACCGAAGATCAGACGTTTGCCGCGCAGGAGGTCATCCAGGGGCGCCTGTCCGAAGAAGAGGCCCAGCGACATCCCCTGCGCAATACCTTGTTGCAGTGCGTGGGTGCTTCTAAAAATCTCAATCCCGTTTTCAGCCGAGGCGTGTTTGACGCACAAGCAATTTACGTGGTGTGCAGTGATGGTTTTTATCGTTCGCTCACCGATACCGAACTCGTGCGCTCGCTTGGTGGTGTCGCTTTCTCCCCTTTGGAGGCGGGGGAAGAAGGCGTTGCCCTGCTGAAGGACCGTTTGAGGGCGCTCATGGATACAGCCTTCGCTCGCGGTCAGCGGGATAATGCAAGCGCGGTGGTGCTGATGGCGGCTGCAGGTGAAGAGGACATCTCATGTTAAGCTGCGGCGATGTCTTGGCGGGTGACTACGTTATCGAATCCCTTATCGGCAAAGGGGGTATGGGGTGCGTCTACCGTGCTCATGTGGAATCGGAGCCGGGGGTGCTGGTCGCGGTGAAAGAGCTGCCGATGACGGTGAGGCTTGCATCGGGCGGCTTGCTTGCTCAAGGGGTATCATCCCAGATGAGCCTGATGAAGCGCATACATCATCAGGGTATCGCACGGCTTTTTGAGGCCTTTCGTTGGGATGATTTCTTCTACCTGGTGTTTGAGTACGTAGAGGGCCGCTCGCTTCAAAGCATCGTTGCCTATGAAGGTGCGCAGCCCGAACGGACCGTAATGACCTGGGCGAAAGTTCTCACTGACATTCTGGCTTACCTTCACGGTCTCACGCCGCCGGTGGTGTACCGCGATATGAAGCCCAGCAATGTTTTGCTCGATGCAAAGGGTTCTTTGAAGCTGATTGATTTAGGAATCGCGCGCGAGTTCAAGAACGCGGCGCTCCAAGACAAAGATACGGTAGCTTTCGGTACCCAGGGGTATGCGCCGCCTGAGCAGTACGGGTGCGCCCAGACGGATGCCCGGTCGGATATCTATGCGCTGGGCTGTACCCTGTGGCACCTGCTTGCCGGCTTTCCGCCGCCGATGGAGTTTCCCCTGCCCGATATCCGCACGGTTAATGACCAGGTCAGTGAAGAATGCCAGGCACTCATTGCGCGTTGTACGCAGCTCGATCGGGAAAAGCGCTATCAAACATGCGCCGCCTTGGCGTCAGACATCGATCGCCTCTTGAAGGGCAAGACTCCCGGAGGGCCCGCCCAGCGTTTGGCGGTGGCTTTCAGACAGCTGATGAAGCCTTGGGGCGCGGCTGCTTCGTGTGGCAAAGCCTCCCCTGAGGATCTGTCGCTTCTGGCTGATCGCCAGGACTTCTTCTGGGAAGACGTCCCGACAACCTTGCTGATGAGCGCCGCTGATGTCTCGTGTCGTGTTACGGGGGAGCTCTCTTCGCATCCTGTTTGCGGGGATGAGTTCTTTTTCGTGGTCGTTCAAAGCGAGGTTGTTGTTCATGATGGGGAAGTAAGCAAATAGAGGAAGTAAGAGCTCCTTTTTGTTATTAGCTCCTGGAAAAGCTATACTTTCTCCTGACAAAACTGACGAGAAAGGAGCGCTATGGCGCTGCATGAAGACATCGTATACATCGGTGTAAACGATCACGATATCGATCTATTTGAGGGTCAGTACGTGGTGCCTCAAGGCATGGCGTACAATTCCTATATGATTCGGGACGAAAAGATTGCCGTTATGGATTCGGTAGATGCCCATTTTGGGCAGGAATGGCTCGATAAGCTGAACGTTGCTCTGGCGGGCCGTACCCCTGATTACCTGGTGATTCAGCATATGGAGCCCGACCATTCCGCCAATATCGGGCTGTTTGTGGAAACGTTTCCGCAAGCTCAGATCGTGTCTTCTCTGAAGGCGTTTGCCATGATGGAAAACTATTTCGGTACCGACTTTGCGGATCGCCGCGTAGTGGTAGGCGATGGGGACAGCCTTTCTCTGGGCACCCATGAGCTGACGTTTGTGGCGGCTCCTATGGTTCACTGGCCTGAAGTTATCATGACCTATGACGCGACAGCAAAGACGCTTTTTTCCGCCGATGGCTTCGGCAAGTTCGGCGCTCTTGATGCGCCGGATGACGGCGAAGGCTGGGCGTGCGAAGCGCGTCGCTACTATTTTGGCATTGTGGGCAAGTTTGGCAAGCAGGTGCAGGCAGCGCTGAAAAAGATCGCTGCCTTCGATGTCCAGAGTATTTGCCCGCTGCATGGGCCGGTGCTCGATGAGAACCTTAACTACTACCTGGACCTCTACGATACCTGGTCAAGCTATCGTGCGGAAGAGCCGGGTGTTACCATTGCGTACTGTTCGGTATACGGCCACACTAAGGAGGCCGCTTTGCTGTTAGCCCGCAAGTTGGAGGCTGCGGGTGTAGCTACGGTCGCTCTTTCTGATTTGGCGCGCGATGACAGGGCGGAAGCTCTGGAAGATGCCTTCCGCTACGACCGCCTGGTTTTGGTGAGCACTACGTATAACGGCGACATGTTCCCCTTCATGAAGGAATTCATCCACCATTTAGCAGACCATGCGTACCAGAACCGTACCGTGGCGTTCATGGAGAACGGGACGTGGGCGCCGGTGGCTGCTAAGGCGATGCGCTCTGCCCTGGAGTCTTGCAAGAACATGACCTTTGCCGAAAACGTGGTGACCATCAAAGGTGCGCTCTCCGCTGAAGCTGAAGCCCAGATGGACACCCTTGTTGCCGAACTCGCGTAAGATCTTTGCGCTGGATGGGAGGGATTGCTATGGAACGAGAAAATGCTTGGAAGAAATATACCGCTGAGGATTTAGATGAACTTGAGCGGGTGGCGGCAGATTATATCGAGTTCATCTCTGAGAACAAAACCGAGCGCGAGTGCGCTGCTGCCGCTATCGTGGCCGCTGAAGCTGCGGGCTATATGCCGCTTGAACTGGCTATTGAAGAGGGTCGTGCCCTTAAGCCAGGCGACAAAGTATGGGCGCACACCCACGGAAAGGCGCTTATGCTCGTGCAGGTGGGCACCAAGCCTTTGGTGGAGGGTCTGAATATCTTGGGTGCGCACATCGATTCCCCCCGCTTGGACCTGAAGCAGAACCCCCTGTATGAGGCTGATGGCTTTACCTTGCTGGATACGCACTACTACGGTGGCATCAAGAATTACCAGTGGGTGACGCTCCCTCTAGCGCTGCATGGGGTGGTCGCCAAGAAGGATGGCACGCTGGTCAAAGTCGCTATCGGCGAAGACCCGACCGACCCGGTGTTCTGCGTTACCGACCTGCTGCCGCATCTCGGCTCGGTCCAGATGGACAAGAAGGGCAACAAGGTGGTGGAAGGAGAAGACCTCGACCTGCTCATTGGCAACCGTCCTCTGACGGATGCTCCCGAAGGGGAGGAGGAGCCACCTGAGAAAGATGCGGTGAAGGCATGGACCTTAAAGCTTCTGAAGGAAACGTATGATATCGAGGAAGAGGACTTTCTTTCCGCTGAGCTTGAAGTTGTCCCTGCTGGTGCGGCACGCGATTTGGGTTTTGATCGCAGCATGGTGCTGGGCTATGGGCAAGATGATCGTGTGTGCGCCTACACCTCGCTTATCGCCCAGCTGGAGTTGGAGGATGTCACGCGCACTGCCGTCTGCGTTCTGGTGGACAAAGAAGAGATCGGCAGTGTTGGCGCCACCGGTATGGCCTCGTGTTTCTTTGAGAATACCATGGCTGAAATCCTCGAGCTGGCAGGCGAGAAGGGCAACCTTGCCCTGCGTCGTTGTCTGGCGGCTTCGCGCATGCTTTCGTCTGATGTTTCTGCGGGCTTTGATCCGAGCTACGCCAGCGTCTTCGAGAAGAAAAACGCTGCCTATTTGGGTCGTGGTCTGGTGTTCAACAAATACACGGGTGCGCGCGGTAAGAGCGGTAGCAATGATTGCTCTGCCGAATATGTCGCCTTGGTGCGCCGTATCATGGACGATGCCCAGGTGAGCTTCCAAACTGCCGAGCTGGGCAAAGTGGATGCAGGCGGCGGCGGAACGATTGCCTACATCCCTGCTCAGTACGGCATGGACGTTATCGACTCAGGGGTTGCGGTGCTCTCTATGCATGCACCCTGGGAGGCAACGAGCAAGGCTGATATCTTTGAGGCGTATAAGGGGTATAAGGCGTTCCAGCAAGCGGAATAACGCAGCCAGACGGGTTCTTTGGCGGCTCCAAGGATCCCCCTTCGCTCGCGCACGGCGCGAGGGCCGCTTGGCTCGTCTCAGGGGTCGAGGTCTTTCACGCCAAAGAACTCTGCCTGGCTGTTCGTCTAACTGCGCTATTGAACGTTTAGTGTTTCGTCCAGCAGGGACGATGCGGTCAGTTTGAGGGAATATGTTGACATTCGAGGTAAGGAGAATCGCATGGCTCAGCTCGACGTGAAAAACATCGGTGTATTCGGTATCAATCTCAGCTGCGGTTTTGACCAGACCTGGCTTACGCTCTGGCGTCACGAGGATCATTTCGATGCGGAGTTCTTCGCGCTGGTCGATGATGAAGATCCCATCCAGGAGGAACCTGCCATTTCCGTTGAGCTGGCTGAAGCCGTTATGCTTGAGGTCATCGAGCAGGCAGGTCTTGAAACGTGGGAGCCGAGCTACGGCGCCTCTGCCCCTGATACCATTCCCGGTTTGGCATGGACCCTGGATATCGATGATATTGACCGCAACGATAGTATGTTGTTCTCGGGAAACAGCGGTATTCCGCCCCGTGCTCAGTTCGATGCTCTGATCACCGCTTTCCGCAAGATACGCCCCGAGTTCACCGATGGCATGGAGTGCATGGCGTAAAGACAAGGATACTGGGGAGACAGGGCCCTCTGCCTCCCTGCGCTCTTGCTACGAAAGGAGGGCGGCAACCCCTGCGGCATCAGCGGCAACCTGGATATGCCTGCGTGTTTCCGGAGGGATGAAACGCTGTCCG
>CAYFWL010000092.1:1671-7776 GCA_964346845.1 uncultured Eggerthellaceae bacterium | reverse complement strand
GTAGTCCAATTCGATGTAGGCGCTGCCTAACATCATGGTGCTGACTTCAACAACAAGAACATCGAGTACCTGGTACCCTACATGAAGAATTGGTTGGAGCTTCGAAAGGGCAGCTACGAATCTCCCCGGACCGAGCAGCGGGAGAAGCTGGATGTCAGAAACCTATCCAAGCTCTTTCCTAAAGTGAAGGTGAGCAAGCTGACTCCAGTTGTTATCAAAACGGCCTATGCGGAAAACGCGCCGGGTTTCAGCAGTAAGACTCTCTACCAGCCCAATAAACGCCTTAGGCAGATTCTGGAGGATGCTGTAGAGGACGATATCATCCAGAAGAACCCAGCTAAGAAGGTAAGGCTTTCCGCTCCTGAACCAGAGAAGAAGGATTACTTAAATGCCAAGTTCCTGAGGGAGCTGCGGAGGATCATTCTTCAGGAACCCTTGAGCGCCAACATTGTCGTCATCCAGATTCTTCTCCATACGGGCATGCGACCCGGCGAGGTGTTCGGACTTAGCTGGCGGGACGTGCGTTTCGCCAAATGTACCATTTCGGTGAACTTCCAATATCCCAACGACATGGTTCTCCGTGCTCCCAAGAGCAAGGCAAGCCGCGATAATGTTCCTATCAACTGCGTTCTCTACTCGTTCCTGTTTGACTGGAAATGCAAGCAGGCTGCATCGCTAGAGGAGCTTGGCATGGATCAAACGGGGGAGACCCCGGTGATTACCAACGATGTCGGAGGTCGATTGGATACCACTAGCTACAGCCGTTGGTTCCGGAACTTCTGTTCCGATCATGGGTTCGGCGTCTTCACCAAGGCGACCAAGACCTTCGTGAAAGATGGCAAAGAATATTATCGTGGCACGGGACATGTCGGTCTTGGCCCTAATATGTTCTGCGATATTTTGCCGACTCAGCTTATTGGCACCCTTGGAGTTGACCCGAAGACTGCTTCAAAGATGCTGCGTCATCAGGGCATGATCGTCACCGCGCAGCACTATGTGCACACCATCGAGAAAAACCAGTACGCTGCATCGGCTGCCTATGCGAACATGCTGACATCCGACTCGTCCTCTACTTGCTACTAGAGAAACATTTATCGTTTTCGGGCAAAAACACTCTTAAACATTTATCAAACCCGTGCAATAATGCATATAAACATTTATCATTTTCGGAAATGGACCCAGTATGGACAGAATGTTCAAGCGTAAGGCATATGAAAGAATCGCCAGATGGAAGGCTGAATCCAATGGACGATCCGCCCTCCTCATCGAGGGTGCCCGCCGTGTGGGAAAAAGCACGGCGGCTGAGCGGTTCGCGCAAGAGAATTACAAGGACTACCTCCTTATCGATTTCTCTCTTGAGGGGAAGGACCTGCGTGACAACTTCGACAACATAGGGAACCTCGATGCCTTTTTCCGAAACCTGTTCCTCTTGAAGGGGAAGAGCTTGCCAACGGGAGATGCTTTGATCATCTTCGATGAGGTGCAGCTATTCCCGCCCGCCCGGCAGGCTATCAAAGCGCTGGTAAAGGATGGTCGCTACCACTACATCGAGACCGGCTCGCTGATTTCCATCTGGAAGAATGTGAAGGACATCCTTCTTCCCTCGGAAGAAGAGCGAATTAAGATGTTCCCCATGGACTTCGAGGAGTATCTTTGGGCGACGGGAGACGAGGTGACGGCGTCGGCGATTCGAGAGGCATTTGCGTCTAGAAAACCGCTGCCTGAGTCGATCCACCAGCGCATTATGCGCGATTACCGAACCTATCTTGCGGTCGGCGGAATGCCCCAAGCTGTTGCGGCTTTGGTTCAAGGCGATGATTTTACCCGGATCGATCGCGCTAAGCGAACGATTCTTTCCCTTTACGTGGAGGACTTGGGAAAGCACGGTGGTGAGGCTGGGGATCTTGCAGGGGTTGTGTTCGCTACGATTCCGAGCCAGTTATCCCATCACAATGCACGTTTCCATTATTCGGCCGTCGATGGTGCCGCCCGCAGTCGCAATCTTGCGGGGACGCTCGATTTTCTGGATAAGTCCATGATGGTCAACGTTTGTAGGAACGTGACTTCGCTCGAGGTCTCCTTGGGCCTTTACGAGGACGTGGATAACCTCAAGATGTACCTGGGTGACACCGGGCTTTTGGTGACGCAAATCATGTCGGCGGATCCTGAAGTCGGCGACTCCCTTTATCGCGCTTTGATCGTGGGGAAACTCGGCGTGAACGAGGGAATGGTGGTTGAGAACGCGGTTGCTCAAGCGCTTGCGGCAAACGGGCATGGACTGTACTTCCACGAATACGACTACCAGCCTGAAGGTGCAGATAAGATTAACCGCTACGAGGTTGATTTCCTGGTGGTTCGCGGAAAGAGGTTATGCCCCATCGAGGTGAAATCTTCCGGATACAAGTCTCACAAGTCCTTTGATTATTTTACCGAGAAATACGACGTGAAGGTCAATGACCGTTTCATTGCGTATACCAAAAACCTGGCGCGTGAGGGCGATCTTACTTACCTGCCTCTTTACATGGTCATGTGCCTTTAGGACTGGGGTTACCGATATGAAAAAAGTGGAGGCATTAAGCCCCGCCTTTTTAAGTTGACGGTGTTATTTTGGTTTAGCCCAGTCTTGTAAGTTCCGTCACCAAAGCTTGTTTGAGCTCTTTTTTGCTGGGTTGCGGTGAGGTTGTCTGAAGTCCTAACGACGAGCGTGCCAATGACGGTGTGCGAACCAGGGTTGCTTGGTTCCCTCCATCGCCTTCAATGCGTCATCTCGCTTGTGCGCATCCTCCGGGGTCTTGAACGCCTCGATGCATCCACCGGCTGGATTACCTATTTCTTTGAGCGTCTTCAGGCTGTGGTCGTAGCCGTAATGCTCGACGTTGGGGCTATGGAAAACAATCATTTTGTTGAAATAATCGAGTCGCCTTGAGTCAATGCTTACTTATGATGCGTGTATGCTCACAATTCGGATAGCAGTTCAACTTGTTTGGGATTGGATTCCGTTGACCTAGCGCACAAAATTTGGCGAAAATTTTCGAAAAAGTGGTGATTTTCTACCCTAAATTCTATCAAGGTCAATGAAATATAAAAGCAGGCCAGAGGCAAATAACCTCTGACCTGAGCGTTCCCTGGAGCCAATGAGCGGGTTCGCTCGCATCAAGGCTCGCCCTTTCCGCTCTGCGGAAAACCACCGCAGCCCGCAAAGGCCTCGGCCCCGCTCCGCCGCAGGCGGCTCGGGGCTGCCCTTGACCCTCGCGGTTGCGGGCGGAGCCCTAGCGGGCATCTTCCGCCCGCAATCGAATCTGGTTCTCATCCGCCCACTGTTCCGATTAAAACAAAACGACCGCCTTTTCGGACGGTCGCATGTTTTAATGGAGCCAATGAGCGGATTCGAACCGCTGACCTACGCATTACGAGTGCGTTGCTCTACCAGCTGAGCCACATTGGCATTAATGCATTCTTTGAATGCAGCGTAACAGTATAGCGAATTCGGGTCTTCAAGACAAGGGCGCTAACAGGATTAATTGGGAGTAGAGACCCAGTCCCTTAGAGACCCAGCCCTTCCAGCGCCCTTTCTTCTCTACTTGGTAGCTGCGGAAACGTGCCCGCGATGCGTAGGTCATTGCGACAGGCAGTTGCGATGGTGCGCCTAACGTGGTTTCCGCGCCTGCGTCCGCCCGAACCCCCGAACCCCCGAGCCCAGTTCGGCGCCTTCCCAAGCCGCGTCTGCACTCGCTCCATCCGTTTCCGCCTGAGCCCCGTGTCCGCGCCCGCTCGAACCCCGAGCTGTGTCCGCATCAGCATCCCGCATCCGCCGAATCCCGAGCCGCACCCACTCCGTTCGCCTCCGCCGAAGACTCTCCTCTCAAGCTGTGTTCACCCGAACGTCCGAACAACCCACTTGACGGAAGCCAGCCTTAACGGCGCTTGTCAACCTTGCGTGCAACAACGTCGCCGATAGTCTGGAACACCTGCACGAACACCACGCACAACACCACCGCCGCAAGCATGATGGCGGTGTTCCAGCGCTGGTATCCGTAACGGATGGCGATGGATCCCAGGCCGCCAGCGCCAACGGTGCCCGCCATGGCGGAGTAGCCGAACAGGGTCACAAAGGTGATAGCGGCACCGCGAATGAGCGATGGCAGGCTCTCCTTCAGCATGACTTTGGTCACAATCTGGAAATTGCTCGCTCCGAAACTGTGTGCGGCCTCGATAAGGCCCTCGTCCACCTCTGCCAGGGATTGCTCCACCATGCGGGCAACGAAGGGCGCGGCAGAAACGGTCAGCGGCACAATGGCGCCCTGTATCCCTAGGGATGTTCCCGCTACCATACGGGTGAAAGGAATGATGGCCACCAGCAAAATGATGAAGGGAATCGAACGACCTATGTTAATGACCCATCCCAATACCGTGTTGATGGTGGCATGGGGAGCCAGGCCGTTTGTCTTGCTCATGTGAAACCAGGTTCCCAAGGGGAGGCCGATTATGTAAGCGAACAGACAGGAAAGGGCGGTCATCAGGAAGGACTCCCAGCAGCCCACGGCTAAAAGTTGGCCGTACTCATCCAAAAAGACGTTGATAGCTTCCATTTACAGCACCTCCTCATCATCAACAGTGCCGTTATAGTGGCTGATGAGAAGCTTGGTAGCGTTGCTTTGGGGGTTCTCGAAGACCTCCATGGTGTTGCCCGTCTCGGCAATGCGGCTCCGATCGATGACGGCAATGCGATTGCATACGCGCTTGGCCACGTCCAACGAATGGGTGATCATGACCATGGTCACACCCATCTCGCGGTTGATGCTTTTTAAAAGCTCCAGAATCTGGATAGTGGTGCGGCTGTCAAGTGCACTGGTCGCTTCGTCGCACAGCATGATTTTGGGCTGGTTCACCAGGGCGCGAGCGATAGCCACGCGCTGTTGTTGACCACCGGAAAGCTCACTGGGATAGCTCTTGGCTTTGTTGGCAATGCCAACGCGTTCCAGCAGTTCCAGGGCGCGGGTGGTGTCTTTTTCACCCCGAATTTCCAGGGGGAACATAACGTTTTTCAGCACAGTGCTTTGTTGGAACAAGCTAAAGTGCTGAAAGATCATACCCACGCTGCCACGGAATTCGCGCAACGTCTTGCCGGAGTACCGGGTCACATCTTTCCCGTCGATGAGAATGCTTCCCGATGTGGGCGCTTCAAGCATGTTGATGCAGCGTACCAAGGTCGATTTGCCTGCACCGGACTCGCCGATGATGCCAAAGATATCGCCATCTTCGATAGTGAGGCTGACGCGATCTAACGCCGTGAAATCGCCCTCACGGGTGGAATAAGTTTTTGTAACGTCTTTTAGTTCAATCATGTTGTGCCTTATTTACAGGTCAAGGATGCCGAACCATTGTCCGACATCCTTGGTGGAAACGCAATCTGTTTGCAGGGTTCATTCCGCAGGGAACTTAGAAGAGAGGAACCACAGCGCCCTTATAGCTGTCTTCCATATACTGCTTGACTTCGGGGGAGGTCAGGGCTTTGAACAGGGCTTGAATCTTCGCACTGTCCTGGTTGCCCTCTTTTACTACCAGCACGTTACCATACTGTTCGGCCACAACGCCTTCGGCGGATTCGATAGCCAGGGCAGTGGAAATGTCGATGCCGGCGGAAATAGCGTAGTTACCGTTGATAACGCCGAAATCGCAGTCAGCCAAAACATGGGGAACGTTGGCAGCTTCAACCTCTTTGATCTGCAGGTTCTTAGGGTTTTCGGCGATATCCTTGGTAGTGGCGGTCAGGCCAGCGCCTTCCTTGAGCTTGATCAGGCCTTCCTGCTGCAGCAGCAACAGTGCACGTGCTTCGTTGGTGGTGTCATCGGGGACGGCGATTACGGCACCATCAGCAAGATCGTCGAGACTTGCGGTCTTGCCTGCATACAAACCGAAAGGCTCATAGTGAACATAGCCGACACTTACCAGGTGGGTCTTATTCTCGGCGTTGAACGAGTCCAGATAGCTGATGTGCTGGAAGTAGTTGGCGTCCAGTTCGCCCTGTTCAACGTTGGTGTTGGGGAGCACGTAGTCGGTGAACTCGGTGAGCTTGAGCTCGTAGCCCTCTTTCTGCAAAAGGGG
>CAYFWL010000092.1:0-1661 GCA_964346845.1 uncultured Eggerthellaceae bacterium | reverse complement strand
GAGCAACAGCATCCTTCAAAATGTCGTAATGAGGAACCGTGGCGCCAACGGTGATTACCTTATCATCGGTGGCGGCGGATGCGCTGGCACTGCCGGATGCTGATGCACTGCCAGAGGTGGAGCTGCTCGAGCAACCCGCCAAGGCAAATGCCGACAAGGCGAGGGTTGCGGCGAGCACACCCGTCAAAATCTTCTTCTTGAACTTCATGGTTCATTCCTTTCACGTGCCGCAGCTGCGGCTTCTCTTTTGTTGTTTCCGGTCGCTTTTTAAAAGCTCTGGAACGTGCCTTTTTGACGCTGCTTAGTATGCACCAACAAGGGGGAAGATGGTATTACTAATAAACAATACCCGGCAATAAATAAATATAATATCAAAGGCAAGTTCTTCTCGGGGAATTGTCGGAAAAGCAAAACCTCTCATCATTTGCGCTGTGTGCTGCAACTGGCCTGATGTAGAATTATGTTCATTAACCGCTCTATGAGGTTTGATGCTCTCTATGAGGCTTTAAAGAGAGCGCTTTTGGCGCTCTTGCGAGAATAGGATTCGGATGGATCTTTCACTAGGTGTTCTTTTTGCGCAGATGGCGGCCTATCCTACCTTGGGTGTCATCTTAGTGCTGGTCGTTGGTGTTACTCTTATTGCAGGTGCTACCGATGCTCCCAATGCCATTGCCACAGCGGTATCGACTCGATGCATGAAGCCGGGAACGGCGCTCGGTTTGGCGGCTATCTTCAACTTTGTGGGACTTCTTGGCATGACGGCGGTTTCCACAGCAGTTGCAAACACCATGTTCAATATGGTTGATTTTTCCGGCGATCCCCATTGTGCGCTGATGGCTTTGATGGCGGCTATGATTGCCTCTATTGGCTGGGGCGTATTTTGCTGGTTTCAGGGCATCCCTGCTTCAAAGTCTCACTCACTTATTGCAGGTATAACGGGTGCTGCTATTGCGCTTAACGGGGTGGAGGCCGTTATCATCTCTGAGTGGGCCAAGGTTATTTACGGCATGGCTTTTTCGTTGTTCGCTGGTTTTGCCTTAGGCTGGCTGGTGGTGCGCCTTATCGAAAGCCTGTTTTCTGCTTTTGACCGGCGTAAGGGTAATAAGGTGTGTACGGTTATCATGGATGTGTGCGCCGTGGTGCTCTCCGGTCTGCATGGTGCTCAAGATGGCCAGAAGTTCATGTCTATTGCCCTTTTGGGTTTCATGTTGAGCTTTGGCTACGAAAGCGCCCGTGGTGTCGATTTTCCCCTGTGGCTCATGATTCTGTGCTCATCGGCTATTTCATTAGGTACGCTTATCGGTGGGAAACGCATCATCAAATCGGTGGCTATGGACATGGTGAAGCTGGATAAGTATCAGGGTGTTGCGGCCTCTATGAGTACTTCGGTGACACTGCTGGTTTCCACGCTGGCTGGCATGCCTGTTTCCACCAGCCATTGCTCTACCAGCGCTATCATGGGCGTGGGTGCCAGCAAAAATCCGCGCGAGGTCAAGTGGAATATCGCGGGCAATATGGTGAAAGCCTGGGTGCTGACGTTTCCGTGCTGTGGCTTTATCGGATGGGTTTTGGCCAATGTCTTCATGCTCTTCTAGGTTGTGACAGGGGGTCGGTTGTGACAGGGGGACAGGTGATTTGTCATAAAGGGCGCCGCCCTTTAT
>CAYFWL010000091.1:0-7783 GCA_964346845.1 uncultured Eggerthellaceae bacterium | reverse complement strand
TATGGTTGCGTTCATGCCGTCTTCTTTGCCGGTCCGGCGCGCAGCTGATCATCCGGCTCCACCAGAAGCACCTCGTTTAGCGACCTTTGCAACAGAACTCTGAACACATTCCTACTGGGACTACTCAACCGTCATAGAAGCTCATCCTTGTCAAAGGTAATATCGAGTTGAACTATTTCGTTTTTTAAGTTCCTTTGTTTTTTTGACGATTGCGCGCTCATCTAAAAGAAAGGGGTCTGGCTCATTCCCACCTTGTGCTTCACTTCAAGGACGCAGAGCGAGGCCATGAAAATCCCAGAACGGTCGCAAAAAGTCGAGTTTTGGGTAAGCTTCTGGTGAAAAAACGATTGTAACGTGTCCAAAAAGCCGATATTTGTTCGTTTTGGCCCCCGAAACGATGCGGAATCGCGGTTCGATTACCCAAAACTCGACTTTTTGCGACCGTTCTGGGATTTTGGGACCATGCAGGGCCGAACCGACCGTATGGGCCCCACGAAGAGATAACCCATACGGAATCGGCAAAAACCAATCACGGCGCATCGGGCACCAGAAACGCCCTTAGAACTCCAGCTTCTGCAGACGCTGGAAAACAACGTCCTTGCGAGCCAAAAACGCCCAAGGGTCGAAAATCTCATCCAGCTTCTCGGCAGTCAGGGGGCACTCGGGATCGGCCTCCAGACGCTCACGATAAGTGGGGCCATCCACCGCCTGCTGAATATCTTCCCACACAGCCATGGCATTGCGCTGCACCACCACATAGGCATCCTCGCGCGTCATACCGGTATCGACCAGCGCCAAAATAACCTTGGAGCTAAAAATCAGACCCTTGGTCCGCCACAAGTTCTGCACGGACTTTTCGGGGTACACATTCAATCCATCCAGCATCCACTGCATCTTGCCAAACATATAGTCCAGGGCAATAAAGCTGTCCGCTAGGGCAACGCGCTCGGCACCAGAATGCGAGATGTCGCGCTCAAACCACAAGGCGACGTTATCTAAGGCCACCTGTGCGTTGGACTTCACGATACGAGAAAGGCCGCACACGCGCTCGGCGGTGATAGGGTTGCGCTTGTGAGGCATGGCCGACGAACCCTTCTGCCCCTTCGTGAAGGGCTCTTCGGCTTCGATGACATCGGACTGCTGCATTAGGCGCACCTGCAGGGCAATGGATTCAAGCGTGGAAGCGACAACGGCAAGGCAGGTCATGACCTGGGCGTGACGGTCGCGAGCCAGCACCTGGGTGCTCAGCGGATCGGCAGCAAGACCCAGATGATCGCAGACAAAGCTCTCAACGAAAGGATCGATGCTGGAATACGTGCCCACCGCACCGGAAATAGCCCCGGTAGCCGCCGTTTCACGCGCTTGCTCCAGACGGGTCTGCGCACGCTTCAGCGCCCAAGCCCAAGAGCCGAACTTCATGCCGAAGGTCATAGGCTCGGCATGAATACCGTGGGTACGCCCCACACAGAGAGCATCCTCAAACTCAAATGCACGGCGCTTGCAGACCTCCCCCAATTTCTTGATATCGGCCAAAATGATGTCGCAAGCCTGAACCACCTGATAGCTCAAGGCGGTATCGCCCAGATCAGAAGAAGTCATGCCGTAGTGCACCCAGCGCGAAGGTTTCGCAGCGCCCTCAGGCAAATCGGCATCGATATACTTGGCCATAACGGTGGTGAAGGCGATCACATCGTGGTTGGTCACCTTTTCGACCTCATCGATCTCGGGCACCGTGAAATCGGCATGCGCGCGAATCCAGGCGGCATCCTCTTTCGTGATGCCGCAATCGCCCAGTTCAGCATGGGCCTCGCACGCCAAAATCTCAATTTCTTTCCAAATGGCAAACTTGTTTTCAAGCTCCCAGATAGCCCCCATTTCGGGGCGCGTGTAACGACCGATCATATCTGCGGGTTCCTTTCCTCTGCGTACTGCGTACGCTTCTGCATGTTTACAAAGACCGGAAACAGGCGCGCACGGCATCGCGCACTTCGGTGTCGGCGACCACGATAGCCTTATCACCGGGATACAAAACCATATCGGGACTGGCCACCGACACATCGTCTTCGCCTGAAGAAACAGCCACGATCAGGCTCTCAGCAGGCAAAGGGATATCGGAAACCAGGATGCCCTCATCGTTGGAATGGTGCTTCATGTGGGGCACCGTCATCTCCGTCAGCACCACGTTGCCGTGGGTCAGATTGGACATGACGCTCATGGAACCAGCCATGGTCTCTTCCTCAATCAGATTGGCAATCAAGGTAGTGGAAGAAACGCTTTCGATACCCAGCTCCTGAAAGATGCGCATATTGCGCGGGTTATTCACGCGCGCCACACAACGAGGCACGAAGAACACGCGCTGGGCAATCTCGCACGCAACGAGATTGTTGTCATCTTGGCCCGTTGCCGCCACAAACACATCGGCGTTGCGAATACCTGCATCGTCTTGATACTTCGAGTCGCAGCCATCGCCGTGAATGACCAGGTAGTGACCGCGAAGAACCACAGAAAGACGATCGGCAACCTCCAGATCGCGTTCGATAACGGCCACCTCGTTGCCGCTTTTCAACATCAGCGCCGCCAGATATTCGCCAACTTTGCCCGCTCCGGCAATAACAACATACATGTTGCGGCCCCTAACTTTGGAAGAATCGGGAGAACTGATCGATAAGCTCGTGGCGCACGCAGGCTAAAACGGTATCGCCCTGGTATAAAATGGAATCCTTGGTGGGAATAGAGCTGGCAGACCCATCGGATCGCTCAAATGCTATGATGCGGATATCGTGGTCGCGCTCAATTTCGGAGACGCGAATAGTGCGCTTCTTCAGCCATTTTAGGTTCAGGGAAAAACGCAGCACCTCAAATTCACCGAAGGTGTCAAGATGAGCACCATGACCTGACACGATCTTGGAAAACACATCTTCTGCTACCAAAGACGTGCCACAAACATAGTCGATGCCCAATTGCATGTAGGCGCGCTCATGATCGGGGTTGTACAGGCGCGCAATCACGTGAGGAACGTCGCATAAGCGACTTGCCACTTCGGCGACCATCAGATTCGTGTTGTCAAATTGGGTCACAGCGGCCAAAACATCGCACTCACTCGCCCCGGCCCGATTCAAAACTTCTTCATCGAAACCTACACCCTGCACGGTAAGGCCATCAAAATTACGACCCAGGTTGCGAAACGCCTGAGCATTGCGGTCGATGACGCATACGTTGTTGCCGCTTTCCGAAAGCAAACTGGCCAGCTGCGAGCCAACACGCCCACAACCGACAACGATGACATTGCTCACAGATTCCCTTTCGACGTGCCTGAAATAACAACACTAAAGCATACCGCAAACTGCGACCCTTTAACGCGATAGGAAGCGTTTCCTCAAAAACAGTACGGTATGTGATGCCTCAGCTGAGCCCGAGTCCCGAAAACAAGGGGGCAATTTGTCGATGCCCGCTATATCTTGGACATCTCGCTTAGGGTGTTGGAGTACCAGTTCGAAGTATTCGGTGGGCAATATTTAGCTGCCGCGCTATAGGTGATGGAGTAGCCATAGCCCTCGGAGAGGCCCTTCACGTGGCCCCAGATAGCATCAGTCCAGTTGAACCAGATAGAAGCGCCCCAACCCCACGCGTTATAGGGCAAGAAGCAGTGGGCACCCTTGCCGCTTTCCGTGTTTGAGATAGCGGGCGACCAGCGAGGGTCAATCCCGTATTCCCAGGCAGCTTCCGCAAAATCACTACCATGCCCCGCAAGGTTCGAGCCTGCCAGATAAGCATCGATACGGCGGGGCCACTCCTCCACGAAGGCCTGCCGACCCACCCAGAAGTCCACTGCAACCACAGCACCTTGCCCCCCATACGCACGCTGTTTAGCCTGCACGCTCTGGATGTGCTCAAGCTCGGCAATGCGACGAGCCTCTTCGGCGGCACGACGCTCCGCTTCAATATTGTCCGAAAGCACTTTTAAGCCAGCGGAGATATCGCAAGGCGCCAAATCGTTTAGAGCCGAGCGCGTTGCAATGCTCTGGGCAAACACATCGGTGGAAGCGGAAGACGAAGCGGACGACTCACCCGAAGAGCCCACAGTACCCGCAACGCCCGCAGAGCTCCCCGTACCCGAAGAGCCCGTGGCGCCATCGGCACCTCCGGCACCCGACGACACCGATGCCGCCCCCGCACTCGAAGATGCCCACGAAGAGCCCCAAGACAAAAAAGACGATGACGACGATACCGCGACCGCTCCCGCTGAATCGCTCGTCTCCGCAGATGAACCGTTTTTCTCCCCCGTGAGAGAAGCGGGAGACGTTTCCTGGGCAACGCTTGCCGCCGTTGTCGTCGGACGCTGCACCGCGCTACTCACGGTAATGCGCGACTGAAACGAACCCGAAGAACCTAAGCCAAGCGATACCTCATCAGGTGAGGAAATGGAGGTAGAGGCAAAGCCGATAGCAGCCGCAACAGCACATGCAAGAAGACCGCCTGCCACCGCTTTAACGGCAAAGCTCCCCTTCTTTTTCACGCTATTTCTGCGAGCCATCACACCTCCTCTTTTTTTTGCAAAGGAGCGCTCATTATACCAAGCAAGGCCGATTACTCCTAATATCCTTGTGAAGAACCCTCCATGTTTTGTTCGTTTTTCCGAGTTTCTTTTTCAAAAGATGCACTTTGAACTGGGAGCTTCTCTTTATCCAATTACCGCTTTTTTCGTCCATGCACACCCCGAGCATATCCTTTCCCCCCAACAGCTACTATACTATTCGATGAAATGACATACCGCTTTTCGCGGAATCACGCTTCAAGCGCATTTCCCCTCAACCTGCCTAAACGAATACGATTTGCAAAGAGGTAAGGGCACTATGCCTATCATCGATGTACATTGCCATATTTACCCTGAAAAGATTGCCACCAGAGCGGTGCAGTCTGTTGGTGATTTTTACGCTATCCCTATGAACGGCGATGGCACCGTTGGCCATCTTTCACAGTGCATGGAGGAAGCAGGCGTCACCCACGCCGTTGTTCATTCCGTAGCCGTGAAGCCCCAAACCGTCGGCGCAATCAACGACTTCATCATCGAAGCCTGCCGACAAAACCCCTCGTTTACCGGTTTCATGACCATGCATCCCGACTTCGAGAACCCTCAGGCCGAAATCGAACGCTGCCTTGCGGCAGGCCTGCGGGGCATGAAAATCCATCCCGATACCCAGTACGTATGCGCCGATGATCCACGCATGATGCGTATCTATGAGATATTGGAGGGCCGCGCCAGCCTTATCCTTCACGCCGGCGATTACCGCTATGACTACTCCCATCCGCGCCGTGTGAAAAACATCTGCCGTACTTTCCCCCAATTGCAGGTGAATGCGGCTCATTTTGGTGGATGGAGCATTCCCGATTTGGCTGTTGAGTACCTGGAAGACGAGAACTGCTTCATGGATTGCTCCAGCTCCTTCGGTTTTATTGGAGCACGTCGCGCCAAGGAGCTCATCAGACTCTACGGTGCCCATCGCATTCTCTTCGGCTCCGACTTTCCGATGTGGACACCCGCTGCAGAACTGGATTTTCTCCGCAGCCTTGAATTGGACGAGCACGAAATGGAGCTGATTCTCTGGCGCAACGCACAGCGATTTGTTGGATGGGATATTGATTAGAAAGGAGTCCGCCTTATGTTTTCAGGTCTGTCGCGTGAGAACCTTCTTGCTCTTGCGGTGCTAACGTGTGGTTCCTTCGTTACTCTTTTGAACCAGACGCTTATCACCCCTGCTCTTTCCACCATCATGGTGGAATTCGACATCAACACCGCCGTTGTCCAATGGCTGGTCAACGGCTTCACCATTGTCAGCGCTATCATGGTTCCCATTACGGCGCACCTGATTGACAACTACAGCACGCGCAATCTCTTTACCGCCGCCATGGGCGCCTTTCTGCTGGGATCTCTGCTCGCTGCATGGGGTCCGTCTTTTATGGTGCTGCTCATTGGCCGTCTGTTCCAGGCGGCCGGTGCGGGCATCTTGATACCCATGTGCATGGTCGAGCTCATGACATCGTTTCCCATTGAGCATCGCGGTCGCGCTATGGGCATATTCGGCCTGGTCAATGCCGTAGGGCCTATCGCTGGGCCCACCCTTTCCGGCCTGGTTATCGACTCGACCAACTGGCATGTGCTTTTCTATATTGTGTCTGCGTTGACGGTGTTGGGCATTATTGCCGGATTGGTGGCGCTCAAGCGCACCAACGCCCCCCTCAAAGAGCGCAAACATCGCATGGATAAGATCTCAGTGGCCTCTTCCTCTTTGGGCCTGGCATTCATGCTGTACGGCTTCAGCGTAATCGGCAGCACCGGATTTTCTCCCCTGGTAGCGGCCTCTGTCGTTGCAGGCATTGTCATTCTCGTGCTCTTCGTTCGCCGCCAGCTCACTATGGAGCGCCCCATGCTCAAAGTGGATATCCTCAAAAATAAACGCTTCGCCATCTCCATCATCGTCGTAGTTGTTTTGCAGCCAGCCCTGATGTGCGGTCCGATTCTGATTCCCATCTTCATTCAAAGCACCTTGGGATATTCGGCAACGATTTCGGGTCTCACGATGATTCCCGGCGCCGTCCTCATGGCCATCTTGAACCCTGTTGTTGGTCGCCTCTTCGACAAGCACGGACCACGAGCGCTGACCATTGGCGGCGGTGTCATCATCACTCTCTCCACTATCCCCATGTGCTTCTTTGATCTGGAAACGTCCCTGCTGGTTATGACGCTGTGCATGACCCTGCGCCACGGTGCCGTCGCCTTGATCAATATGCCTGTCAGTACCTGGGGCATGAATGCTTTAGATGATGAGCTGGTGAACCACGGTTCTTCCATCAGCAATACCACCCGCATGGTGGCGGGTTCTTTGGGCACCGCCACCATCGTTTCCATCTCCACTTTCGCTAGCTCGGTGGGGACTAATATTGGACTGGAGGCGCACGCCGCCTCCGCCGTTGGTTTCAACGTGGCGTTTGTCTTTTCCGCCACCATCTGCTGCCTGGTGATGGTTCTGTGCATCGCCTTCGTGAAGGGCGACGCGGCACGCGAAGAGAGCGCCGACACGGGCGGCAAGCGCCGCATTACGCTGGAGCAGATTATGGAACGAGATGTGTTCACCATTTTGGACACCGCTACCATTGCCGAAGCAGTTGCCCAGTTCGTGGAGAAAAACGTCAGCGCCATGCCTATCGTGAACGCAAAGGGGCAGGCTGTGGGCTTCATTTCCGATGGCGATGTCTTGCGCGCCCTTTCGGGCGACCGCAACAATCAAAACTACATCGACCCCGTGTCCCTGCTTATTCGCAGTAGTAGCAGCACCGCGATCTCTGAAGGTTTCGACCAACGCCTCAATGCATTGATGGAACAGCCGGTGATATCTATTGCCCATATGGGAATCATCAGCGTTGACATCCATGACCGTCTCTCTGTGGTCTGCCGCGTTTTGGGTGACAACCACCTGAAGAAGGTTCCTGTCTTGGATAACAACGTCATCGTGGGCGTCATCAACAGCTCCGATATCACCAAGTTTGCCATGATGCAGTACCTCACAAGCCACGAGACGCTCCTATCCCAGCAAAGCGCCTCTTTCGCGTAGCGGCCGTGAGGGGTGGCGTCAGGGTACAGCGACACGAGAAGTAGCGCCCCTGTCCCAGCCGCGTTGCGGCGCATGGCGGCGCGCGGTGCGATGCCGCTGCGCGTGATGCCCCTGTCCCAGCCGTGTTGCGGCGCACGATGCGATGCCGCTGCGCGGTGCCCCTGCCCCAGCCG
>CAYFWL010000090.1:7363-7805 GCA_964346845.1 uncultured Eggerthellaceae bacterium | reverse complement strand
TTTGGTGCGGATACGTTCTTCAGCACCACCACGAAACAGAACACCGTGTGGCAAGACGATAGTCATAATTCCTTCGGGACGCAGATGGTATAAGTCGTGCAGCAAGAATGCGTAATCTGCCTTAGATTTGGGAGCAAGGCCGTAGCTGAAGCGTGCGTCAACGTCCTTGTCGGTAGGATCCCAGTTTTGCGAATACGGCGGATTGGATACGCAGGCATCTACGTACAGTGGGTCATAGGTGCCCGTGGGGTCACTCTCGTCAAAGTACGGCCAGTCCGCTTCAAGTGTGTCACCGTTGCGCGTAACAATGTTGTCGGGCAGGATGCCACGCATAACCAAGTTCATACGAGTGAGGTTGTAAGTATTCTGTTTTAGCTCCTGCGCGTAATACTTGATGCCATCTTCGCTGTTGTTACGTCGCTCTACAGCTTTGCCAATGTTG
>CAYFWL010000090.1:0-7353 GCA_964346845.1 uncultured Eggerthellaceae bacterium | reverse complement strand
TTAATTTCGGGCTTATTTTTCAAGTGGTCAGCCACTATTTCGGACATAAGTAGCGAAACCTCATGCGGTGTATAGAACTCGCCAGCCTTCTTGCCTGCGTTGGCGGCAAAGTTACTGATGAGATATTCGTAGATGAAGCCTAATACGTCGTAGTCTTGGCGACCATCCATGGGGATGTCATTGATTAGGTGGATGAGATCGCGCGCGGCTTTGGTTTGTGCTGTTGCGCTTTCACCGAGCTTTGAAAGGCCAGTTTGAAGAGTTTCGAAAATCCCTTCAAACACTTTGCTGTGAGCACCGCTTACCAAGCGGTCAAAGGCGCTGAGTGCATCACGCACGTTATCGATGCCAAAGTCGTTTCCTGATTTAACCCAAGTTGAAAACAGGTCTTCGTAAGCAATGAAGTAGCCAATTTTACTTTGAATGAAGTTGACCGTTTCTTGGTCGTCTTCTGTCATGGCTGCGATGTCTTTTTCTGTGAAGCCTTCCTTGCGGCATAGGCGCTCTTCTTGTTCAGACAGGAACTTATAGAAGATAAAGCCTAGGATGTAGTCCTTGTATTCGTTTGCCTCGATTTTTGAGCGCATCTTGTTGGCTGATTCCCAAATCTTTGACGCTAATTGCTGCTTGTTCATGTAGCTACTCCTGAGCAATGTCCCTTGGTTTCAATTTCATTTTGGCTGTTGCGCCTTACTAGATTTAGCGGTGTTCGCCTTTTGACAATTCATCAATCATGCAAGACCGAATGAATGCCGAAAAGCTAATGCCTCGAAGCGCAGCTGCTTCCTTGGCAGAGTCGCGCAAATTAGCTGGAATACGCATGGTTACCGGAACGATGTCGCCATCCACAAGGTAGGATCGCAATTCTGTTTCACTGGCATCGTTATTGATAAGCTCTGAGTACGACATGGTATTTCTCCTATGCGTTAGAACTGCATTACAAATGCATTCATCATTATACGCCTTCTTGGGAACAGCGTAAGTTGGGAGAATGTGTCGAAAAGACAGTAGATTTCAGGGGCCGTACGCCAAAAAACTTGGACTTGATTGGAGTCAAGAAGGCTATCTTGCGCTATCTGCACTTAATTTAAAAGATGGATACGTTGACCCGTCAATTGACGCGCATTATGGCGATGAAGAACTTTATAAAGCATGGATGACCGGTAATGAACTACATGAAGGTCAGATACTCTTTACTACTGAAGCTCCTATGGGAAATGTGGCAAAAGTACCTGATGAAAAGCGCTATATCCTCAGTCAACGAGTCATTGCCTTTGAGGTGAATAGCCAAATCATCACAGAGGGATTTTTCGCCACAGCGCTTCGCTCTCCCAGGACCCATTCTACTTTGGAGGCGCTTTCAAGCGGTGGAACTGCCAAGGGTGTTAGCCAGAGACGATATGAGCAGAACATTGTGAGCCCCTGCTTCATGTCGATAATTGAATTTGTCGTGGGTCGGGGCTGATAATGGTTCTTACCTACAAGACCGGCAATCAGCCAGGTTGCCACAGACATGAGAGGGGCTCACTATGTCTTATGTTACCTCAATCGGTCTCGATGTACACGCTCGTTCAATTACTGCTGTCGCATTCAATCCACTCACAGGGGAAGTGATTTCGAGGAAGTTCGGATATTCACCTGAAGAACTTGCTGCATGGATTGACGGGTTTGAACAACCGCGTTGCGTGTATGAATCCGGCGTTACAGGGTTTCATCTGGTCCGCACGCTTCGCGAACGTAGCATCGACTGCATCGTTGGTGCTGTATCTAAGATGCATAAACCAGCTGCCGACAAGCGCAAGAAAAACGACCGTAATGATGCTGAGTTCCTGGCTCGCCAGCTTGCAGCCAGGAATATCATCGAGGTCTGGGTACCCGATGGAGAATGCGAAGCGGCGAGAGATATTTCACGTGTGTTGGAAGACCTACGAGAAGACCTGACGCGGGCAAAGCATAGGCTCACACTCATCATTTTGAAACGCTTCAGCTCCATGTTGGCCAGGAGGAGGCGGACCCCGCGACAGACGCCCGGGCCGTGCCCATCTATCAGACGACCTCGTACGTCTTCCGCGACTCGCAACATGCGGCCGACCGTTTCGAGTTGCGAGACGCTGGAAACATCTATGGACGCCTGACCAACTCAACCCAAGACGTTTTCGAGAAGCGCATTGCCGCCCTTGAAGGGGGAGTCGCCGCTTTGGCGACGGCTTCCGGCGCTGCAGCCATAACCTACTCTCTCCTGAACTTGGCCCAAGCAGGAGATCACATCGTTGCCTCGAAGACCATCTACGGCGGCACCTATAATCTTCTGGAGCACACGCTTCCCACCTATGGAATCTCGACCACCTTCGTCGATCCTGAGGTGGATGGCTCCTTTGAGGAGGCCATCAAGGACAACACCAAGGCGATCTTCATCGAGACGCTCGGCAATCCCAACTCAAACGTCATCGACATCGAGGCGGTCGCCCAGACAGCCAACGCGCACGGGATCCCCCTGATAGTCGACAGCACCTTTGCCACGCCCTATCTGGTGCGCCCCCTTGAATACGGGGCGGACGTCGTGGTCCATTCCGCCACCAAGTTCATCGGAGGCCACGGCACCGCCGTGGGAGGAGTCATCGTTGATGGAGGGACCTTCGATTGGGCGGCATCGGGGAAGTTCCCGCTGCTGGTTGATCCTGATCCCAGCTATCATGGCATCAGCTTTGTCAAAGACGTCGGCGCCGCGGCGTTCGTCACCCGAATCCGTGCCGTTCGCTTGCGCGACACGGGAGCGACCTTGGCGCCCGTTCATGCCTTCATCTTCCTTCAGGGGCTCGAAACGCTGTCATTGCGGGTTGAGCGCCATGTGGAAAACGCGCTCAAGGTCGTCGACTATCTGTCCGCTCATCCCCAGGTTGAACACGTCAACCACCCCTCTTTGCCGGACAGCTCGTCCAAGGAGCTCTATGACAGGTATTTTCCTCGAGGAGGAGGTTCGATCTTTCCCTTCGAGATCAAAGGGGACGCCGAGACAGCTCAGAGATTCATAGACAACTTGGAGCTGTTTTCGTTGCTTGCGAATGTGGCGGATGTGAAATCCCTTGTCATACATCCCGCCTCCACGACCCATTTGCAGCTTTCCAACGAAGAGCTGCTTGACCAGGACGTCAAACCCAATACCATCCGGCTGTCCATCGGCACTGAGCACATTGACGACATCATTGCGGACCTTGATCGCGGATTCGAGGCTGTCCGGTAGAGAGACGCCGCGTTCGTGCTCGTGGGAATCCTGGGCACGAACGTTCGCTCACGTTCTCGGGATGGGGATGTGCCATCCCGAGAACGCGAGCTTTTGCCTTGAAGGAACCTGTAGGTTACTCGCCCAGCCACTCGTTGACGAGCGCTTGATTCTTCGATTTGGAGAGCCATTCGCTGATCGCCTGGGCTTCGCTTCCTGTCCCATACTTATTGACAACCAGGTCTTCCAGCTCGGCAAGCTGTGCGTCGCTCAGCTTGAAGCGACCCATCCATTCCGCCACCTCGGGATAGCTTTCGGAAAAGCCGCCGCGTCCGATGGCGTAGATCTCTTCCGCACCGCCGAGGAGACCCTGGGGATCTTCCAAGTCCTTGAGGTCGTAGCTGTTGTAGGCCCAATGGGGCTTCCAAAGCGTGACAAGCACGGGGGATTCTTGGGAGATGGACCGGTCGAGCTCTGCAAGCATGGCGGTGGTGGACCCCTCGATCAGCGAATAGTCCTCAAGGCCATAGCCGGGGATCACTGATTCCGATGAGATGCGCGTGAGGCCGGCGCCCGGCTCAATGCCGATGATCCGGGAATTGAAGAGGTCTTCCTTGCCTTGCAGGTCCTCGATGCTGTTCACGTCAACATAGGTGGGCACAGCCCACGTCAGCTGCGCCTCGTCGTACCAGAGGGCCGTCTTTTCCAGACCATCGCCATACTGCTCCCAATAATCGGAGTGCGTCACGGGAAGCCAGGCGTCCAAGAAGAGGTCGATGTCACCGCTCGAGAGGCCCTCGAACACCGGTCCGGCGTCAGCCTGCACGAGATTGACCTTGTATCCCTTGTTCTCCAATATGCCCTTCCATAGGTAGGTGACCGAGACGTCCTCGTCCCAGGGAATCCACCCTATGGTGACCGTCTTTCCGGAAGACGCTCCTTCGTCTTTCGTGCAGGCGGTGGTCATGAGGCTCAGGGCGAGTACAAGGACCGCCATCAAGGCGATCATCACCGTCTTTTGTCCCCGTCGGTGGTTCATTGGCTTTGTTCCTTGATTGCTCATGTGCTTTTACCTCCTTGTGGGCTGGTGCGTCCGAAGTGAGAATTCCCTCGGGCGCCTCTGCTTCTCAGGACCGTTGCAGGTCCTGTTGATGCCGTTACCTGCTGGTCTCTGTGCTGGGCTGTGATTGCGCGTCGCCCTTTTTCTTGGTGAACCGCTTTCCAAGATACGATGTCATGCGGTCGAGGAACACGGCCAGCACCACCACGGAAAGGCCAGCTTCAAACCCGAGCCCCACGTCGAGCCGGGTAACCCCGCGGTAGACTGCCGCGCCAAGTCCGCCGGCGCCGACGATGCCGGCGGTGACCACCATGGACAGCGCAAGCATGATCACCTGGTTCACCCCTGCCATGATGCTGGGAAGCGCGAGCGGGATTTTCACATGGACCAAGATGGAAAGGGAACTGGCGCCGAACGCTTCTCCCGCCTCAACGGTTTCGGGGTCGACCTGCAAAAGGCCGAGCCTTGTCATGCGAGTCGCGGGAGGCATGGCGAAAATGATGGTTGCCACGACGCCAGGCACGATTCCTATGCCAAAAAATATGATGGCGGGAATGAGGTAAACGAAAGCGGGCATTGTCTGCATGAAGTCCAGAATGGGTTGCATAACTCTGTCGAATCGAGGATAACGCGCCGACAGGATGCCGAGGGGGATTCCCATCACGACGGCAATGATGCTTGAGACGAGAACCATGGAAAGGGTTGACATCGTCTCGCTCCATAAGGCCATTCCTATGACAAGCAGGAATGACAAAGCAGTGAAAAGGGCGAATTTCCAATTGCCCACAATCCAGGCGAGGACACAGAACAGGACGACAATGACGATTTCAGGCGGGCCCAGCAAGAGGTCTTCCAAAAACTGGAACGAAGCGAAGAGGGACCGTGATATTGCGCCGAAAAGCCCGCCGAGGTTGTCGGTCATCCATGCAACCACTGCGGTTGCTCCTGCACCGACGGGAATGCGGAATTGGGAGATGTCAAACATGGGCTATACCAGCTCCTGTATTATGGTGGGTACGGGTTCGAATTCCCCTGTTGCGCTGACTGCTGGGTGATCGGCGCTGTCCAAGGCGGCCAGAAGCGCTATGCGGGGAATGGCGCCCACGAGAAGGCCGTTTTCCAACACAGGGATGGGAGACCTGTTCTCTATCGAGGGACCGAGGCATTCAGCGAGGGGCGTGTCAGGCGCGACGCAGGTCACTTCGGGCACGAGGCACGACCTGAGTCCCCGTTCATGCCGCTTTTGCGCCTCGACGACTGAATCGGCGTACACAACGCCCATGAAGCGCCGCCTCTCGTCGACGACAAACAGCGAATCAGTCTGCTTGGATCGCATGCTGAGCAATGCCGCCCGCGGGCCTTCGCGCAAAGAGATTCGAGTAATGGGATCGGCCATGATGTTACCCGCCGTCAGCACGCGTGAGCGGTCGACGGCCTCGACGAAGGCCGCCACGTAGTCGTCAACGGGGTTTTGGAGGATATCCTCTCCCGTTCCCACCTGAACGATGCATCCATCCCTCATGATTGCTATGCGGTCTCCCAGATACATGGCTTCATTCAGGTCATGCGTAATGAAGACGATCGTCTTCTGGAAATCATTCTGCAAGGAGATGAGCTGCTCCTGCATCTCTCTTCGTATCAGGGGATCGAGCGCCGAGAAGGCTTCGTCCATGAGAAGGATGTCGGTGTCGGCGGCGAGCGCCCGGGCCAGGCCGACGCGCTGCTTCATGCCTCCAGACAGCTCGTCGGGGTAGGAGTTTTCCCATCCCGAGAGACCGACGATCTCCAGCGATTCCGTCGCACGGCGACGCTGTTCGTCGCGAGAGAAGTGGCGCATCCTGTTGCCCCACATGACATTTTCCAAGACGGTGCGATGGGGAAAGAGCCCGAAATTCTGAAACACCATGCTGATGTGCTCTGCTCGCAGCGCTCTCAGCTCTTTGGAGGTCATGCGCGTTATTTCCGTTCCGTCGATCTTGATGGAGCCAGCCGTGGGTGCATGAAGCAGGTTGAGGCACCGGATCAGCGTTGATTTTCCCGATCCCGACAGACCCATGATCACGAATACCTCACCTGAGCGAATATTCAGAGAAACGTCGATGACGGCCGGGGTTGCCCCCGTTCGCTTGTGCACGCTTTCCCGGTCGGATCCTGAACGAAGCAGGTCGAGCGCCTCGTTTTTCCTGTGGCCGAAAATCTTATGCACATTTTTTATTTCGATGGTGCTCATGATTCTCCTCGCAAAAATAACAGGGGCCTAGGGCGTGCCGATGGCGCCAAGGACGAATATTAAGGTTATTATCTTTCTTAGGGTAACGGAAAACGATAAATCGCGCAAATGACGGCCTCCTTGCCTCGCTGTGAAAAGAGCGTCGCAAAGCTTTTTCGAACAGAAGCGCAGTGCGTTGGCCCGTGTGGGACGGGGAAAACGCAATCACGAGGAGCACGGAATTTGAACGGCTAAAACACTATAACCGCAAGCACTGCGAGGCATACGTCCTGAAAAGCAACGACGACGCAATTGGGGTCGAAAGGATACCGTTACGTCATCCGAACATGGTCTATGCGTTGCAGAAAAGGCAGCTCGGGCAACAACGCTCGATATTTTCGTTGTTCCTTTCTCGGGTTTTTCGGCACCAGAACCCCTTGTATTATATGTTGACCAAGGGGTTCTGTCTCAAAAAGACATCCAAGCGGATTAGGGCAGGAGGGGGATCGTTGCACTATTGACGGTGACTGAAGCTATCGCATCGATATCCATAAGTGTGTCGAACATGATGCTTTTATTGCAGGCGGTCGACTCTTCTTTTGCCTGCGTGCTTCCACCCCCATCCGACGAATTGAGCTCGATGGTTGTTCTGCTCATATTAGAAGCAACGTTCTGTTTCACCCACCATTCACGGCAAAAAGCAAACCATTGGTCCAAAATTGGTCCACGCGGCTCCACATTTGCCCCAAAACGAAAAACAGGCCAGAAGCTTTTATGCCTCTGACCTGCTGTAATAGCTGGTCGGGTGAACAGGATTTGAACCTGCGACCCCTTGACCCCCAGTCAAGTGCGCTACCAAACTGC
>CAYFWL010000089.1:0-8012 GCA_964346845.1 uncultured Eggerthellaceae bacterium | reverse complement strand
GATGCCCCTCGTCAAACAAGGTTTCAAAGTGCACTGCCGGGTCCTTCTCAAGACCGGCAAACACTTCCTCATACATACGGGCAACACGCTCCGGCGTCTTCTTCAGACCCTCGCGCTCAGGGTTCTCACCCACACCCTCCAGAATCAGGCGAACGCCCTCCTCGATTTTCTTCCTATCCATAGCTGCTCTTCCCTTCTAGCCAAGGTCGATATCAACGCCCACGGGGCAATGATCAGAGCCCATAACTTCATTATATATGGAAGCGCTTCGTACAGCACCTTTCAGCTGCTGGCTGGCTAAAAAGTAGTCAATGCGCCACCCTGCGTTACGCTCACGCGCACGCATGCGATAGCTCCACCATGAGTAACAGTCGGGCACATCACCATGAATCAGGCGGAAGGTATCCACGAAGCCCGCATCCAGAAGCTGGCCGAATTTACCGCGCTCCTCATCAGAAAAGCCCGCATTACCACGATTGGTAGCAGGATTTTTCAGATCGATCTCATGGTGAGCCACATTGAAATCTCCGCACATAACCACAGGTTTCGCTGTCGTGTTTTGCCCCTCATCGGGAGTAATACCCTCTTCTAGGCCCTTGCAGAAATCGCGGAAGGCATCGTCCCACGCCATGCGATGATCGAGACGCGCCAACAGATTTTGGGCGTTGGGAGTATAGACGCACACGAACCAAAACTGTGGAAATTCCAGCGCTACGATACGCCCCTCGGTATCCAGTTCGCGAACGCCTAAGCCATGCAACACTTGGAGGGGTTCGTGGCGCGTGAACACTGCCGTCCCCGAATACCCTTTCTTTTCCGCCGAACTCCAATAGCTACGATACCCGGGGAAAGCCACATCCACCTGACCTTCTTGACACTTGGTTTCCTGCAAGGCAAAAATATCAGCACCAAAGGCATCAAACACATCCTCGAAGTTCTTCTTCAGTACCGCACGCAAACCGTTCACATTCCACGATATGAATTGCATCGCTTTGTGATCCCTTCTCTGAACAAAACGGCGCCTCAAAGAAGCGCCGCAGGTAACAAGTGCAAGGTTCTCGTGAAAAGAGATTGTCCTCCCTGAAAATGCCCTGATGAGCCGACCTGAGCTTGTATAGGCCGCAGCACGCTCGCTCTTGCCGTCGTTGCCCTATTTGAAAACACCCTTGATGCGCTGACCCAAAGAGAGCTTTTCCGGCGCAGAGCCTGCTGCCTCTTTAGCCTGAGCAGCTTTTTCGAGCTTTTCGGCCTTTTCCGCTTTCGCAGCCTTGCGCGCACGGGTTTCGACCTTGGAATCCGCCTGAGAGGCAGCATAGGCGTTGCGAATACGACGAATCTTCACCAGATCAATGTACACTGCCACAAAGATAGCCGCATACGCGACAACCAGGATAACCGTAGTCGCCTCGGTCGGCAGCTTGCCCATCAAAAAGAACGAGCCGACGGAGCACGCTATGGCGATAACGACAAAAAGCGCCCATATCTTGCGCATGCGCTTGTATTCGGGGGTAGGCGGGTTGTAGAACTTGTTGGTCTTTGCGCGCTGCTGCGCCTCGAGCTTCTTGCGCTCGGCCTTTTTCTCCGCTTTGGTCTTCGTGTTCGAAACAATGGTCACCGAGGCAGCCGCTTCGCGCTTGGGCTTCGCGGAAGAAGCGCTTTTGCGTGCCGTGCCCTTAGGCTTATCGGTGCTGTAACGTTCGTTCATGGGACTACGCTGCGACATAGTTCTTTCTCTTTCCCTTCACCTCTGCCGCTTAAAACGTGCGGCCCGTAATCTTCTCATATGCCTGAATATACTTCTCAGTGGTCTTCTCGATAACCTCCTGCGGAAGATGAGGCGGATTTCCCTGCTTATCCCAGTTCGCACTCAACCAGTCACGCACGAACTGTTTGTCAAAGCTGGGTTGGCTTTTGCCTTCCTCATACAAATCCCCCGGCCAGAAGCGCGAGGAATCGGGGGTCAGGACCTCATCGGCAAGAACGATCCTGCCATCGACCCGACCGAACTCAAACTTGGTATCGGCGATGATGATGCCGCGCGATGCCGCGTATTCCGCCGCCTTGGTGTAAATATTCAAGGCATAGTCACGAATTTCCGCAGCGTCCTTTTCGCCCAGGATTTCCACAAAGCGGTCAATGCTGATATTCTCATCATGCCCGCCCACCTCAGCCTTGGTCGAAGGGGACAAAAGCGGGGACGGAAGCTTGGAAGAGTTCTTCAGACCGCGCGGCATCTCCATCGTGCCGATCGTGCCCGACTCCTGATATTCCGCCCAACCGCTTCCCGCAAGGTAGCCGCGAACGATACATTCCACCGGGAACATCTCGGCCTTCTTCACCAGCATGAAGCGGCCCTTGAGGTAATCAGCGTAAGGCTTGAACTGCTCAGGCAGGTCATCCACCTCGGCAGAAATCATGTGGTTTCCCACAACGTCTTCCAAAAACTCGAACCAAAAGCACGAAAGGCGAGTCAAGACCTCGCCCTTGCCAGGGATTTCATCAGGGAGAATGAAGTCAAACGCAGAGATACGGTCACTCGCAACAAAGAGCAACGTGTCGCCCAAATCGTATAAATCGCGCACTTTGCCCTGATAATCGGGCCTGATATCAATACCAACCATGAAAAAGCGCCCCCATCGGTAAAAAGTGTTTTAAATGCCTAGTGGAGTAGAATACCCTATGACCAAAAGAAAAACCACGAAAAGTTGAGGCTTGTGACTTTCCGACCCGCCTACCGACCTACTTACCGACCTACTTACCGACCTACTTTCCGACGCCCAACCCCTTCGTCTTCGCCCAGTGCTGGTTCTTTCCCCGAGCCTTGCCTTTACCCTTGCCCTCATCGCCTTCGCCCGTATACAGCGGAATGTGAATGGTAAAACGCGCGCCTTCGCCCTTTTTGCCTTCCACCTGCACCCAGCCATGATGGCGATCGACGATTTCCTTCACCACGGCAAGGCCCACGCCTAAGCCGCCCGTATCGCGATTGCGACCGGCATCGGCACGCCAGAAGCGGGAAAACACCATGCGCGCTTCTTCGGGAGAAAGACCGATGCCGGTATCTTCCACCACGATATCCCCCATGATCTCCCCATGTTTCACGCGCACCGTGACGGTGCCGCCCTCGGGAGTATAGCGCACCGCGTTGGAAATCAAGGCAGCGGTAGCTTGGCGAATCATATCGGCATCGCCTTTGATGATCACGTTTTTCTGCATTTCGTATTTCAGGGTCAGCCCCGAATCGTTTACGAAGGCCTCGTGGGTGTTGACAATGCTGGTAACCAGATCTCCCACGTTGATGATCTCTTCCTTCATGGGGTTGGCACGGTTTTCAAGACGCGCCAGGCGCAGCAAGGCATCAACCAGCCTGCTTAAGCGCTTGACCTCGGAATTCACCTGATTCAGTCGGTCTTCCGTAGGCTTGTACACGCCATCGATTATAGCCTCAACAGTGGCCTGTATGGCCATCAAGGGGGTACGCAGCTCATGGGCCACATCGGTGGTCAGACGGTGCTCCAGCTCACGGTCGGCCTCAACCGCTGCGGCCATAGCGTCGAAGGTTTCACCCAAGCGGGCAATTTCGTCCTCGCCGGAAAGCCCCGTACGCGCCGTCAAATCACCTTCCTTAATAGCTTTAACCGACCGGGAGATAGCATCGATAGGAGCCACCAGGTTGCGGGCGAACACAAAACCGATAATGGTCGCCAAAGCGATAGCGATAAGGGATGCCAGCGCCATCGCCTGGTAAGAGTTGTCGCGAAACGCCTCGTCAGCCTTGCGTAAGAAGGAATCGGAACCGAAAGCCCAGATGCGCACGGTGCCAATGGGTTGATCTTCTACCGCAATATAGGCAACCGCCGCCAACGAGGACGACTCCGGCGCAAGCGAAGCAGACGAACCCAGTTCGGTGGAGACATCGGCATCCAGCGAGGAATCATAGCGCACGACACCCTGATAATCGGTAACCACCACGCCCACACCGGGATAGGTCGCTGAAACGTACGAAGCAGCAACCGTCACCTGGGGCGTCCAACGATAGCCTTCGTCCACATAGGCCTGAGCGATACGCATAGCGGCAGCATCAGCCGTGGCGCGCGCGTTCTCACGTGCGTAGGAATTGAAGTGCTGCCCCCACACCACCGATAGAACGCCCACGGCCACCAACACGGTCATAGCCGCAATGGCCGCAAAGCTCATGGTAACGCGCGTCATATAGGTAAGATTGCCCCAACGCACAAGCTCGCGCTTCTTCTTTTTCTTCCGTTCGATGTCTTCGGGAATCTCAGAAATGACGAACATCTCGTCCGTACGCCGCGCGGCGCGGGATTTCTTCGAAGAGGCAGAAACAGCAGAGATATCCTCTGCTGCCTGCGGTTTTTCTTCCTCTGTCCCGTTCGTTTGATTCAGTGTCACAGGGCATCCTTACTCACGACCAAGCTATTCTGCGGGAATCTTAGTGGGATCCTCGAAACGATAACCCACACCGTGCACGGTGTGCAGCCATTTGGGATCGCGCGGATTGTCGCCAATCTTGGCACGCAGGTTTTTCACATGGGAGTCGATAGTGCGCTCGTAACCTTCGAAGTCATAACCCAAGACCTTTTCCACCAGCTCCATGCGGGAATACACGCGCCCCGGATAACGAGAAAGCGTGGTGAGCAGCCTGAACTCGCTCGCAGTCAGGATGATTTCCTCACCGGAAACCAAGACCTTGTGGCCCGAAACGTCGATGGTCAGCTCGCCGAACTCCAGCACCTCGCGCTGAGGCTCAGAGTCGGAATGGGCACGGCGGAACAGAGCGCGGGTGCGCGCAACCAGTTCACGCGGGCTGAAGGGCTTCACAAGATAGTCGTCGGCACCGAGCTCCAGGCCAATGATGCGATCTTCGATGCTGCCCTTAGCGGTGAGCATGATGATGGGCACATCGGAGGTATCGCGCACCACGCGGCACACCTCTTCGCCCGACACACCGGGAAGCATCAAATCAAGGATGATCAAATCAAAATGATGGGCATGGAATTCATTTAAAGCATCGCGTCCATCACGAACAGGCGTTACCCAATAATCGCGCTCCAAATAGGCGGCAACGGCTTCTCGGATGTCGTCGTTGTCCTCAACCAAAAGAATGCGTCGAGTTTCATTGCCCATGGAAATCTCCTCACTGTTCAGGTATTCTGCAGAGACCATAAGCACGGGTCGATTTCGCGCTCCGCGCCCAAAGGCCGCTTTCTGCACACGGCGTCACGAGACCGCCGTGGCTTCTTTGGGTTTATTGTAGCAATTGGCTGCCCTTGCGCAGAAAACTGAAAGGGAAATGACACAATAACTGTATGGCAATCAGACGCGACTCACATAACAACGGCTTCTCCAAAAGCCGCAACGCAGGCGGAAAACACGGACGCCACAGCAGTAACGGCTTTTCATCGTACTCCCAAATCGACAATGTGGCCGGCTATAGTTCCCGCTCGTCTTCGGGTGCACGTCACCGCATGCGCAGACAGGCGAACACGCGCCCGATTCCCCGTGCAGAAAAGAACGGCTTTTGGGACAAGGGCGTTGCTTCCCTCCCGTGGGGTAATGGAGAGCTGCTGCTCACGCGCCGCCACTTCCTGTATGGCGCTGCGGGTGTTGGTGTTCTTGCTGCCGCAGGTGTAGGCGTCAAGACCTTCACCGCCACAAGCAGCGAAGAGAGCGACCTGAATATCCTGAGCGTTCCCAAGAGCGCCGTGACAGAATCGGACAGCCTGACCGAGCTGGAAAACGGCGGCAAGCTTTCGCTGACAGCCGATGTGGAATTGCCTTATGGCACGCTGATGTGGGCATCAAACGATGACTACGCGGCCCTGCTTTTGCCGACCGAAACGGGATCCCCCCTGACCAAGGTGGGTTTGCTGCGTCTTTCGAGCGGCTATTACTTCACCATCATGGATCAAGCGCTGGGTCTTGCTGAGGGCTTTGAGATTTACGACGTGCGCGCTTCTTCGGAAGGCATCGTGTGGACCGAAGTGGATATCCTCGAAGGTATCTGGCGCATCTACGGCGCTCGGCTGGCAGATGCCGTAGTCACCGACCCTCATCTGCTGGACCAGGGAGATAGCAGCTGGGAGACTCCCTCTATCGCCATCTGCGGCGATGAGGCTTTTTGGCAGGTGCTCCCCAATCTGAACGGTTCCGCCAAAACTCAGCCCTCAACCCTGCGCTGCGCACCGGTTACCGGGGGAAAGTATGAGGTGGTCCTCGCTTCCAACGGACGCATGTGCACCCCCCTCTACGCTTCAGACAAGCAGATCACGTTGACGCCCCGCGCTCAGAGCGCCTCGGTGCGCTACGAGCTGACCGTCATCGATGCCGCCACAAAATCCATCCTGGATACCGTGGTGCTCCCTCAGTCTATGAGGCCTTTGGAAGCGGGCTACGGTAAAACAGGCTTCATGTTCTCATTTGAAGGCATCTACAACTATGGCGACGGCATAGCCAACCTGGGTACGTACGCCCCCAAACGGGACGCTCGCAACGGGGACCACAGCGCTGTGCCCTGGTTTCATTTTGCTCGAACTCCCAGCGCGCCGCCCTGTTGGTGCGGCGATTATCTGGTGGTTAAGTCCACTCGATCGGTGGTATGCATTGATGTGGTAAACAACACGTATTTTCTCTTCGATGCGAAAAGCGGTGCCGATAATTATGGCAACTACCTCGCTTCCACGGGAAACCGCAAGCGCCTGCTGATTTTTTCCAATATCAAGGAAGAGGGATTAACAGGCAGCGTGAGCCAGTACTGCTCCGCACGGATCTACACCGCGCCCGACAGCGAACCAGAATCGACGCTTGCGCCAACTTCGGAGTCTGACGCTGAAGCCGAGGCTGATGAATCGGAGTCCGAAGCCTGAGGTCGGGCCTGACGGGCGTGGGCTGGGCGGGACTGGGCTGAATTGAGCTGGATTGGGCTCTGAATCAGGCCGGACTGGAAGGACCAGCGCGCAAATCCGAAACTGGGCCCGAAACCCCAGGCACAAAGCTAAGCCCGAAGAGCCCGAACACGAAACCCAACCTTGAGTCTGAAGCCAAAGGGCTCGGCACCCCGCCTGTCAGGTCGCCGGCACGCGGGAGCCATACGGCACCCAGAAGGATGGATCCCGCGTGGCAAAGCAGCGAGATGCGGCACGACGGCTCACAGAACCCAAGGGGGCTCACAAGACAGCGCACGTGACCCCGAGAACGCATGTCAGCGCACAGAGCTCGGGAGTCCTAAGACAGCACACGAAACCTCAAAGACTCACATCGGCATGCGAAGTCCAAGAGCCAGCAAGGCGACCGGAGCAGCGCGATGGCCGGAACGTCGCGATAGCCGGAGCAACACGGTGGCCAGAGCAGCGCGATAGCCCTATGCAAAACCCGCCTGCTGCTTGGATATCCAATTTTCGAAGAGATATCGACATAATCGAACTTTTTCAACCCAGAACCCCTGATTTTTCCACATTGAGCTCTTCTTTAGACATTTTTGGGGAAATTCGAAGGGCAAGGACCACGTCTGACCAGGTCACACATTCTTGGAAGGAGAAAAATGTCTATAAAGGGGCTCAATGTGGAAAATAGTGCCTCTTGCGAGATTCTTTCAAACTCACCGTCGGTCCAGCAGCTCCGCATTAGGGCAGACACCTGCGTAGGGACACCTATCTCAACGGACGCGCCGTCGATCTCGCTCCCCTCTGTACAAGGGCAGAACCCACAGCAAGAACGCCCATTGACAGCCGCATTCATCGGCGCAGGCGCAGGTGGACTATCGCGGTGTGCGCAAAAAATTGACACAAGCCACTTTGGGCAGAAAAAGAAGTAAAGGGGACATCCATAGGTGTGTGCAAATTTGTAAACCCTTTTTCTTTTCAATTAATATTATATGGTTGCATAGGGCGGTTGCATAGGGCGGTTGCATAGGGCAGTTACATATGGTTGCGTTCATTATGGTTGCGTTCATGCCGTCTTCTTTGCCGGTCCGGCGCGCAGCTGATCATCCG
>CAYFWL010000088.1:0-8060 GCA_964346845.1 uncultured Eggerthellaceae bacterium | reverse complement strand
CGAGGTGGCTGGCCAGGCCGCTGCCGTAGGACCCGGAGCATTCCACGCCGACTCTGAGGACCTCGCCGAGAGACCTGCCCCACGCCTCCAGCCGGCGGTAACCCTGCCTCGTCGTGGCGAACGACTTCTCGTCGATCAAAGAACCCTGCCAGTCAACGGCCGCGGCGACATGGACCTCCTTGTGGGTGTCGACGCCGATGACCACTTGCCCCTGCTTCGGTTTTTGCATATCCGGCTCCTTCGGTGCATGGTTTGCGTTGCGCGCCTTCGCCGAACCGGTTGCCGGACAGGACAGTAATGGGATGCATCGCAGGCATCGGGCCCCTCTTGGGTCACGGACCGGGGAGGCGAGGGCCTCCGTCGGGACCACCCCGAGCAACCGACATATCCAAGGAATGACATAACGTCGATCGCTGTGCGGGTCAGGATGCCGAAGCGGGCCGACCGTCAATCGGAGTGCGGGTCAGGATGCTGCGACGCGGTCCCAGCTTGCAGGATACGACGCCGTTGCCTTCGCCGCAAAACCTGCGACTACATTCTTACTGTCGCTATGATGGATGCAGCCCTCGTCGGGATGGCGGCGCGCGATGGCCATCTTCAGGGCGTCGTCTGCCAGCTCGGCGTCGATCCTGGGCCCCATCGACCAGCCCACGACCATGCGCGACCACACGTCCATCACCACGGCCAGGTAGAGCCAGCCCTGGCGGGTGCGCACGCACGCGATGTCGGCGAACCAGGCCCTGTTGGGGCCGTCGGCGGTGAAGTCGCGGCGCACGAGGTCCTCGTGGGAATCCTTCTTGGATGCGCGCTTCTCGCCGCCGCCGGGGCGCTTGGCGCATGCGCGGGTGACGCCCCTCCAGCCGCGCTCGCGCATGATGCGGGCGACCCGTTTGCGGGACGTGCGCACGCCCCGCCTTCGCAGCACCATGAGCACCTTGGGCGCGCCGTAGATGCCCAAGCTCTTCTCGCACTCGCCGCCGATGAGCCTCGCCAGCTCAAGATCGCGCAGGTCATGGGCGGAATCGGGCCTGGACGCCCATTGGTAGTACCCCTGCCTGGTGACGCCAAGCGCACGGCACATGGCCGATACCCCGTATTCGCCCAGGTGGAGGTCTATGAATGCGAACTTCGCCTCCTTCGCAGGCGCCTGCTCGCGAAGAAGGCGCCGGCTTTTAAAAGTATCTCGTTCTCCTCCTCGAGCCTTTCCAGCTCCCGCTTCAGCCTGCGGACCTCCTCCTGTATCTGGAACGGGTTCGTCTCGGGATCTGCCGGATTGCCGTTGCTGGCCAGCTTGACCCAGCTGGAGAGGGTGCCGGCATCGATCCCCAGCTCCCTGGCGATCTGCGCGTAGGTGGCGTCGGGACCGGCCTCCCTGTACGGCCGGACGGCGTTCGCCTTGAACTCGGGTGTATACCTCGGTGACGGATTCGCCATCGTTCCTCGCTTTCCTCCGTTTGCGTATATGGTGCAAAACGGAAATCAAAGTGTCAACGGAACTGGGGCAGATTCATTCCTTATCCGCTTTGAAACGGCGTATAATGGGTACGTGATATCCCTTTCTTTTGGAGTTTGCTATGGTTGATTCTCGCGAGCACGTTAAGGAACTAATTGAAGATCTCTCCAGTGATTCTCGGCGGCAACGTCAAAACGCCGCTCTCGAGCTCTCTGATCACTGTACCAAGGATGCATCGAGCATCCTTCCTTTTGGGCAAGCCTTGGTTGAGGCTTTGGAGCTTTCTGAAACACGTACGCGCTGGGCGGTTCTTGAGGCGCTGACGAAGCTGAGCTCCTATGACCTGGAACTTTGCGAGAGAGCCTTGCCTGGCGTGGAGAATGCTCTTTTTGACGAAACGAGCGGCCCGCTTCATCTCGCATCGTTTCGTTTCCTCTGCAGTTTTGGCGCGCAATCACCCGATGCTTCCGATAAGGTTTGGCCACTGCTCGATGAAGCCATTCAATGTTTTCATGGTGACCAAGAGTTTCTGGATATGCTTGACGTGCTTGTTGAGTTTTCGGGCGGAGCGCTTTCTGAGGAAACCAAGAAGGGCTTTACGGAGCGCATGCTTTTTGATGCCCAAAACAACAAAGGACTTATTCAACGGCGGGCGCAGACCATTGTCGCCAACCTTTCTAATTAACACCGATGGCGGGCTTCATGCCCGCCCTTTCTTTCTTGCATGGTATATTTTGCCAGAACGAGGGACGAGGAAAGGTTTTTTATGGCAAAACATATCGTTACGTTGATTCCCGGTGACGGAATTGGTCTTGAAACTTCTGCCGCTATGCAGCGCGTCATTGATGCATCAGGGGCTGATATCGAATGGGAAATCGCCGAGGCAGGCGCTGCTTGCTTGGAATCTCAGGGAGCGTTGCTTCCCGAGGCGACACTGGAGTCCATTCGCCGCAACCGCGTTGCTATCAAAGGTCCCATCACCACGCCGGTGGGTACGGGTTTTCGAAGCGTCAATGTCGCGCTTCGTCAGGCTCTCAATCTCTACGTCTGCCTGCGCCCCGTTATGTCCCTGCCCGGTGCCGGTGGTCGCTATCAGGATGTTGATCTGGTCATCGTGCGCGAGAATACCGAGGATCTATACGCAGGTATCGAATTTGAGGAAGGCAGTGATGCCGCCGCCGCTTTGATTGATTTTGTCGCTCAGCACAAGGCGGGGTGCATTCTTCCTGATTCGGGTATCTCGCTTAAACCGATCTCAAAGACTGCTTCCCGCAATATCGTGGAATACGCCTTTGACTATGCGCGTGCGCAGGGACGCAAGAGTGTTACTGCGGTTCATAAGGCAAATATCATGAAATTCTCGGATGGGCTGTTTTTGCATACCGCGCGCGAAGTGGCCGCTGAAAACCAGGATATCGTCTTCGATGAGCGCATCGTGGACGCCTTCTGCATGAACATGGTGATCGATCCCAGCCAGTTTGACGTGGTTGTTTTCCCTAATCTCTATGGCGATATCGCCAGCGATCTTGCTGCTGGTTTAGTGGGCGGTCTGGGCATTGCTCCGGGTGCCAATATCGGACGGGAATACGCTGTCTTCGAAGCTGTCCATGGCTCGGCTCCTGCTATTGCCGGCAAAAATGTCGCTAATCCTACGGCGGAGATCCTATCGGGTGCCTTGATGCTCGATCATCTGGGGGAGCATGAGTGCGCAAACCGTGTTCGCCAAGCAGTGCGCAACGTGTACGCCGAAGGTACAACGCTCACGGGAGATATCCGTCGTGCAACGGGTTCGTCGGCAGCTGCCTGTACCTGCACCGCGTTTACCGATGCCCTTATCGAAGCGCTGGCGCGTTTGTCCTAAACAATTTTAAAGAGAGGCGAGTATGGCCGATTTGTTTAAAAAAACGCTGCAGGTCAACGACCGGCAGTACAGCTACTATCCCCTTGATGCGGTAGAAGGCACGCAGCGTCTTCCCCTTGCTTTGAAGATTCTGGTGGAAAATGTATTACGCAATGTGGCCGACGAAGAGCAGGCTCTTCATCAAGCGCAACGCATTGTAGCTGCTGGTTTAGCAGGGAAGACAGGCGAGGAAGTGGAGTTCATGCCTGCTCGGGTGCTCTTCCAAGATTTTACGGGCGTACCTGTCTTTGTTGACTTTGCCGCTATGCGTGAAGCCAGCGCTCGTCTGGGCGGCGATCCGTCGCGCATCAACCCTCAGATTCCCTGCGATTTGGTCATCGACCACTCGATTATTGCGGATTCTTTTGGCACGTCGGCGTGTCGAAGCGAAAATGAAGCCCTTGAGCAGCAGCGCAACAGCGAACGCTATACGTTTTTGAAATGGGCGCAGCGCTCCTTTGAGAATGTGCGCATCGTACCGCCGGGTGTTGGCATTTGCCATCAGCTGAATATTGAGAATTTCGCCCAGGTTGCCATGACCGACGAATGGAAGAAAACAGCCGGAAACGAGGGTCTTTCGGTCTATTTCGATACTCTGGTGGGTACCGATAGTCATACGCCGACAGCCAACGGCTTGGGTGTTTTGGGCTGGGGTGTTGGTGGCATCGAGGCCGAGGCGGCGGCATTGGGCCAAGCGATTACGACCCTGGTGCCCAGCGTTGTTGGCGTGAAGCTGATAGGTGCTCTTTCTGCGAACGTTACGGGCATGGACGTGGCGTTGACTTTTGCTCAGGTGCTCCGTGAAAAAGGTGTCGTTGGTTGCTTTGTGGAATGTTTCGGCGAAGGTGTTGCCAGCTTGACGGCTACGCAGCGCGCCTGCATTTCCAATATGACTCCCGAATATGGTTCTACCTGCACCTTGTTCCCCATTGACCAGCAGACCTTAGATTATCTCCGGCTGACGGGGCGCGATGAAGGGCAGATTGCCCTGGTGGAAGCTTATGCAAAACAGCAGGGGACCTGGGCAGACGGCAGCATTGACCGGGTGTACGCCGATATCGTGGAAATCGATCTTTCGCTTATCGGTCCCTGCCTTGCGGGCCCGTCGCGTCCCCACGACCGCATTGCTCTGGCAGACATGAAGGCGCAGTTTCGTGCGCTCTGTCAGAAGCGCGGTCTTGACCTGCAGCAAACGGTGGATGTAGCGGTGGGGGAGGCCAGCTATCAGCTGACACAGGGAGCCTTGGCGATTGCCGCCGTGACCAGCTGCACCACGGCGACCGATCCGGCCATGATGCTTGCCTGCGGCATGTTGGCGCGCAACGCTGCCGAAAAGGGCCTGCGTTCCAAGCCCTGGGTGAAGACCATCCTCGCTCCCGGTAGCCGTGCTACCCAGCTGCTCTTGGAGCGCGCGGGCTTGACGGAGGGCTTGTCTCGTCTGGGCTTTTATACCTGTGGCTTTGGCTGTATGAGTTGCATTGGGAACTCTGGCCCGGTCTTGCCCGGCGTGCACGAACACGCCCAAGATATCGAATTTGCGAGCGTGCTTTCCGGTAATCGGAACTTCGAGGGTCGTATCTCTCCCGATGTTTCTCAGAACTATCTGACTGCTCCGGCGTTGGTGATCGCCTATGCTCTGGCGGGAACGATGGATATCGACATGGCAAATGAGCCTTTAGGTGTGACCCCCGAGGGTCAAGCCGTGTTTCTGGCTGATATCATGCCCGATGAAGCGGAATTGGCTGCTCTGGTGAAACAATACGTGACCGCCGATCTTTTCTCTTCCTGCAGTGAGGGGCTCTATGAGGGAAGCGCCACTTGGCAGGAGCTTCAGGCTGAGCCCTCTCGCCTTTTTGAGTGGGATGAGTCTTCCACCTATGTGCGCAAGGCTCCCTACTTCGATTGCATGGAGACCCAGCCATCGCCGCGTGATGAGCTTCAGGATGCGTACGTGCTGGCTCGTCTGGGAGACTTTATCACCACCGATCATATTTCCCCTGCCGGCGCTATTGCCACGGATTCTCCTGCGGCATGCTATCTGCGTGAACGGGGAGTGGCGGAGGAAGATTTCAACACCTATGGGTCGCGCCGAGGCAACCACGAGGTGCTCATGCGCGGCACCTTCGCCAACGTAAAACTCCAAAACCAGCTGGCGAAAGGCAAGCGGGGTGGATGGACGCGAGATTGGACAAGCGGCAATCTGACCAGTATTTTCGACGCCTCATGCAGTTACCGCAGCCAAAAAACTCCCAGTGTGGTGTTGGCGGGCCGCATGTATGGGAGCGGTTCTTCGCGCGATTGGGCGGCTAAAGGCCCCCTGCTTTTGGGGGTGGGTGCGGTGATTGCCGAGAGCTTTGAGCGCATACATCGTTCAAATCTTATCGGCATGGGTATCATTCCCCTGCAGTTCGAGGAAGGGGAAAGCTGCGAAAGCCTGGGCCTGGATGGCTCCGAGCGGGTGAGTATCGATCCCATCGATTTCTCCCAGGGCTTACCCCATCCTGCCCACGTACCCATGACGGCGGTGAGGCCCGAGGGGACCACGCTGCGGTTCACCGTAGTGGTGCGTGTTGATACTCCCACCGAAGGTGCCTACCTGCGCAACGGGGGTATCTTGCCCTACGTCATTCGTGAGCTGCTGAAGTAGGGGATGCTCCTTTGCCCCTTAGGGTAACGTTTCGGCTTTAGGTATCGTCGTGTGACGGCGTAAGGATGTTGGAGCGGGGGCTTCCAGCGGTCTTGCGCCGTCCGTTGTGCAATAAACCCTGTCTTATCAAGAGGCACTCAAGAGACACAGAGCGTATAATAAGAAACGTGCTCTGTTCTTTTGAAACGTGCTCTGTTCTTTTGGGTGCGTCCTAAGAGACGGTTTTCCCTTCGTTGGAGTTTCCTCTTGATAATGAGACCCATACCTTCATCATTCTCCATCTAGCCAGCAAGAGGGAAAATGAGGTTTTTAGCACATGGACGATAAGCGATACGCGATCGACCCTCACCCAAGGGAGGAAGCTTCTACCCTGTCGATAAATGGGGGGCTTTCTTGCTTTTTGACGGATTTCCGTTGGGAAACGCTTTACTCACTGACGGCTGCGAAAGAAGCGCCTATAGGGTACAATAAGCTGCTGTATACGTTTTCATACCTACGACGAAGGGACTTGTAGTGAAAGAAAGACCGAAAAGCGGCCTGGAAGCCCTGATCGCCGCGCTCAATGGCTCTGGCCTCAACATGGATGGTTTTGGTGTTGACGGCAAATCCAAGAGCACCGAAGATGAAATTGCCGAAGAGGTGGATTCTGTCTTTGGCGAACGTGATGATGAGGGCGAAAGTGCCGATGAGCGCAGGACTCAAGGCCGTGGACGCCGTGCAGGCGCGGCCGGTGGAGGCAATGTGTCGGTGCCGAAGGTTTCCTTCATTGAGGAAATGGCCGAGTGGAGCAGGAAACGTCTGATTATTGCAGGTATCGTGGCAATTATCGCCCTCTTGGCGGCTTACTGGTGGTTCCATCCGCCTATCAATATCCACAGCATGGATACCTGGTTTGCGGTTCTTGTCATCATGGCGTTTCTCTGGCTGTTTTTGCGGGTGCGTTCGCGCAATCTTCATAAGGGAACCAAGAAAACCGAGAGAAACGAGGGCAAATCCAAAGCACTCAAGGCCGCTTCTTTCGTGCCCGTCCTGGTGTTCATCGTGTTTTTGCTGGGTTCGCTGATGTCGTTGTCCCTGTTCCCGGGAAATGCTGAAAAGTATTCCAGCATTCTGACTATCCAGAATGAAGATTTCACCAAGGATATCAAGGAGGTCAACTACTCCGAGATTCCTATTATCGATCGCGACACGGCTACTTTGCTGGGCAATAAGGAAATGGGCACCATCCCTGAATACGTCAGCCAGTTTGAGATTAACGAGCTGTATAGCCAGATCAACTATAAGAGCAAGCCGGTGCGTGTGAGCCCCTTGGGTTATGCCGACCTGTTCAAGTGGTTGGCGAACCGCTCTGAGGGCCTGCCTGCCTATGCTCTGGTGGATATGACTACCCAGGATGCTCAAATCGTGAGCCTTCCCGAGGGTCAGGGTATCAAATACTCGGTTTCCGAGCCTTTGGCGCGCAATATCGATCGCTATGTGCAGCTCAAATACCCCTTCTACATGTTTGACGAGAAATCCTTTGAGATTGACGAAGACGGCCATCCCTGGTGGATCTGCCCCGTGCAGGATCGTCTGATTGGCCTGTTTGGCGGCACGACTATCGCTCGCGTCATTCTCTGCGATGCCGTTACCGGCGAATGCCAGAACCTGGCGGTAAGCGAGGTTCCCCAGTGGGTCGATCGCGTGTATCCCGCTGAACTGCTGATTCAGCAATATAACTGGTACGGCTCCTTGAATAACGGCTGGTTCAATTCTTGGCTCGGCCAGTCGGGCGTTGTGCAGACCACGCCGGGCGGCAGCGGCAAGCTGGGCTATAACTACATTGCCAAAGACGATGATGTGTGGGTGTACACGGGCGTGACCTCGGTGACCTCCGACAGCTCTATCATTGGCTTTGTGCTCATCAATCAGCGTACCCAAGAGACCCATTTCTACTCCGTTGCCGGTGCGACCGAGGCATCCGCTATGTCTTCTGCTGAGGGTCAGGTTCAGCATCTGCGCTACACCGCCACCTTCCCCATTCTGATCAATGTGGCTAACCAGCCGACCTACTTCATGGC
>CAYFWL010000087.1:0-8078 GCA_964346845.1 uncultured Eggerthellaceae bacterium | reverse complement strand
GGGGAATTGCGGAAACTCTCTGTGTTTATGGCAGGGTGCTTTCAGGCGTGCTAGTATGCCCAAAGCATATTTTCGGGATTGCTTCGGGACGTTTCGGGATTGCTTCGGGACTGCCTGATCAACGGCATGGCTAACGGTGAGTTGGGAAGCTCGACCTGCAGTGATTCGCGCGGCTCGGTTGGCTGTCTGTGAGACGTATCGGTTGGCGGCGTAAGCCAGCTGTGCGCATCGATGTGATTGCCCCACGGTTTTCGATGCACCCCGTGCAAACAACGAGAGGATTTTTGTTCATGGTTATTGAGGCTCTCAAGGCGTTTTTGTTCGGTGTTGTTGAGGGTATCACCGAATGGCTTCCCATTTCCTCGACGGGCCACATGATGTTGTTGGAGCAGTTCGCAAAACTCGATGTCTCCGAGGCCTTTTACAGCACGTTTCTGGTGGTCATCCAGCTAGGAGCCATCATGGCTGTTGTCCTTTTGTACTTCAATAAGCTGAACCCTTTTGCTCCCACAAAAACTCCTGAGCAAAAACGGGACACTTGGGGGATTTGGGCCAAGGTCGTGGTGGGCTCTATTCCGCCTGCGCTTATTGGCTTTGCTCTGGACGACTGGATGGAAGCAAACATCATGAACGGCCCGTATGGCTATGTGGTGGTGGCGTGCATGCTCATTCTCTACGGTGTGATCTTCATCATGCTTGAACGCCGCAATCGCCGCCTGATTGCCTACGCCAACGCTCGCAGTGCCTATGCGGAATCTCAGCTTACCGATGAGGAACGCGAAGCTCGCACGACAAAGCACATCCTAGGTTCAGCCTCGGATCAGGCCCAGCCAGACCAGGCCCGGTCAGACCAGGCCCAGACTGCCGCTCACCCCATCGAATCGCCCCTCCACGCCGAAACTCCCCGCACGTCACGCGGGATCACCAGTCGCACTATCGCTTCGTGCACAAACCGCACCGCTACGCGCGGTACAGACCGCCCCTCCACGCGTGGAGCCGGTGAGAGCAGCTTTAAGACCGAAACTGATGAGTTGGATGCCTCAAGCGTTATCTCCCAGGTCAACAGCTTTCGGGAGCTTTCCTACGCACGGGCATTTCTCATTGGCATCTTCGAAGCCCTCGCCATTATTCCGGGCACCTCGCGTTCCGGCTCCATCATCATCGGTTCGATGCTCTTGGGCACCAGCCGCACTATTGCAACAGAGTTTGCCTTCTTCCTGGCGATTCCCATCATGTTTGGCTGGAGCTTGATAAAGTTCATCAAGCATGGGTTTGCCTATACGAACATGGAATGGATGATATTCGCTATCGCCATCGTGACATCTTTTATCGTGTCGGTCATTTCAATCAAGTTCTTGATCGGTTATGTCAAAAAGAACGACTTTACCGCTTTTGGCGTGTATCGCATTATCCTGGGCGTTGTGGTGCTAGGCTATTTTGGCTTGCAGGCGCTGGCTCTTTTCTAGAATATGGTTGATTGTCAGATCTAATGCAACACTGCCAAACGGATTGCAACGCCGCATTTTTTTTCTAGAATATTTTCACGATGCGGTTCCGTGCAGAGGGCATTCGCTGCACCGCTTTGATGGTATGCTTCGTTATGCGGTTTTGCGTCTGCGGGGACGCTTGTCTCCTGCGCAGGCTTTCCGCAGTGTCAGGAGCGTCCTCGAAGGGCAGATTTTCCTCTGCAACGCCCAGGCGTTCAATGTTCAGGAGCGATGACATTTTCGGCTTGGCAGCCTTGAGTCTCCAAGCCCTGTTTTATAGAGAGATGAGGGTTTGCGGGGCTTGATTTAGACAGCTTAAATGATCCCCAACGGGAAGCGGTGCTCGCCACGATGGGTCCGCTTTTAGTTTTAGCAGGTGCTGGATCAGGCAAAACGCGCGTGCTCACCTATCGCATTGCCTATATGATCAACGATTGCGGCGTGGCTCCTTGGGAAATTCTAGCCATTACGTTCACCAATAAGGCTGCCGCCGAGATGCGCGAGCGCTTGGGGCAGCTTATCGGCAGCTCCGCGCGCGGTATGTGGGTGTCCACCTTCCACAGCATGTGCGTGCGCGTCCTGCGTGCCAACGCAGAAGTCATAGGTTTTACCCAAAACTTCACTATCTACGATGACAGCGATTCAAAATCCCTGGTCAAAGATATTATGTATAATCTGGACATCGATCCTAAACGCTATCCGCTGAATACTATACGCGGCAAGATTTCTCAGGCGAAAAACGAGCTCATAGGACCTTTGGACTATCAGGAACAGGCTGCCGACCCGCTGACTAAGGCTACGGCAAAGGTCTACCTCCAGCTCCAGGATCGCTTGAAGCAGGCGAATGCCTTTGACTTCGATGACCTGCTGTTTTATACCTACCTGCTGTTTAAACATCATGAGCAGGTGCTTGCGGCGTACCAGGATCGCTTTCGCTATCTGCTCGTCGACGAATACCAAGACACCAACAAAGCTCAGTATGAAATAACGCGCTATCTGGCCAAACGTCACCAGAACATCATGGTGGTGGGCGATGACGATCAGTCCATCTATTCCTGGCGCGGCGCCGACATTCGCAATATCCTTGAATTTGAGAGCGATTACCCCCACTGTAAGGTGGTCAAGCTGGAGCAGAATTACCGCAGCGTGGGTAATATCTTGGCTGCCGCCAATGCGGTTATCTCCCATAACAAGAATCGGAAGGAAAAGCGTCTCTTTACCGCTGAAGGCGCGGGTGAAAAAATTCAGGTATATATGGCGTCTGACGGCCGCGACGAGGGCGTTTGGATTGCCAGCCAGATTGAAAAGCAGGTGCGTTCGGGGGCAACGTATGACGATATTGCCATTTTATATCGAACTAATGCGCAGTCACGTTCTTTGGAAGACATGCTGCTGCGCGCGGGCGTGCCGTATCGTATCGTCGGCGGCGTGAAGTTCTTCGAGCGTGCCGAAATCAAAGATCTGATGGCTTATTTAACGCTGATAGTGAATCCCGCCGACGATATGTCGGCGCAGCGCATCATCAATGTGCCTCGCCGTGGTATTGGCAAGACCACGATTGACCGCATATCCGAGCTGGCGTATTCCCAAAACTTTTCCTTCATGGACGCGGCGGCGTTGTCGGTGGCCGAGACGAGCTTTCGTGCCAGCACGCGTGCCGCGTTGGGAGGCTTCGTGTCCTTGGTGGCTGAGGCGAGCACCTATGAGGGCGACTTGCGCAAGATTATCGAGCGGGTGATTGACCGCACGGGGTTGATTTCCGCTTTGGAGCTGGAAAATACCCCCGAATCACGCGCCCGTATCGAAAACATCCAAGAATTTTTAAGCGTTGTGGATGAATTCGTGGCGACGCACGATGAAGATGATGCGCTGTTTGAGGCACCCGTGGCAGAAGAGTCGGATTCGGTGACTGATGATGCAGAACCTTCTGACGTTCTCTTCGATGCGTCCGAATTCGATGCAGCTGCTCAGCCCGCACGCAGCTTGCGCGGCGACTCCCTGGCTGATTTTATCGAGTGGGTGCGCTTGCGTACCGATCTTGATGCCTTGTCCGAAGATGGTGCTACGGTCACGCTGATGACGGTTCATGCTGCTAAGGGCCTGGAGTTCGACACGGTATTCGTGGCAGGCTTGGAAGAGACCATCTTCCCCCATATGAATTCGATGCAAGATCCCGTTGGTATCGAAGAGGAACGGCGTCTTGCCTATGTCGCTATCACCCGTGCACGCAAGAATTTGTTTATGACCTGCGCGTCCTCTCGTCAGCTCTTTGGCAACACGCAAAGTAACCCCGTTTCTCGCTTTATCGGTGAAATCCCTTCTGACCTGCGCAGAACATCCGGCTTGGGCTCATGGGGCTTTTCGGGCACGGGCTTTGAGAAGCGCGGGAGCCGTCGGGGCATTTCCGGCTCAGGCTCCGAGGCGGGTGCGGGTCGTGTGTTTGGCACATCGAGTGCTTCGGGTTCCCGTAAGGCTGTCCCGTCGACCCGTTCGGTGAGCGCCGCATCGTTCAAGAAAGATGCGGCTCGGATGAACTTTGCTGTGGGGGACGTGGTCGACCATAAAACTTTCGGTCGCGGTAAGGTAACTAAGCTTGATGGTGACTCGCTGCATGTGCATTTCACCAAGTTGGGGCAGACCAAGAAGCTTTTGAAAGATTATGCGCCTATCGTGAAAATCGGAAGCTAGGGACTAGGGACGCATATGCTGTTCGTTTTGACGGGGGACTTCCAGACGGGAAAGACGCGCTGGCTGCAGGCGTTGCTGAGCGATCTTTCCTCTATGGGTGTGCTGGTCGGTGGTGTTGTCGCTCCCGGTCGATGGGTTGATCACGGGCAGGCTGCCCACACACGTTTCGAGAAGGTGGGCATCGATAACGTGCTTCTTCCTCAGGGGGAGACTATTGCATTTGCCCATCGTGCGGATCTGATAGATGAAAGACAGCTGCAGGATTCATGCGCGCAATCTCAGGATGCAAAGCTGGGCTGGGCCATTAGCGATGCTGCTCTTGACCAGGTGAATGCCCATTTCTCTTACCTGGGTGCCTCGGTGAAAGAGGGCATCCTTCCTGAAGACATCAAGGCGAAGCGAAGGCTTGCGGGGGAGGTGTCTGCGCGATCGGGTCTGCTGGTTGTTGACGAGCTGGGTCCTTTGGAGCTCGTGAAAAACGGTGGCTTGACCAGCGCTGTGAACGTTTTGAGTCAAGGCTCCTCGTCGCTTTTTGCCCACGCGCTCATTGTTGTGCGCGAAAGCTTGGTTGATGTGGCGGTGGAGCGTTTTAGCGACAGCTGGGGAGGGGCGCACGTCGTGTTCGCGGCCCCCGAAGCAGCCCATCGGATAAAGGCGCTGTTTGCAGCGGCCTAGCTCTTGGTAGCTGCTCGGGCTCTTGGCGGCCTAGCTTTTGGCGATTGCTCGGGCTCTTACGGTCTTGGGCTCTTTGCGGCCTAGCTCTTGGTAGCTGCTCAGGCTCTTACGGTCTTGGTTCTTGCGCTGAGGCCTGTCGATGCGGGATTTAACGCAAAAGGGAGTGTTCTTTTCACCTGGCTTTTTCACCCGACCTTTTCGTCTGACCCTTAGATAGGATCCACGTCCCAGGAGATAAAGGCCCAGTTGACCATGCGCGGCTCGGCAAAGGTGTAGGCGCTCTGTCCCTCTTCGTCGGCACGGGGGTTTTCAATCAGCTTGTCGTCGAACCACGCCTTCAGGCGCTCTCGGCTTTCATCGAGATTCCTTTTAGGAACTACCCTCGCTACACTGTCCAGCATGAGAGTTAGGTTTTCCCAGGCCTCTTGCGGGGAGTCATAGCTGTCATAGCGCGCGCTTTTGATGTAGCGAAGCTCGGGGGTGTATCCTCTTTGAATCAGAATGTTCACAGCGTACCAGAAATCGCGCCCCACAAGGTTCTCCAATCCAATGGCACGAAGGATGCGCTCATCGCAACGGGGGGAATAGCTGGTGGAAAGGGTGATGCAGCAGCTGCGGCGCGCCACGGCGTTCAGGCGCATAAGGGAGTCTTTCAGGTCTGCAGTGGCGATAGAGCGCGAGGCGAACGCACAATCGTAGCTCTTCGGCGCAATGCCGTTTTTCTCCCAGTCATCTTCCCAGCTCAGCTGTTTGGTGGTGATGCCGCTGAGCTTCTCGGCGGCAGCGCTTTCGATCAAGCGGTTCAGCATGCCTTGCGAAAAGTCAGCCGCGAGCACTTCGTGTCCAGCACGCGCCAAGGGCAAAGCCAAGGCGCCGCTGCCACAGCCCATGTCAAAGACGCTTTCACCATCACGAAGCCCTGCGAGTTCGATAAAGGATTGGGCGTAGTCGCTCGGCTTATCGTTCATGCCAAAGGTTTTCGAGCGCTCGTCCCAATAAGAGGCATCATCTGCCTGTTTGCGGGCGAGCTGCAGCGCTTTCCATTCTTCAGCCCAATCGGTGGCGGCCAGGAGGGAGGAGATACCGTTCATTTCTTGACTCATCTTGTTACCTTCTTGTGGGACTCGTTTGGCAGCGAGCTTGCTATACTTGCAAAAGATACCAGATTAGGCTGGTTTGAGCTGTTCTATCTTTCAGAGAAGTTTAATTACCCGTGACTGAAAAGACCGTGACTGAAAAGAGAATGTATGAACGTCGAGCTTTTGTATTGCACCCCCGAACCCGAGCGCGCTACCGCTGCGGCAGCTCGCCTGTGCTACGCGCCCGTCGGCGCTCGAGAGCTTAAGGAAACTATGACGTCTGAGCAGATTGATAAGGTGCTGAACATCATCTTGGGTTCGGGCCATTTCTCAGCACTCGAGCATGCGAGTTTCACGTTTGCGATCGAAGGCGTCTCTCGTGCCTTAACCCATCAGCTCGTGCGCCATCGTGTGGCGAGCTATAACCAGCAAAGCCAGCGTTACGTCAAGTACGAGGATGGCATCGAGACCATAAAGCCTGGCTCTGTTGCCGAGAATCCTGAGGCGGCGGCGGTGTTTGATGAGGCTGTTTCTGCCGCAAGTGATGCGTACAAAAAGCTTCTCGCGTTAGGTATTCCTGCGGAAGATGCACGTTTCTTGTTGCCGAACGCTGCAGAGACCAAGATTGTGGTCACCATGAATGCCCGCGAGCTCTTGCATTTCTTCAGCCATCGCTGTTGCAATCGCGCTCAATGGGAAATTCGCGACATGGCTTGGCGTATGGTCGAGTTGGTAAAGCCTTTGGCGCCGCGTATTTTCGCCCAGGCGGGCGCCCCTTGCGTTTCAGGGCCCTGCCCTGAAGGTACGATGTGTTGCGGTAATCCGTATCCGCGTGCATAAGGTGCGGCTGGTTCATTCATGACTCAAAAGAAGGACGATCTTTCCCGGGCCTTTTCAGAAGATGGTCCCTTGAAAACCCATGTGGGTGGTCAGGCCTTGCTGGAAGGTATCATGATGCGCGGCAAGCTCAACTGGGCGGTAGCGGTGCGCACTCCTGAAGGTGCTATCTACACTGAAGAGCATGAGCTTGGCTCGGGTAAGAAGCGCGCTTGGTTCACCTGGCCCTTTCTGCGCGGCTGCGTTGCCTTGGTACAGTCGCTCATTTTAGGGTACAAGGCTTTAGGAATTGCCGTCAATCATGCCTTCTCCGACGAGGCCGAAGAAGAAGTCTCGATAAAAGAGGAGATAAAAGAGGAGATAAAAGAGGAGATAAAAGAGGAGGGCGAGTCTTTCTTCAGCAAGGGCGAGATGGCGCTCTCCATGATAGTTGGCTTGCTTTTAGGCGTGATTCTTTTTATTGTTGCCCCCGCTTTTCTTACGAATCTTATCGTAGGGGAATACGACACCAGCCCCTTGGCATGGAACATCGTGGATGGCCTTTTGCGTGTGATGGTGTTTGTCCTCTACATTTGGCTCATTGGCCGCATGTCCGATATCAAGCGCATGTTTGGCTACCACGGTGCCGAGCACAAAACGATCCACTGCTTCGAGCACGGTCTGCCTCTCACTCCAGAAAATGCCCGCAGTTTTCCTCGTTTGCATGTTCGCTGCGGTACGGCTTTCATCATCACGGTTATGATTATCGCCATTTTCGTCTACACCGCCATCCCGTTGAATATGCTTTTTGGCGCCTGGGGTGTTCCTGATGGTGCACCTAAGCTTGCCTTGGTCATTCTCACGCGCATCGTCTTCATGCCCGTCATTGCTGGCATTTCCTATGAAATCACCGTGAAATGGGCGGGTGCTCATCCAGAAAATGCCCTGGTTAAGTTTGTCTTGTGGCCCGGTTTGCAGATGCAGCGTCTGACGACCAACGAGCCCGACGATGACATGATCGAGTGCGCCGTCGCCGCTATGAAATTGGTGCTGGAAAGGGAAGAGCGAGAGAAAGCGCTGACCGTCGAGACTTCGGCGCCCTTGTCCTAGGTGCTCCTTCGCAAAACTGGCAAGAAAAGGCGACTTGTCAGGGAAAAATCCCCTCTTCCAGGCGAAAAACCGCAAATTTTAGCCCCAATAGGTCGAAAATGTCCTCCGATAGGCGACAATCTCCCTGACAAGTCGCCTTTTCTTGCCAGTTTGCTGCATGAGGCCGCGGCCGATGGATAAAAGCCGCCCATGGCGCGCCCTGCATGTGTTTCGCGGGAAAAGC
>CAYFWL010000086.1:0-8225 GCA_964346845.1 uncultured Eggerthellaceae bacterium | reverse complement strand
CACGGCGAAGTTGGCGTTCGTGTTGGCGAAGTCGCCCGCCGCGAGGCCCATCTGCGTGGTGCCCGCGTCGGTGCGCTTGGCGGAAGCAACGCCCGAGAACGTGAAGTCGGCCTCGGTGTAGAGCGGGTTAGAGATTGCGGCCACCGCATAACCGGACGCACGCTTCTCGGTACCGTCGTAGGTCTTGGTGTCGTTGTTGCCCACGATGTCGACCACAACCTCATCGGAGACGGGGGTGATAGTCTGATAGCCGTCGGTCACGCGGAAGGTGACCGTCCTAAAGGTGGCGGAGCTGGTATTCGCAAACTGACCGGCATCCAGGCCCATCTGCGTGGTGCCCGCATCGGTGCGCGACGCGCTCGCCGTGCCGGAGAACGTGAAGTCATCCTCGGTGTAAAGCGGGTTGGAGATGCTCGTCACATCATATCCAGTCACCGTGTGTTCAGTACCATCGTAGGCATTTGTAGCGTTATGGCCCACGATGGTCACCACAACCTCAGCCTCAACGGGAGTAATTTCCTGATAGCCATCGGCCACCACGGTAAAGGTCACAGTGAAGTTGGTGACATCAGAGCTGGAGAACCTGTCGGCGCTCAGGCCCATGGTGGTCCTGCCCACCTCGGTACGCGTAGCAGTAGCCGCGCCCTCGAGGACAATCATATCCTCAGTGAATACATCACTGTTAATAGCAGCCGTGTAACCGGTCACCGTATGGGCTGCGCCATCGTATTCCCTAGAATCGTTGTTGCCCGTGATTTCGACGTTCACCGCCAGCGGGGTAATCGCGAGAGATCCGTCAATCGCGGCAGTAACAATGTAGTTGCCCGTGCCGTCAACAGTTCCAATTGTTCCTGTGGCAAAGGCTGCAGGATACGTTCCAACAGTGGTGCCCGTTGCGCCCACCGAAAGGCCACTGAAGTCGGCATCGGCGGGAGCACCCGTGAAACCGGACACGCTCTGCTCGGTGCCGTCGTAGACCACGGTGTCGCTCTGTGCAGTCAGGCTCAGGTTTTGATAGTAGTACACCTTGATGACGTTGTCAGAGGCGGCAATAGTAAGATTGCCGCTGTCGTTTTTGTACGTAAAGCCTTCGATATCCTTTTTCTTTTCAGCAGGCAGGCTCACCGTTGCACCCAACGTCTGACCCGTCACAGTCTCATCGACCGCAATGGTGCTGGTCTCATCGCCCGCCCAGTAATACTTAATGGTGTATTCCAGGTCGGTGCGCTTGTTATAGTAATTGTTGATAACGTGCACTTCTTCGCCCGCAGCCTCGGTCGCATTAGTAAAGGAGGCGGGGAATGCGGTGATAGTCGTAGCAGCTCCCCCATCCTTCGCTTCGGTAGAATGGCTGTAGGCGTAACCAGCGGCAAGATACTTATTGGTATCCAGCGTCTCGGTCACGTTAATGGTGGCAGGAGTCAGGATCTGCTGCTCATCGGAAGTCTTCTTAGCAACCGCATCAGCAGTCACTTCATCATACCCGCCAAGATCGTTTTCTTGGAAGTAGTGGATCTCGTAAGCAACCGTGTGCTTCTCGTCGCTCAGCTTGAAATGAGCGTAATAAGTAGCCGCTTCGTAAACCTGCGTCACGGCATTCTTGGAAGGAACAAAGAGATTCTCTTCTCCCACCTTGTTCTGACCAGCTGCATCGCTGCTCCAGAAATCAAAGACATAGCCTGTGTTCGCAACGGCAGTGGAGCCCAAAGCGGTTCCCGACACCGGCGCAACGTCCTCAGATGCCCGTGTGACTGCACCGCCTGTCTGAGGCAGGTAGTTGATGGTAACGTCGGCGGCTTCGGTCCACGTAGCTTTAAGCGACAGATCGCCAACGGTGAGATAGCCGTTGACCTCGCCCAGAACGAGATCCTTCTGAGGGTCGTTGACGAAAGTTTCAGACGGCGTGGCGCTGTTGTTCCAATAGGTTTCGTCAGTCAGTATCCAGCCTACAAAATCGTAACCCGGACGCTCGGGGTTCGCAATACTCAGCGTATGGCCACCCGAAACCTGAGAAACGGTATAGCTTGCAGGGTTGCTCACACCAGCAGCAAGCGCACCGCCATCAAGATCGTAAGCGATCCCGTATTGCGTCAACTTCAGCTCAAACACGGCATTTTGACCAGGCTGAATCTTCACGAAGTTGGATTTCAGGGTGTATCCATGAGCCAGAATCCACTCTTGCGCCTCAGCGTTGGGATAGACATCGAAGGCAACGTCAGACTGGCATTCGTAAGGGTCGCCATTGTTCTCAACATACACCGTTGTGCCGTTATAGGAATACGACACCGTGTAGTCCAAGTCCTCCAGCGTCATATAGCGGAAGGTTATGATGTTGTTTGAGGCTTTCTCATCAAGTTTTTTGAACTGGGAAACGCCGCTTGCGGACAGATACCCGGCATAGCCTGCCGCAGCCAGTTCGGTATCGGTAAGCTTGACGACCTTTACATCCTGTCCAATCGTGCCACGATGGACGCTGGAAGAAAGCTCTATTTCCTCCCCATCGCACACCACGATATGCTTAACGGTATAGTTCACCTTAGTGCTCTTGAGCCAGCCCGCGTAGAGAGTAAAGTCCTCCGTAACGGGCTTGTTCACATCATACGCATTGATATGGTCGGGATCGGTGTACCAGCCGATGAAGTCATAACCCTCATTCAGGCCTTCAAGATCTTCCGCGCTGGGCAACTGAGAGGCATCCAGAGGTTGACCCTTGACCACATCGACATGATAAGGTTCTCCGGCTCCCTCATAGTTCAAATTCACCGTAGTGTCCTTGATGGGAGGAACCCACTTTGCATAGAGAGCAACGTTGTTGCCCGGCATAGCAATGTCGAAGTTGAAGGGTTCACCCTGGCCGTCAGCGTTATCAAACCAGCCAACAAATTCCCACTCAGGGTCCATACCCGAAGGGCACGTCGGCGTGTAATTATAGTTGGTAAGGAAAACGCCGAACCGAAGCGACTCAGACCTGTCGGCGCTGCTGTTGTTTCCGTTGTAGAAATTCAAAGAATAGGTGTTGCGGTCATAGTAGAAGCGATAGGTGTCTCCCTGGCTTCCCTGATAACCGGCAGGGGTGCCGTTGTGCTTGGTAAAGCCATAGAGCTCCTTTGCTGTTAAGCTCTGGTTGCTCGCATTCTGCTGGCTGTACTCTTCAGACTTGGTATAACCGGTGCCCTCAGCATTTTGCAGCCAGTACTCGGCGGTAGTATAGGGTGCCGTTGTGCTCCACTGCGCACCGTAGGTTAAGGTTGTGCCGTTTTGAACAGCACCCTCAATCAGAGATGCCTCAAGCTCGAAACGCAACGTTGCGAAGTTGGAGCCCCCGGTATTGTTTTTCCACGACTGATAATAGTACTGGGTATTGTTGTTCTTAGGGCCTTTGACGTACACCTTGCGAGAGCTATCAGCAACGGGCCACCGGGAAGAAATATCCATGCCCAACACAGCATTTTCAATCGTGTAGCGATTGGTGTTGGTGTAGCTGGTAGTCGTGCCGTCTCCGTTGTCTACAACAATGGAAGCCTTGGTAGTGTAATTGTTATCGCTTAGGTCAAAGCTCAACGTGTAGCGAATCAGATCGTAATAGCCATAGACGACCGTAGAGCCGTCAGGCTGAATAACCGCAGAACTCGTACGGAAGGTGTAGTACTTCTGATTGGCGCCGGTAGGAGCTGTAACCGTCTGCCCAACCGTGCCCGTAGCACTTTGGGAACTCACAAAGGAATAGTAGGAATCGTCAATACTGTTATCCCAGTTTTCCTGCAAGTAGACAACGGTATAGGAAGCCGTGCTTGCAATCCATTTTGCATACACGGTGATGTTTTCAGTGAAGACCATGGTTTCATCGGCAGGCTGCGTGCACTCAGAATCCTTAAACCAACCACCGAATTCGAAACCACGTTTGGTGGGGGAAGGGTCGTAGGTCGCAGCAGCGATCGATGTATGAGCCCCCGCGTCTGTTCTGAGGTTGACCGTATAGATATAACCACTGTTCCAGGTGCCTGAACGCGTGATGCTCCAACATTCATCAACATTCCGTGTTCCGTTTTGCCAGCCGCCTCCAACACTCGCCCAGGTAGTCGCGTTTGCAGCAGGCTGCTCCGTATGAACATGGCTGCCCGGAGCAACGGTGAATACGTTCACACTTTCCTCGTAGATACCGTCTTTCGGTTCGAGATAAGAACCTCCCTTGGTGTTGTAGGTCAGCGTGTAGGTGTTGCGCTCATATGAACCCTCAACGACGGTAGAACCATCGGCCATGATAGTTTGATCCAGGAAGCCCACTGCGGTGAAACCTTCCCTGTTTTCAGGCGCAAAGGAAGCGATTTCGCCGACACGGCCCGAGTCAACAACTGTTTCTTCGACCGTGTAGGTGCCATCGAGGTTTTGAGTTTTCACGCGTACCGTGTAGGTGGTCTTTTTGCCGTGAACGATAAGATTGATCGTGACCGTCTCTTCATCGGGAAGGTTCGCGAAAGAGACATCCTGGTTATTGCTGATCGTGATGCCATACTGTGCCGCATCTTCGGCGCTCACGGCTATTTCGTAACCGCCATCGGGGCCAATCGTCACGGTTTCACCGAACATCTCGTCGTTGCTAACCGTGAAGCTGATGGAAGCGGTGTCCCGAGCAACCAGCTCAGAATGCCCTGAGCCAACAACGGAACCGTCATCGCCCAGATAGTTGACGATGACCAGCTTTTGAGCCACGGGAACGACAGGATGAGCTTCAATCTTGCCAATCAGAGCATAGGTGCTGAAATGATCAGCCGCAAAAGCCTCGTCTGCCGAAGACAGCTCAGCAACAGGAGTAACCTTGTCGAGGTTGTCGGCAACGTGATACACACCGACGCTATCGCCCTTCAGGCTCACGCCCTCAAAGCTCACTGATACAGGACCTTGAGGCTCAATCGTGTTGCCCTGCGTGTCGGTAAAAGAGATGTCAACAATCACCGCGTCAACCATTTCCTGGTTCTCTGCGGCAACGGCACCTTCCAACATCTGCTCAACCACTTGGTTTTTCACCAGAGAAACGTGCATGGTTGCATCGGCGGGAAGCATGCCTTCCTCGCCCTTGACCACAACGTTGATGCCGCCAAACAGATTGAAGAAACCGCCGATGTGGTTCACCGTGAAGACCGTAAGCTCGGGCTCCGGCTCAGGCTCGGACGCGGGTTCGGGCTCGGGTTCGGGCTCAAGCGCAGGCTCAGATGCGGGAGCGGTCGCAGGATCAAGAACAGGATCCTCGCCGGACGCAGCGGGGGCAGAAGGTTCAGGGGTGTTGTCCGCCGCAGGAGCGGGAGCAGACTCGGGAGCGGGAGCCACCGGAGTCGCCTCCGTCTCGGACGCAGGCGCAGAGGCAGACTCGGATTCGGTCGCAGGCTCAGAAGGAGAGGCAGCCTCAGGAGCAGGCTGGTTTGCAGGGGCCTCGCCGGACGCAGCGGGGGCAGAAGGTTCAGGGGTGTTGTCCGCCGCAGGAGCGGGAGTGGACTCGGAAGCGGGATCGTTTTCGACGGCCTCTTGCGCAGCAGCATCGGAATCCGTCGCCAGCGCTGCCTCTTCCTCCACGGCGGGTTCGGGCTCAGGTTCGGGCTCAGGTTCCGGTTCAGGCTTAGGTACAGGTGTGGCCTTCACCAAAAGCGTTGCCCCTTCGACGGGAGTAAAGGAATACACGCCGCTGCCGTTAGGCGCCAAAGAGCTGCCACCGTAGCTTACCTGTGAAAGCTCGTAATCGGCCTCAGGCGTGGACGCATCATCGTAGGGAGTGACCGTGAAGGAAACCACTTTGTCAACAGCCGCAGGCAAATAGCCTAACGCGTCAACATCCGCTTGTTTATAGGAGGTATTCGTGGTGGTGTCGGTGATAACCACTTTTTCCAGCGTTGCTTTCACCTGTACGAACGAACCCTCGCTCGCACCTCCCTGAATAAACTCAGCGAAGGCGTTGAAGTGACTGAACGTCACCACCATCGCGAGGGAAAGCAGTACCGAGAGCACTTTCGTGGAAAGGCTATGATGGCTCACCGAATTCTCCTGTGTCGCTTCTTGTGTGCGTTTCATCTTCACACCTACTTCTTTCTTACCTTGTGCGCTTGTCCAAGGCGCCCCTGAAGTACTTTTCTGCCGTCTTACCATTTATATTCAGGCCACTTCATCGGCCAGACTATCGTTCATGATGAGAATCAGTTCCAAAAAGCTGCGAAACTTCGATTCCATACCCCGCTCCAACCAGATCAGCCTACCCTGCCAACTATTGTGCTGACGAAACAGAATGTCCAGACGAAATGTAGCAAGCTGTCCCGCCTCAACTCCCCACGAAAAGCTTTTCTCAGAAAACTCGGGAGATTGCACACCATCCACCTGGTCCAATACATCCTCAATGGCAAGCGCCATCTCCAGTACATCGCCAAAGTGAACACCCTCAGGAAGGCTGCGATGGTAAAGAGAACCACATAGATGAGGCGAAGCCACATCGACCGTCATGATGAACTCACAAGCGTTCACCGGCGTGAAAACGTTTGTTTTCAATGCAACCTCCTTTCTCAAAAGGGATAGGGGCATAGATATACCAATACAGAATATAGTTTCCCTAAAAGCGCTCCGCTCTTGCTCCGTTTTAAAGAGAAAATCGAAGATATTTTTTAATCGGTAAACGGCTCTTTTTTTACACGCACTGAGCGCAAAAAGCCTTGAGAAAATCCTGATCAGAAAGAAGAGCAGCTTTTCTCTTCCCCGGGATACTCCAAGCAATACCACTCACATTCCACACGAGCAGTCGAACGGGGGAAACGCTGGGCAAAGAAGGTTCGAAGACGCGCTGCTATATCATCAGCGTTCTCTTCACCTGCATCGGGAAGGAGAACCAAGAACTGCTTGGCGTTCAAACGGGTGAACACGTCCCCACTGCGCAGATGCTGCGACAGGATCGTTTCCACGCGACGAGCATCCAGGGCGACGTTCTTCGAATTGTTGTATGAAACTGCCAAGACCACCGCGCCCTGAGACGCACGGCGAGCATTGCGAGCCTCACGACGCACCAGCGAAAGAAAAGAATTCCAATCGCTTCGCATGCCTCTACCATCGAAAACCTGCTCGTTAAGGATATCGCGGACTGCCTCAATGGACATCGCCTCACCCGTCGTGGCCTGACGCGCCTCCTCATATGCCAGCTGCAGCTCAGGAGACGGGAGCACCCCCAGCTTATCGTTGAGCAACTTGCTCACGTTTTCATACACGGTGATGCCCTTTTCCGGAAAACCCGATGCCGTCAGAGCGCGAATATAGCGAATGTTCAACTCTTCCGATTCGGGAGCGAAACGCAAGGCATGCTCGCATACGGCAGCAATCTCGGACACGTTTTCCTCGCCACCGAGCAAGCGGGTGAGCATAAGGCATTCGTTCACATAGGCAGAACGACCATAAGCGCTGATGGGTGTGACCCAGCTCTCGGATTCAAGGCCCGGAAGAAAGTCTCCCCGATACAGGTTGACGGCACGCTTGTGCAAAGCGATGCGCGTGTTCACGTCTTCTTCTAAACTAGCTTGCGTAATAAGCGTCTGGAAGACCTCGATATCAACAGAGGTGGCACGCTGGGGGTTCCAACGATAGCTCCCCGGCCGAGAAACAATCAGCTCACGCGCGTTGGGCAAACCCAGACGCTCAAGCATATCGCGCGCCCGACTCACGTTGTGCTGCAGGGTTTTCAGTGGGTCGTTGCGCTCTTCGTTTTCCTTCCATAAAACATCGATGAGCTCCATCACCGACACTTCACAATCACGGTGCACCACCAAATACGCAATGAGCGACCAAATACGGCGCGCGCGGCCGGTGATATTAATAGGCTCCTTAATAGGCTCGTCATCAATTTCTTCTACGTCTGAAGAGGAAGCATGCAAGGAGAACGCCCCGAAGGTACGGACATAGATAGCAATCTTTGCTATCTCGGTGTTGACATCAGACATAGCACTCCTCGCAAGACTCTATACGATAGACAGCCTTTCAATTATAATCCAGGCACCTTATTGTGCCAGGCGCCTTATTTTGCCGTATAAAGTAACACTTTTTTGCAAACTTGCTCTCGTTATTGGGCACATATGGGACAAATATCCCACCAAACGCCCTCATAGGAGGACAGACGGACCCTCTGCTCCCCTCCCCCCTCTTCGCACTTGCCGCGCTCGTCACGCAAAAGCATGTATTCCCTTAAGCGTGCACGTCTTGGATAC
>CAYFWL010000085.1:0-8393 GCA_964346845.1 uncultured Eggerthellaceae bacterium | reverse complement strand
CCATCTCGTAAGCAAGAAAGTTGCTTGGAGTCTGGGAATAGCATAGGTATCCAACGGAGTAGCGAAACAAGTAAGCCCGATCGCTCAATTTTCCATTGCAATACGATGTAATACGTACTACACTGTATTGCGTAGAGCGGTCGGCGAATGAAAAAAAGGGGGGGACATCCAATGGCGATGCAGACGACAGCCGTGAGATTCGCGCCCGAAGAACGCGAATGGATACAAAGCTATGCGGACTTCATGGGTAAATCGTTTTCCGATGTCGTTCGCGAGGCTGTTCTCGAAAAGGTAGAGGATGCCGCCGATCTCCAGGCTTACGCACAAGCCGTTTCCGAGGACGACGGCGAGCGTTTCACCTTTGCGGATGTAATGGCGGAGCTTGGTTAGCTATGTCATACAAAGTTGTATTTACCCGCGCTGCCAAAAAGCAGCTCGCGTCCATTGAGCCACGCCAACGAAAGCTCATCCTCGCTTGGATCGGTTCTCATCTCGAAGGAACCGAGAACCCCAGGGAGATTGACGGGTCAAAGCAGCTTAAAGGAACGAAATCGGGTTGGCGCTACCGCGTCGGAAGTTATCGCATTCTCGCGATGCTTCTCGACGACGAGCTTGTCATCGAAGTCGTTCGCGTAGGACACAGACAGGGCGTTTACAACAATCTGCCGAAGATATAAGCGTTCTTGCGAGAGAGATTGGTTGATTCGGTTAATTCCGATGATCAATCCCCACGTGCACCCTGTGCGCTCTACAGCAATTCTCGCGTTAATTCCAATTGACCCCGTGCACTCTAGGTGAATCCCCATCTCGTAAGCAAGAAAGTTGCTTGGAGTCCGGAAACAAAGCAGCACATTACGACTCCGCCCCCGACAGCACAGCCTGTGCTGGTCTTTGCCTGCTCGTCACTAAAGCCCGGGCGCATCGCGTCAACGCTTCATCCAGCCCGCAGGTACGGCACCCTAGCCTCTCGCATAGCGCGTGGCTCGGGCGGCTCCGGTCCTCACCACAAGACCCTTATGTACACCATCAATATTGTCCACAGACACCAACTCAAATTTCCCAGGGGGGACTGCGGTGGAAATCCTGGACCAAAACGGGGCCGGGAAGGAAGCCGCATGTACAGTTACGAGCAGAGAAAGCTAGCGATAGAAACCTTCATCAAGTTCGACCATAGCTACGCCGACACGATAGCGGAACTCGGGTATCCGACGGTGCATGCGTTGCGAGGTTGGTGGAAAGAGTACGAGAGGACCGGCAAAGTGCCGGCGAGCAAATTCGAAACCAACCCGCGATACACCGACGAGCAGAAGCGAACCGCCGTTGAGCACTACCTTGAGCATGGCAAGGGGCTGGCGAGGACGATGAGGGCGCTTGGTTATCCGAAGAGCCGAGAGATCTGACCTGTATCGTTTTTTCGGACACGCATTCGAGAGATTCGCAAGGGGCAAATCAGGTAATATCGAATGCAAGGACGAAAGGACAAGGTCATGGGATCAAACACCTATACGGAAGAGCACAGGCGCGAGACCGCCGATTGCATCATCTCGACCGGCATGCCTGCGGCAGAGGTGTCGAGAGAGCTGGGGCTGAACCCAAAAACTACGAACGGGTGGGTCAAGGGCAGGCATGGCCAACTTGCCGGAAAGCCCAACCTGAAGGCCAAGGCAGCCGAAGTTCGAGCCATGCAGAAACGCATACGCGAGCTGGAGATGGAAAACGCCTTCTTAAAAAAAGCCGCGGCCTTCTTCGCAAAGGACCAAGCGTGGCCGAGCGCTATCGGTTGATGCTTGCGGAGAAGGGATCTTTTCCGGTAAAGATGATGGCCGGAGTGCTCGAGGTATCGCGGTCGGGCTTCTACTCATGGCTTAAAAACGGTGCGCCCGAGGATGGTTGGCCCGACGTGCGCGATGCGGTGCTGCGCACCTGGAAAGAATCGGGTTGCCGGCTCGGCGCCAGGTTCATCCGCTGCCTCCTGCCCGCCGAGCACAGCGCAACCACGCTCTGCGGGATCAGGAAATGCATGCGGGAGCTGGGGATACGCGGCTGCACGCCGTTCAAGTCAAAACGAACCGCCATACCTGATGAAAGCGCAAAACCAAAACCCGATCTGATGGCTCGCGACTTCGCGAGCCCGGTGCCGACTTGCAAACTCGTAGGCGACATCACCTATTTGCGAACCGGGCGGGGATGGCCTTACCTCTCGACGGTCATCGACCTCAACACGCGCATGGTGGTCGGTCGGTCTCTTTCCGAGCACATAGCAGCCGGCATAGTAGTCAGCGCGCTCGCCTCAGCCAAGGCTCGGGGCTACGTAGCAGGCAACGCAATCTTTCATTCGGATCGGGGAAGTCAGCGCACTTCGAAACTGCTTGCCGAATGGGCGCAAGAAAACGACGTGAGGCTTTCCTGCAGCCGCACCGGCAATTGCCGCGACAACACCGTGGCCGAATCATTCTTCGCGACTTCGAAAAACGAGATGTATCACCGAAAGAGCTTCGCCGCAAGAGATGCGGCGAAGGCCGCAGCAGTCGAATTCATCGAAATCTATCACAACAGAAAAAGGCCTCATTCGACCATCGACTATAAGGTGCCTGCGGAAGTTATGGATGCGTTCTTTAAAAGGACCGGGAGGCAGTGGAAAAACCAGTTAATGCGCTGCCTTGCGCAGCATAGAATCTCGCATTTATGTGTCCAAAATCTTGACACAGGTCACTGCTTCTCGTGCATCCAGCGAGCGAACGCCTCGACGTCGCCGCCGAAAGCCTCGGCCTCCTGCTTCCCGACGATGAGCGGGTAGAAGGCGCTGAAGAGGGTCAGGTCGTTGCTTTCTCCGGTGACGATGTCATCCATCATGCCCTTGAGCGCATGCGCGTTGAAGGCCTTCGACTCTGCCAGTGCCGCATCGAGGACGCTTGCGTTAATTGGGTTGCAGTCGATCTCGATATCGCACCTCCAATGATCGGCGATGCGCTTCACCGCTGCGAAGACCTCGTCGAGCTCCGCGTTCGACGTCGGGGTGAGGGGGCGAATTACGACTTTCTCCTTCTCGCCCTGCCTCCGCTGCACGCTGAATCCGCGCGCGATGGCAGACTCGTCGTAGGCGGTGAGCTCGGCCGCGTCCAGCACGCCCGGGCCCAGGCGCAGCGACCCGTCGTAGCATCCGCATTTCAGGTTCTGACCTAGGATGACCTCAAGGGGGCTCCTTCTTGAAGAGCCCCTTCTGGGTGATGGCGATGTCGATGGACATGCGTTCCCCTCCCTACAGTCTGCCCACATACGAATGGGTGATGCGCTCGCCCGTCTCGCTGTCCGTGAAGTAACGGCCCGTCTCGTCGCAGTGGTATTCGAGGTCCGTTCCGACCGGCATGTCGTAGACATCGAGCACCATCGGCTCTATGTTCGCGAGCGTGTTGAAGTCGACGACGATGTGGTTTTCGACGTCGTCGATGTACTCCTGGGTGTCCGTGTCCCCGAAGGCGCGCCAGCCGTTGTCCTCCGCCCGGACGCTCTCGCTTCGGAAGAGCCACTTCAGGGTGCTCGTGCCCGCAAGGAGCGACTTGGTGATGATGCAGCCGCCGGCGTTATCGATGAAGCGCACCATGCTGCCGGACTTCAAGCCGGCAACCTGGGGTTTCCGGTAGGCCACGATGTTCTCAATCATGGCGATGCAGTCCTGGCGCGCGGTTTCTGGCGCATAAGGCTCCAGATTGCTGAACGTGTGACCGCATGTCTCGAGGCCGTCGCCCTCGTATCCGCCGGATACGCCCAGCAGCCACTTGCCCAGCATGCCGGACTTGAACTTGAAGGCGTAGTAGATCATCCCGTTGTGCTCGAAAGCCTCTACAAGCTCGATCTTGCTCGGGGCCTTGCCCAGCTCTCCCGGATGCGAGAGCCACTCGGCCATGTTGCTGAGTGCCGCCTGGCATTGCTTCTCGTTCATGCTCACCTACCTTATCGAGGCCCTGTTGTAGTCAGTGATATCACTGCCGAGCTCTTCGTAAATCTCCATGACGCTCCCCACAGTGTCGAGCGTCTTGAGCTCGGCATCGGTCATGCCAATGAATTCGATGAAGTCCACTTTCCCGAACTCGGTCTGCAACGAGTTGACCGTGGGGTCAGGAACGCAGATGAAACCCGTGATGTTCGACTTTTGGTAAGCGTCGATACCCGTCTCCTGCCCCGTGTAGAGAAACTCGTAGGGAGCGAACACCTCGCCCTTCGTGAAGGCCAGACGCGCGATCATCTGCAGGATGCCGCAGATGCAGCGCAGCTCGCCCTCATCGTCGTCGTAGGCGCCCTTCTTGAGCTTGAAGGTCATCTCGTAGCCGTAACCGCTGCAGTCGGCGTTGTCGCTCTCCTTGACGTAGAGCTCGGTCATGCCGTAGGTGACGAAGTGCCAGAAGTCGCCGCCGTCATACACGCTGATACCGTCGAGCGGATCATTGCCACCCAGCACCCAGTGAACAATGGGCGCATAATGCTTGGGGCTTGTCTGGCCGGGGTAGGCGCGCTCGAACTCGGCATCGATCGCCTCCCAGCCGGGAGCGCTATCGTCTGTCGCATCGGCCGTTGCGACAACCCGCTGCTCAACGGGAGCCGGCGCAGGCTCCTGCTTCTTTTTCCCGAAACCGAACAGTCCCATGGTTATCCCCTCCGTATCTTGCGGCTCTCCCGCTGCAAAAACCTGCGGGATGATGCGCATCGTGCGCTCCGGAACGCACGAGGTCCGGCGTTACTCACGTCGGGCCCTCCTTAAGCTCCCCTAACGCAAACACCCCTGTCAGAATGCACTTTTTATCAGTTTACCAGAGCGTTAAGATAATGGACTCGGTTAAAATACCAGCACCGAGAATAAAAGCGAGCGAATAGCATTTTTGCATAGGCGATTACCAAAGGCGGTGAGGGATGATGGATAACGAGCCGTTCCAAATAGAGGTGAACCCGCGCAACAAGGTGAATCAACCCCGTTTTCGTTGACAGGGCGCTTTCCCTCTATGCAGCATCCTCGCCGCCGTTTTCGCCAGCCATCCTGGCCTCGAAGTTGACCGGGCCCATGAATCCGAGCGCCGAGTGGCGGCGCAGCCTGTTGCAGAACCCCTCGATGCACTCGAATATCTCGAGTTGGGCCTGCCCCCTTGCCTCGAAGGCCTCCCTGCGCGCGCTCACGCTCGATTGCCCCCATGGGGCTTTCCGCGGGCGCGTTGTCCCAGGGCGAGGCTATCGCCGACACCGGCCACTCGTGCGCGTGCTGCCCAACGAATCCGAACTCGGCCTTCTTCGCGGCTAGCCCGCCTTCGTCGCAAAGGAGGCGCTTGCCTTTAAAAGGGTCTCGCTCTCCTCCCTCAGGCGGGCGTTCTCCCTTTTGAACCTGCGGCGCCCCTCCTCGAGCCGGGAAACGCTGGCGCCGGGCTTTGGTTGGCCCCCTCGGCCTTCCTGACCCATGCGGGCAACGATCCGGGGCGATGCCCAGCTCCTTGGCGACCGCGGCGTGGGTCGTGTCGGATTCGAGACGCAGCGCGACTGCCTGCCCTTTGGACTCGGGCGCGCAAGCACCGCTCATTGCCGTACCTCCAGCTTCCTTGCTCCCTATGCATTACCAGGAAAGCAAGGTGTCAATCAAACGGGGGTTAATTCAATTCAAATTCGAATTCAGGCACATTCAAACGATGGAGTTCCTGGACGCCAAATCAAACGTGATGCTTCTGGGCAATCTCGGCGTTAGCAAGACGAGCTCGCCGTCGCCATAAACGCGAAGGCCTGCCGAGAAAACAAGAGCGTGACCTTCATCAACGTGCGCGACCTCGTCATTCAGATAAAGTGGCGATGAGCCTCAACACCATCATACGCTTGAAGCGCGACTCCGGATGAAAGAAGCTGCTGAGGCTACTCAGGGGCCATAGTGAAAGGTGGCTGGGTTTTTGGCTTGATATCAACGCCCTGCACTTCCGATCGCTTCAATGCGCTTACAGGCAGATGGTCATATACAAAGGCAGAAAAACCCTGTCGCCTTCAACTTTCAACGGCTTGGTGTGCAGCACGTACTCTGTTCCCACACGTTTTTTGAACTTGGCTTTGAACTTGTTCAGCGACACAGGTGAGTAGCGCTTGCCCGATTTTACCTCCACGGGGCATACGCGCGGCTTCATTGCCGCATCGGGATAGGGGCGCACGATAAGAAAATCTATCTCCATTCGCTCTTCTTTTGTCTCCGAGTACTTCGAATAGAAGAACAGGGGGTGGCCGTTAGCGCGGAGCTGTTGGGCGACAACGTTTTCCATGAGCATCCCCTCGTTTACCTCTACATCCCCCATAAGAACCTGGCGGTAAACCCCAGAAAGAGAGCTGTCCGGCGATGCAAGCACCATGCTGGCGAGCAATCCCGTATCCGCCATGTAGCACTTTACGGACCCATCGTTTTCCGACAGCCCCAACCCGATGGAAGGGTCGGTGCATAACGTGCACAGGTTCACGGTTGCCGCTTCCTTCATCCATGCGAGCGCCGTCTCGTAGTCCCGAGCACGGGAGTCCTTCTCGATGCTGGCGTAAACAAGCTTTTTCTCATGGCGCGAAAGCTGTCCCGGAATCGCATCTAAGACAGCCTTTATTCTCTTCGCCGCGGTTCCTCCGTGCTTTTCCACATCGTTTCGGTACAGGTTGAGGATGAGGCGTTTCGCCTTGTCGGAAGCTATCATATCGCGAGAGCCAACGTATGCGTCGACAGATTGGGGCATGCCGCCGACAAGCATGTACTCCCGCCACAACCTGTCGGCCTTTCTATGCAGCGAATCCGGCAGGTTTTTCATTTCGATAAAAGAGCGCCTGATCATCGTCGCCAAAGCGTTCTCTCCCATGGCCCAGAGAAATTCTTCGAAGTCAAGAGGTTGCATTTTGATGGCCTCCTCTTCAGAAGGGATGAGGATATCCTTCACGTTGCCCTTGATGGAGACAAGCGATCCTGTCTCAATGTAGTCATAACGACCGTCCGCCACTAGGTGCTTGATGAACTCACGCGCTTGGGGAAACGCCTGGACCTCATCGAACACGATGAGCGTCCTGTGTTCTATAAGCTGGGCGCCGAATTCCGCAGCCAAGTACAAGAAGAAGCTATCCATGTCGGATCTGGTGTCGAGAAACGTCTGTTTAAACGAAGCAGACACTCTCGTGAAGTCGATAAGAAGGTATTTCTCATACTCGGAACAAGCGAACTCTTCGACAATGGTCGATTTCCCCACGCGGCGGGCGCCTTCGATCAGCAGAGCGCTTCTCCCTTTACTCTCAGATTTCCACGCAAGGAGCTTCTCGTATATTTTCCGTTTGAACATATTGGACCTTTCAGTACGAATCAGATGATAATAATACCATATAATTGCACGTTTCTTAGGTTAACAAGATAACTGATTGGAACAATACGGAGAATTAGTTCAATCAATCGGGCTTTTGCTCTGCGCTTCCAGATTCTACGAGAACGAAGCAAAGCGCCCAATGCTGCCGCAAGTTCGTCGAATCGGAGCCACGGCAGCTCTGTGACTCCTTCAACCAGAACGTCACGTCGATGCTTGACGGCGCTATCTGCGGGGCGGGTCATGTGGGAGAGGCGTCGGTGGGGGAGGCGTCGCGTGTTCCGCAATATCTAAGTCGACAAGACATCTCCTGCGTGCTTGGCTGCAGCAGGACCCCGGATTCCCGCTCATTTTCCCGCATGCATAGAGCAAAAACACCCGGGTTTTCGCTGCCTACGGTGCAAACAAGGGGTGTGAGGTTGACCTCTCCGCAAGACAAGAAACAGGGCGCACCGTAGAAGAGCATTTACTTTTTCGATTCCCAAGGTTAGATTCCCATCTCATAATTATTATCAATAATGGATAATATAGATTATGTAAAGTAATTATAAAGATATCATCTTTACATCCGCTTGACGCTTTTTCTCCCTATCAGTATACTGGAATCATCATTTCACCTGATGGGAGACTTTGTATGTCAACAGTGCTTGTCAATTTCCGCATTGATGAAGCTACGAAGAAAGATATGGAATCTGTTTGCACAGAGCTTGGTATCACCATGAGCGCCGCTTTCAACATCTTTGCCAAGAAGGTTGCCCGCGAAAAGCGCATCCCTTTCGAACTCTCGACAGTTCCCTCGTGCGCAGGATCCGATAATCCCCAGGAAACGACCGACGGTGCATCCCATGGAAAATAAATCAATCGTAGAAAACCCCGATAAGCGCTTGGCAGCTTTCGAGGAAATGTTGGACGAAATCATCATGCAAATGGATAGAGAAAGCATCCGCATGGCCGAGCTGCGCGATCCCGGCAAGGTGAAATCGGCCGAGTACCATCAGCTGTTCGGAAACCGCATGCTCTACAAAGCCATGCTAGAGCGCTATCATGCCCACG
>CAYFWL010000084.1:0-8434 GCA_964346845.1 uncultured Eggerthellaceae bacterium | reverse complement strand
GCGGCCCGGGCGCGGTGTTCTGGATGTGGCTCACCGGCGTGTTCGGCATTGCCACCAAGTACACAGAAGTGTATGCCGCAGTACGTTATCGCGTGAAGGACCACAAGGGGGAGATGCTGGGTGGCGCCATGTACGCCTGGGAACGCGCCTTCACGCGCGAAGATGGCACAATCCCTGGCTGGGCGAAACTGGGAGCCATCCTTTTCGCCGCCTTTGCCGTCATCGCTACACTGGGGACCGGATCGGCCGTGCAATCCTCCGCTATGACGGGAATCATCTGCGGAAACTTCCCTTTCATCCCCAAGGAAGCCCTGGCACTGGCCATCAGTGCACTAGTGGCCGTCGTTATCTTCGGCGGCGTAAAGACCATCTCGAAGGTGTGCGAAGCGCTGGTTCCCTTCATGGCGGTAGCGTATGCCATAGGATGTCTTATCATTCTTGGGCTAAATGGGCAGTATCTGGGCGAAACCATTAAAGTCATTCTGGAAAGCGCCTTCACCTCCCAAGCCGCCTTCGGCGGCGCACTGGGCAGCGGCATCATGGTGGCGCTACAGTATGGCTGTGCACGCGGCCTCTTTTCCAACGAGTCGGGTTTGGGCACCGCGCCCATTGTGGCTGCGGCAGCATCCACCAAAAACCCCGCCCGACAGGCACTGGTGGCGTCAACCGGCACCTTCTGGTCCACAGTGGTCATCTGCCTTATGACGGGGCTGGTCCTGGTATCCACTATGCTGGCACACCCGGGCATTGCCACATCGGGTTCGCTGAAGCAAGGTGCCGACCTCGCCAATGCAGCGTTTGCCACCATCCCCTTCGTAGGCACCCCCGTGCTGGTTGTAGGCATGGTGAGCTTTGCATATTCCACCATCCTGGGTTGGAGCTACTACGGAAACCGCTGCGTCACCTATCTGTTCGGCAGAAAGGCAATCCTTCCTTACCAGGTGATTTACGTACTAGTAGGCTTCTTAGGCGCCCTGGGCGTGGGTGATGTTGTATGGACGATTTCCGATATCGGCAATGCGCTGATGGCTCTTCCCAACATCATCATGGTGCTCGCACTTTCGGGGCGCATAGCCAAGGAGACCAGGCATTATGTCTACGGGGGCAAGCTTGATGAATCCTTCGAAGAAGACATCCCCGTCGTCGTAGAAAAATAAAGGCCCGAAACCCCTCTACCCGCCCCTCTCTTTCGAGTAGTGGGTTGGCCTCTTATCCTGGTCGCGGGCATATTCCTCGTAGCCGTCAACCCCGCCACACTGTTTCGCAAGCGATCAGAAGTTTAGTGACCGGTTCAGTGACCAGAAGTTGACCAGGAGTTGACCAGGAGTTTTCGCCATGAATAATCTGCCCCCTTATATTTCGCTCCTATCAAGCACTTTGTCGATGGAAAAGAACATGATGCTGCAAGTGTTCTTGAATACCTGAAGCCAGACTATGGCAGCTATAAGCTCTTCACTGCCCCCGACATCGAAGAAGACTCGCGACCGCAAAAGAAAACGGCATGCTTTAAGGAACGCACTATGATGTGACCGATGAGGGCATCCTTCGACAGTTCTACGCCATCACGCCCTTCGGAAACAACATGGTGAACAAATACATCATCGAGCGCTGACGCGATGCGCACGTCACCGATGCTTGAGCCCGCTTAAAGGGAGCTCTCCTGCAGAATCGCCCGCAGGAGGAGCGATGGAGCCTGCATACGTTAGCCCCAAAAGCGCCCAGCTTAGAGCACGCCTAAGCCTACCGTCAGATGCATCATGTAGAAAGCAAAACGCATGATGAAAATACCTGCCACCGCAAAAAGATAGGCGCCGCCGCTCAGCACCACCACCTGCGTAGTAAGCGTTTCTTTTTCTGCCATTACGCGCGGAACTTTATAGAGGTGAACATAGCTGGCACATGCAAGAGCGACGAGCACCAAAAACACCGATGCTGCAAGCATCGGCCAATAGTGAGGAACAAGCTCCGTAGCACTCACCAAAGAATTACCAAGGGAAGGAAGGTCTCTTCCCAAAAGCACCGAACACACTACGTTGCCCACAAACGCACAGGATGATAGAGCCATCAAACCCGCAGAAAAGCGCCTTGAGAAGTAGACTCGATTATCTCGAACCCAAGCTCCGAAAAAGGTAAAGAGCGCCAAAAGAGGGCCCGCCGTGAAGGCGGATAGAATCACGTTCATCGGAGTATAAGCGTTATTCCAAGTAGGAATCGTTTCCGCCGAATATGCCAGACCAACCGTGAGAACAAAAACCACCGCGAGAACAAGAATGAACACCAGCCAGATCCGCTGAATTTGGCGTCGTGGCTTCAATGCAAACGAATAGAGCCAATAAAGACCGCACAGCGCTAAAAAGCACACGGCAGAGAAAACTTCATTGGAAAGGGGGCTTCTCCCCACACCGACAAGAACATAGAGTGCGTTTGAAGGATCCCCCAGGTGAACAGCGGAGGCAACAAGACCTACCATGGCAACCGTCAGCGGAACCCAAAACCACCTATTAAGGGTATCGCGAAAAGGGTGGTCGAGCGGCAATGCAAGTAAAACGAGCGCCATCAGAGCCAGAGCCACTGCACCCGAAGGAGCCAACGACGTAAATAGCACGAGTGCTATTTCAGATAATGCAGTTGAAAGTCCCACCGATGTCCCCCCCCCATAAACTCAAAACGCGCAAACGTCATTATCGCTGCACGATCTCTACCTACCACAGATGCACCACAGCCAGCGTGGTCCACCGTATGACACCCCTGCCGTGCTACGCGCAGGATCAAGCAGCCTGGCGTGCTGCAACGACGCGCATCCGCAGGACCGCAGCGTTTCCCCGCAGCAACGCGCACATCCGCAGGGCTGCAACGTTTCCCCGCATCCCGTCAGCGCATCAGCGGAAAAACGGGGGCTCTTTCACGTCGAGGCCCAGGTCCGCCTGAATACCATCCAGACTTGCATGGGTAAGCAGCGCCAAACCCCGATAGAAGGGGTGCTCTGTATGCGTAGCCAACTCGCCCAGCAAATGCCCCGCCCAGGGTAAAAAGTGCAGCTGCAGGAACTCTTCCACATCAGCCGGCTGATGTTGTGCCAACCACGCCATCAGGTAAAGCATTAAGCCCACATGATCATCGGGTGTCTTCTCATCAGAAAAGCGCGCCACACCGTGCTTGCGCATCCACTCGTGCAAGTCCTGTGCCGTATGGCCGAACATCACACATTCACGGTCGGTGTAAACCGATCCCCAAGGGGGTGCCGGTAAAGCGTTCGGCCCTACAAAAAGCCTCCGATATTCCCAGGTCAAATCATCATCGGCGACAAAAACGCCTTCTTCACCCGCAGCAAGAGAAGCAGCCAGACCCTCCTGCATCATACCCGACTGCCAGCACGCTTCATCGGTATCGACGAAAGGCCAATCTCGCGCCGCGCTATCGCCATCCAACGCCGCAAAAGCCGCGAAGGTGTCGCCTGCCTTGCCCGTACGCGGATCCTCCAAAAAGAAAGGGGCCAGCACATTCCCGACAAACGCAATGCCCTGGAGCTTCGATTCTTCAATAGTCATCTTGTTCCTTTCGCCCAAACTCGCGAACATAATAAATCAAAGGGGCGCGCCCGCAAAGAGACACGCCCCTGGTTTCAGAACCGAGAAGGAGAAGAGAGAACTCCTCGGCTCCTAGGCTACATAAAGACCTACGCTCAACTGCAGAGCATAGAAGGCATAGCGGGCAGCGAACACACCCACCAATGCCACAACGGCAGCCACCGTGATCAGAGCGCTCTTGTTCCCTTTCAGCGCGACCAGGTCAATAGCAGTTGCGGCAATCAGGCAGATAATACCGCACACAGCAGGAACCAAAGCGGCAGATACCAGATCAGCACCAGAGGTCAGGGCATTGCCCAGAGCGTTGACGCTTGCCATCTGCGCAGCCAAGCCACCCACCGCCATGATCAGGCCAATCACCAACACGGCCAAAACAGCGCTCTTGAAAGAGCCTTCTACAGCAGCATCAAGGACACCGGCAAGGCTGAGCACCAACAGGCCCAAAGCGGCGCCACCCATTAGACAGAAGCCAATCATCTGAAGGGGGACCATAACGGTATTCCACGAAATGAGCGTCTCCACCATGTAGGCCATACCCATGAAGGCGGCAAAGAGCACTGCCAGAACGGCAACGATCAGCGAACAAGCCTTGCGAGCACCTTCGGACAACTTGCCCGTCAGGGCAAGAATCCAATAGACAAGGGCGACAACGGCGAAGATCACCGCAACCAAAACCTCGTTGGAAAGCGGGCTTGTACCCAGACCGGCAAACACACCAAAAGCCTTCAGGGGGCTTGCCAGGTGGAAAAATGCGCAGATAAACGCAAGGATGAGCATCACAACGGGAAGAGCAGTCATCTTGTCAATTTTTTTCAGCTGCTCATCTGAAAACGTGGTCGTGGCAAACGCCAGCGCCAGCGCAATAAACGCACCTGCACTCACCGATCCAAGCGTGGTGAACAGAGTAAGAGGCAGTTCGGACATCATGCTACATCACCTCCAGGCGGTTCATAACTTTAGCGGAAGGATCTTCAGCAGGCAGAGCATGCTGGGGCTTAGTGGCGTACAGATTCGGAGAGGTGTGGGAAGCCTTGGGCAGGGGCGCGAAATTGGCGCGCTCGCCCATCTTCGCCATATCATCCACGTCGCCAAATTCCAGAGCATGCATCGGACACGCCTCAACGCAGATAGGCATCTTGCCCTGCTCCACACGGCGAGCACAGCCATCGCACTTGACACTGTGACCCTTGGTGCGGTCAACGCGGGGCACATTGTAGGGGCATGCCATATGGCAGTAGCCGCAACCGATACATTTGTCGACGTCTACCGACACCAGACCCGTTTCGGGATCTTTATGCATAGCCCCGGTCGGGCAAACCTTGATGCAGGCAGCATTGTCGCAGTGATTGCATGCCACCGAGGTGTAGTATGCGAAGGTATCGGCGGTCCAGCAACCGTTTGCATCCTGGGTAAATTCGCCATCGCACACTTCGTAAACGCGGCGATACCAAAAATCCTTGGTCAAATCATAGTAGTCAGCGCAAGCCAGCTGGCAGGTCTTGCAACCAGTGCAGCGCGTCGCGTGAAAGAAAAATGCTTTCTGAGTCATCTATCTGCCCTCCTTATGCTTTCGCCATTTGGCCGACATTGCTGTGCTGAGGATTGCATTTCGCCAGAGGTGTCGGACGAGCAATGGTCAGCGTATTGATGCATCCACCGCGATCAATGCGGTCACCATCCATGTTGGCATCATGCCAGGTACCCTGAGGAATAAACACATGGCCCGGCATAGCGCGCGGCGTCACCTTGGCAAGGATGCGAATTTTGCCACGAGCAGTCCATACTTTGATCGTGTCGCCATCGGCAATACCGCGACTCTTGGCATCAACAGGGCTGATCCAAGCAAAGTGAGGCGCAGCTTCCTGGACAATAGCATTGTTGGCGTAGGAGGAGTGCGTGTGGGCCTTGTGATGGAAGCCCTGAATCAGCAGAGGATATTCATCGGACAGTTCTTCGTAGCTTTCAAAACCGGCAATGAAGCACGGGATGGGCTCGATCGTGCTACCTTCTTCCCACTCCCAGGTATCCTTGATAACCTGCAGCTGCTCGCTGAAGATTTCGATTTTGCCCGTGGGGGTCTTCAAGGGGTTTGCCTCGGGATCCTCGATGAATTTCTGATGAGCAATCAGCGGACCAACCTTGGACTCCTTGTAAACGCCCTGCTTAAGCATCTGATCCCATTCGGGAATCTGGGGGTTAGCCGCACGGAACGTCTCGTAGAGCTGCTTGGACCAGTCTTCACGGGTTTTACCACCATCGGAGAACTCATCGTACACACCCAGGCGCTTGGCCAGCTCACAGCACACTTCGTACACGCCGCGACGCTCAAACTTGGGCTCGTAGACGGGAGAACCCACAATGACGGCCTTCACGTTGTCGTTATAGGGGGCACCGACCACGCTCAGCTGCTCCTGAGAAGTCAAGTCAGGAAGCAAAATGTCAGCGTACTTTGCCGAGTCGGTCATGAAGATGTCATAGCAAACGATAAATTCGCACTTGGTTTCGTCGACCAAAATGTCATGGGCGCCATTGATGTCGGAGTGCTGGTTGGTCAGAGCGTTGCCCGCATAGTTGAACAGGAATTTGATGCCATTCTGAAGCTTGGTAGCGCCCATGATGCCGGCATTCAGATTGGTCATCTTCTCGGGTTCACTGATGGCTTCATACCAGTTGAAACAGGTGATCTGCGTCTTGATGGGATTGGTGCCCTGGGGAAAACCAGCCATGGCGAAGCCGATTTTGTTCTCACGACGACCGTCATTCATGCCCGGCCCGCCAACCTGGCCCAGAAGCTGAGGCAGAACCATGATGGCACGGCCCGTCATCTCACCGTTGGAGTGACGCTGAGAACCATAGCCCTGCGTGATGAACACCGGCTTAGCCTCATGCATTTCACGAGCCAGATCAATGATACGCTGCTCGGGAATCTGCGTGATCTTGGAAGCCCAGGCAGGGGTCTTCTTCACCATATCATAGCCTGTACCCATGACATAGTCCTTGTAGGAGCGGTTCATACCCTTGCTGGATTCAGGCATGGTCTCTTCGTCATAACCGACGCAGTACTTGTGCAAAAACTCTTCGTCAGCCCAGCCGTTGTTGATGATTTCATAGGACAGAGCAGCGCAGAGAGCAGCGTCGGTGCCGGTACGGATAGGAATCCACTCGGTGTTTTCACCGATAGCAGCGTCGTTCAGACGCGGATCAATGTTGATAATGCGCAAATTCTTGGTTTCACGGGCATAGACAAAGTTGTTGCCTTGGCCCGTACCGCCCATGCGAGTCTCGATGGGGCTGCTGCCGAACATAACCACCAGCTCGTTATCGACGGTGCACTGATAGTTGGAACCATAACCGCCCGCCTCGCCATAGGTGTAGAAAGCGGAGCGCATACGCTGGCCGTTGCTGTAGGTGCCCGAGTAGCCCAGACGGCCGCCCGCATCGTCACCCCTGACGCGTACTGCCAGTAGACGGACTCATCGCCATAGGTGTCGCGAACACGCTTCATCTCACTCGCGATGGTGTCGAGAGCCTCTTCCCACGAGATGCGCTCGAATTTGCCTTCGCCACGCTTGGCGCCTGCAGCGCGCTTCATGGGGTAGTTCAGGCGATCCGCATGCTGCAACCAGCGACGAGCAGAACGGCCACGCAAGCAGGGACGCATCTGGGGCTCGCTCCAGTCGCCCGAGCCCACGATGGACTTATCGGGTTCGATGTACATGATCTCGCCATCTTTGACATGGCACTCCCACACGCAGCAGCAACCGCAGTTCACTGCGCAGTGCGTGTAGACAATCTTTTCCTCGGAATCCGCGAAAGCGGGCTCCGTGGCGCTGAACATGTTGGAACCTACCGTAGCTACTCCACCGAGAGCAGCCAAGGAGCCCAGAGCGGCAGACATCTTAGTAAATGTGCGACGATCCATGTTGAGCTTGTCTGACATGTATTCCTCCTTCTTTCTCCTACGAGACAGCACAGCATCCAAAAATCGGGTCTTCTTTTAGGCCACGCTCTTGTGTTCTGTGCTTCCTTTTTCAGCCCAAGTTCTGGCTGTATTCGCGCTTCGAGGCGCACGCCCCTGCGCGCAAATCCGATAGCGTACAAGCTACCTTGCTGGAATAAAACGGTGTCACATAAAGTATGTGAATTTTTGCTTTTGCCTGAACAAACGGGTGCCGTTTTCCAATAAGGAGACGCCCTTGGCGATATTTCCCCTTCTCTTTTGCGAATACCCCGAGGACCAATCGCTCAGGGGAATCAACCACTCCCCTTTATCGAAGCGCATATCGTATAATAACTGCCATGACCAGCCGGGGCATTATATCTACTTTCATGCCAAACGTCGCCTCTCTCGGCTACGCTCTCTTCTTGGCCATCAACGCTACCGGAACCTGGGGCGGCGTCTTCCCTTTTCTGCCCATGGAGTTCCAGACACGCGAGATAATCCTGTGGTTCTTTTTGGCGCAATCCCTCATGCTGACGTTTACCTGTTTTCTCACCACTTGGCTTGCCTACGCACACCCGACAATTCTCAAACGCACCTGCCTTCCCTATGCGGTGGTTTCTTATTTTTTTGGCTGGGTCTGTTTGGTCGCCGCCATCTATCTGCCGACTTTTGCCCTGGAGTTCTCCATCGCCGCCGGCATCCTTTTAGGACTCGGATCCGCACTCCTGCTGTTGCTCTGGCAGCGCTTGTTCGCGGCCAGCAGCCCTGAGCAAGGCACTCGCGATTTGATCGTAGGAACCGTCTGGTCTTCGGTTATCTACTTTTCGCTCTACGCGATCCCCCGCGCCATCACGGCATATTTAATCCCCGCCGTATTCTTGCCGCTTTCCTGTCTCGTTCTAAT
>CAYFWL010000083.1:0-8453 GCA_964346845.1 uncultured Eggerthellaceae bacterium | reverse complement strand
GGGACGGGGAAGGCCGCTTTTGAGGCGGGCGCCCACTTTTGTGGGAGTCTTCTCCTGGGGAAGGAATCTCCTAGGGTGGACGGCTTCTCCCGTTACCTAACACCAGAAGATCGCAGTGGCAGATTCCAGTGGAAGGAATCTCCCGGGGTGGACGGCTTCTCCCGTGGTGGGCGCCTCTCTTGGGGCGGCCTCTCCTGAGACGGAAGCCGTTTCTGAGACGGGCGGCCTCTCCTGAGGTGGAAGGCCTCTCCTGCGATAAAAGCCTGAACCCCTCCAACGAGCGAAAACTGCCAAAAAAGCCCGACTTGTCAGGGGAAAATGCACGAGAAAACGGGGAATCTGCCAAAAAATGACGACTTGTCAGGGTGTTTGAAGGATTTTGCGGGGTATTTCCCCTGACAAGTCCCTCTTTTTTGCCCCGATGACATTTTCGGTTGTCGGATTTATGGCGAGCTTCGCGATCCTTTCGCCCCTTCACCCTTTCGCCCCTTCACCCTTTCGCCCTTTCACCCTAGGCCGTGAGGTAGCGGAATCGCAGCTAAGTTGATGCCAAACGGATATGTTCTCCTTTCAGGAACGGCGTACAATGAAAGAGTCGTGAAATCTTTCAGAAAGGATTCGCCATGAGCATCTTTGATACCAATATCCTTGACAGCGCCAACGAGCTTTTGAGCAGAGGTGCCGATAAGGTAACCAGCGCTTTTGATTCTGCCTCATCGAAGATGAAGCTCTCTGAGTTGCAGAGTAAGCGCAATGAGGCCTGCGCGGCATTGGGTGCCGCTGTTTTCTCCGTCACGAAGGAGAACGCTGAGTTTCGCATTGATTACGAAGAGCTCTATAAAGCGGTAGACGAAGTCGATGGTCAAATCGCTGCGCTTGAAGAGCAAATCGCTGCTGCCGAAGCCGAGAAAGCTGCCAAAGAAGCCGCTGCAGCTGCTGCTAAGGCAGCAAAGGACAAGGTGTGCGCCAATTGCGGCACCCCGCTCGCAGAAGGTGCTCTGTTCTGCGGAAACTGTGGTACCAAGGTGCCTGAGCCTGCGCCGGAACCTGCTGTTGATTTGGTGTGCCCCTCCTGTGGCAAGACGATTCCTGAAGAGGCTGCCTTTTGCCCTGCGTGTGGCACCAAGCTCTAAGAATTCTTCGCCCAAGACGCTTCTTTAATGGGGAGTTCTGCCTTCAGTTCTGCCTTCCTGCCGTGCGAAAAGGGCTGCACACGCGTGCGGCCCTTCTTCATGGTAAACTGATCCCATGAAGGAAATCAAGGAAAACGGCACCAAGAAAACGCTGGGAGAAGCTGTCAAATATCTGGTAGTGGGCACCAGTTCGGCCCTTATTGAACTGGTGCTTTTTCAGCTGCTCAGTGCTGCTTTCGGTGTTGATTTGAAGCTCGCCAATGTGACGGCGGTCGTTTGTGCTACGGCATTCAATTTTCTGGTGAACCGCAGCGTTACCTTCAAAAGCACCTCTCATCCCACACGAAGCCTGAGCTTGTACCTGGTGCTTTTCGCGTTCAATACCACCTTCAGCACGCTGCTTATCGATGTTTTGGCCAGCAGGGGTGTCTATCCCTTGCTTGCCAAGCTGGGCACGATGGCATGTATTGTGCTCTGGAACTTTATCCTGTATAAAAAAGTGATTTTCAAGTAGGAACGATGACGAACGCCCCCCGAAACAGCTTTCTTCCCACCACTGCTTCCGAAATGCGCCAGCGTGGCTGGGACCAGGTCGATTTCGTTTATGTGTGCGGTGATGCCTACGTCGATCACCCCTCCTTTGGCATGTCTATCATTACGCGCATGCTGGAGGCAAACGGCTATAAAGTGGGCATCATTTGCCAGCCCGATTGGAAAAATCTCCCGAGCGTGCAGGTGTTCGGCCAACCGCGCTTGGGGTTCATGGTTTCTGCGGGGAACATGGACTCCCTGGTGAACCACTACACCGTGGCGCGCAAACGTCGCCATTTCGATGCGTATTCCCCCGGTGGGAAGGCGTTTCTGAGGCCTGATCGCGCCACCATCGTCTATGCCGGTCTCATTCGCAAAGCCTATAAAGAGGTGCCTATCATTATAGGGGGCATCGAGGCAAGCCTTCGTCGTCTGGCTCATTATGATTACTGGTCGGATCGTCCACGCCGTTCCATTTTGCTGGATTCTGGTGCCGATTTGCTGTGCTATGGCATGGGGGAGCGCTCCATCGTGGAGGTGGCCGATGCCCTCAACGCGGGTCTCGCTATTCAGGACATCACATTCATCGATGGTACCGTGTATCGAACGCGGTCCCTGGATGCCGTTTACGATTACCATCTGCTGCCTTGCTGGGAAAAGATTGCTGCCGACAAGCGCAGTTTTGCCGAAAGCTTTATGCAACAGTATCGTGAGAGTGACCCTTTTACGGGAAAACGCCTGGTGGAACCCTATAGCGACCACCTGTATGTGGTGCAAAACCCGCCGCAAAAACCGCTTTCGACTGAAGAGATGGATGCAGTTTATGGGTTGCCGTATGCGCGCGCATGGCATCCTCGCTATGACGCGCAGGGTGGTGTTCCTGCCTTTTCTGAGGTGAAATTCTCTCTGACCAGCAGCCGTGGTTGTTTTGGCGAATGCGCTTTCTGCGCACTTACCTTCCATCAGGGGCGTATCGTGCAGGCACGCAGCCATGAATCGTTGCTCGAGGAAGCGCAGCTCATCATCGCCGACCCTGACTTTAAAGGCTACATCCATGATGTGGGCGGCCCTACGGCGAATTTCCGTGAGCCCGCGTGTCCTAAGCAGTCGAAGCAAGGTGCGTGTAGAGACAAACGCTGCCTCACACCTACCGTGTGCGAGGCGTGCAGGCCCACCCATACTGACTATCTGAGTCTGCTGCGCACCTTGCGCGCTCTCCCTGGCGTGAAAAAGGTGTTCATACGCAGCGGCATTCGATTTGATTACCTCATGGCGGATCCTAAGCATGGGGAATTTCTTGATGAGCTGGTGAAACACCATGTGAGTGGCCAGTTGAAGGTGGCTCCCGAGCATGTTAGCGATACGGTGCTTTCCTTTATGGGAAAACCGCGCAACCGTGTCTATCAGCAGTTTTGCAAGGAGTATGCTGCTGCCAACGAACGTGCGGGTAAGAAGCAGTTTCTGGTTCCCTATCTTATGAGCTCGCATCCTGGTTCGGGTTTAGAGGAAGCCATCGAGCTGGCTGAATACGTGCGTGATATGGGGTACAACCCAGAGCAGGTGCAGGATTTTTATCCTACGCCGGGTTCTCTTGCCACGTGTATGTACTATACGGGGTTTGATCCGCTGACGGGCGAGCCGGTCTTTGTTCCCGCATCGTCCCATGAAAAGGCGCTTCAGCGCGCTCTTATCCAGTATCGTAATCCTCGGAATTACGATTTGGTGGCGGAGGCGCTGACCAAGGCGGGTCGCACCGACCTCATTGGATTTGATAAGCGATGCCTGATAAAACCTCGGGGCACGAAAGGGCGGGGGGATCGCTTATCGCGCAGGAAAGCTGTGGGGAACGGGACAGTGCACCAGGATGCACATACCGCGACGACTCGCAAGAAAAGCGAAAAACAAAAGGAGCGCAATGACACACAACGCAACAGGCATAAACGCCAGCCAGGCTCTGGAAAAACTCAAAGCCGGTAACGCTCTTTTCGTTGCGGGAGACTATGACCAAGGAGATGTTTCTCGTGCGGTGCGCGCTCATTCGGTAGAGCACGGGCAGGTACCCTATGCTATAGTCGTCACCTGCTCGGATTCGCGCATTGTGCCCGATGTCGTCTTTTCTGCAGGTATTGGCGATCTCTTTGTCATTCGCGTGGCGGGAAATGTTATCGACGATCATCAGCTGGGTAGCATCGAGTATGCCTGTGGGCATTTAGACACCAAGCTCGTTGTGGTTATGGGCCACGATCATTGCGGTGCGGTGGAAGCTGCGCTGCACGAGGATGAGCATGATGATCCAGAAGGCTTCATTGGTTTTATCGTGGAAGAAATCAAGAAGGCTATTGGGCGTGAAACTGACCCTTTGCAGGCATCACGCCTCAATGTGGAGTATGCTGTTGGGCTCATCAACAAGGCTCTGGTCAACGAGCAGAATATCCCTGATGACGTGCGCGTTGTGGGTGCTCTGTACTATCTGGCAACGGGCGAAGTCGTGTTTTTGTAGGCTCGTCTTTTGGCGAGTAGAAGGAAAAGAAGGGCGGAGGGAAAGGTGCATCGCATCGCTTGCGGTGCGCAAGGTGCGCAAGGTGCACTTCGGCAGAACAAGGTGCGTCGCATTAGCGGTGACATGGAAGGTGTGAAAGGTACAGCAATGAGCGAAGGTAAGCGCGTATTGGTGGCTATGAGTGGGGGCGTTGATTCAAGCGTTTCGGCAAAAATCCTTATTGACCAAGGTTTTGAATGCGTTGGATGCACTATGCGCCTGCATGAAGCAACACAGGTGCCATCTGCCGCCGAGGATTCTTGTGGCTCGGGGTCCGATATCGATGATGCGCGGCAGGTCGCTCAGCGCCTTGGCATACCCCATCACACGTTGGAGTATATGAGCGATTTTAAGAAAAACGTTATCGACCCCTTCTGTGCGAGCTATCTTTCAGGTTGCACCCCCAACCCCTGCGTTGACTGCAATCGCACCATGAAGTTTGGCAAACTCTTCGATTTCGCTCGGAGTCAGGCTTGTGAGTATGTGGCTACGGGGCACTATGTGCGGGTTGAGCAGCGCGAGGACGGTTTCTTTTATCTGCGCAAGGCGGCCGATACGTCCAAGGACCAAAGCTATGTGCTGTATGCTTTATCGCAAGACCAGCTGTCACGAGTGATATTTCCGCTGGGAGGCATGAGCAAAACCCTGACTCGTGGCATTGCTGCAGGTCAAGGATTTGGAAATGCGGAAAAAGCCGAAAGCATGGACATCTGTTTCGTGCCCGATGGCGACTATGCGCGCGTGGTGGAAAAGTACGCGGGATCGCTGGGTGAGCCGGGTGATTTTGTGACAAGTGCCGGGGAGATACGTGGGCAGCACCAAGGGATTGCCCGCTACACTATTGGCCAACGTAAGGGCTTGGGTCTTTACGGTCCCGAGCCCCTCTACGTGAATGCTATCGATCCGCATACCAATACGATTACGGTGGGGCCGCGCCATGAGCTCATGCAGCGGGATTGCCTGGTGGGAGAGGTCTGCTGGGCTGCGGGAGCTGCTCCTGCTGAGGAGTTTCGCTGCGCTGCCAAGATTCGCTATCGGCAGATTGAGCAGCCCTGTACGGTGCACGTTGAGTCCGACTCTCGCGTGCGTGTGGTTTTCGATGAGCCCCAGAGTGCTATCACACCAGGTCAAGCTGCTGTTTTTTACGATGGGGAATACGTTTTGGGGGGTGGCCGTATCAAGCGTCAGTGAGAGTTCTCGCGTTCTTGTTGATAGCAGGAGCATGGAAGGAAAACTAGAGGCGGGGGAGCGGCAGGCATCGGGCCTGCTTTCTTCAGAATCTCGCGTGAATAACAATAAATAATTGAAGCCAACAATGGGGCTATAGGACACATTTTTGTTCTATAGCCCCATTAATGAAGAAAGGCGCCGTATAGACACTGCTGTCGCGTGTCCGAAAGGCGTTTTCTCACTTTGTGTCGTGTTGCCCCGGTGCGAAAACGGCTATTTTTGTGCGGGGAGGAGGAATAAACATGGACCAACCACAATGGGAAATCTTTTAAGGGAACTCCGAAAAGCTAAGGGAATCACCCAAAAGCAGTTTGCAGGAGCATTGAACGTTTCCGGAAGAACGGTTTCCCGTTGGGAGACGGGCAGCAATATGCTGGATATCAGTCTGCTGGCAGAAAAACGCGGAGTTCTACGACAGCACCATTCCTGAGCTCAGCCAAGGGGAAAGGAAACGTGAGCATAGGGATGCGATAGGGATGCGGAATCAAGGGAAGTGGCTCAAGTGATGGTTGATTATGCTGGTCAGAAAAAAGAACGTCTCATAAAGAGAATCCGAGTACAAAGTCTCTATGGAATCGCTGGATTGATAGTCTATGTCCTGCTGGTCAGTCAGTGACTTAAAAGAGACACATGATGTCTTGGGAGCTGCGTCTGTGTTTGCGGAGGCGCTCTTGCTTCGGTCGGTGTCCATTGTGATGATTGCGTTGTTGATGACGGGCATCTTGACGAAGCTGGGTAGGAAAGAGGGAAAGGAGCACCTGTTCAGCCCGTTTGGAATCATAATCGCACTAGTGATTGCAGCAGCTGCGGTAGCGGTTGTGATCTTTGTTGCGAAGGACTTCCTGCTCGTGTTCAGTGGGAAAAATTGCAGCATAGGGGAGACCAGGGCCGATTATGACAAGGGGACAGGTAATTTGTCATAAGGCAAGGCTCGGATATCCCTCAAAGGAAGGATTCAAGCACAAAAAGCCACGCTTTGGGAAAGAATCTGCTTGCTTTCGACCGTTTTTCGGATGCTTCACAATCTGCGACCTGGGGAAACGTGGTTTCGTGGCTCCTCGAGGGCAGCGAGCGCTTCCCAAAGCGTGGCTTTTTGTGCTGCTTTTGGGTTTGCTTTTGCACTGAGTGAAAAATTATGACAAATTACCTGTCCCCTTGTCATAATTAGGACAGGAGTTGGCGAGCGGCATCCTCGATGGCGGTGAGCAACTGAGCGGCTTGCTGGGGGTTTTCGCCTTTCACGAAGGAGTAGGCTTTCACCTTGGGCTCGGTGCCGCTGGGACGAATAATGAGCTTGTGGCCTCCCTCCATTTGCAGTTCGAGCACATCGGCGCAGGGGAGCTGCTGGGGTTCGCTTGCGCCCCGTCCGCCAAAAACGGGCAGAGGGGCTCCCGTGGCAAAATCCACCACGGTGGTTACGGGGAAGCCTGCAATGACGGCGGGGGCAGCAGAACGTAAGCCCGCCATCAGGGATTTCATGGTGTCGGCACCGGCTGCTCCAGGAAAACTCACGCTGATAGTGCTATTTTTCCACCAACCGTAACGCTCATACAGAGCCTCCATAGCCTGAACAAGATTGCGACCCTGATTCTTATGCCACGCTGCCATCTGCACGATGAGCATGCTGGTCACAACGGCATCTTTGTCGCGCACGTGGGTGCCTGCGAGGTAACCGTAGCTCTCTTCAAAGCCAAAAAGAAAACGATGAGCTTCGCCGGCGGCTTCTAAGAGGCCGATTTGCTCACCGATGTATTTAAAACCCGTCAGCACGCGGCGTATTTCAAAGCCACGCTCTTGGGCCATCAGGTCGCACATGATTGATGAGACAATGGTGCTCACACATACTTTGTCGTGCAGATCTTCGCCCCGCGCTTCGGCTTTGTTGCATTCGTAGTCCACGAGCAGCGCCCCCACCTCGTTACCGCTGAGCAGCACATATTCGCCTTCGTGCGCTACGGCGATGCCGGTGCGGTCGGCATCGGGGTCGGTTGCTATCAGCAGGTCAGGTTTTACTTCTTGGCACAGAGCCAAGCCGCGTTCCAGGGCCTGGCGAATCTCCGGGTTGGGATAGGGGCAGGTGGGGAAGTTGCCATCAGGATGTTCCTGTTCGGGCACCATAGTGACGTTTCTCATGCCGATACGTTGAAAGATGCGGCTGATGCATTCCCGTCCTGCTCCGTTGAGGGGCGTGTATACTACCGAAAGATCAGCAAGCGCTTCCGCATTTTCAAGCGACTGCTCGTATACGGCATCGATGAAGCGGTCCAATACACCCTCATCGCTCCATTGGGCTAAGCCGCTGGCAAGTGCTTCTTCAAAGGGCAGGCACTTGACGTCATCGAACAAGTCCACTGCGTTTATGGCGGTCTGGATATCCTGAGCGGCCTGGGTGGTAATCTGGCAGCCGTCAGCGCCATACGCCTTATAACCGTTGTATTCGGCAGGATTATGGCTGGCGGTTATGCAAATACCTGCACTGCACTGCTGGTCGCGTACGGCCCAGCTGAGCGCCGGTGTGGGTTCGATGCGTTCATAGAGGAAAACGCGTATGCCGTTGGCGGCTAAGACACCTGCTGCTACCTGGCAAAACTCTTCTCCGCACCTGCGAGAGTCCCGAGCGATGGCTACCCGGGGGTTCGTGAACTTAGCGTTGAGATAATTGGCCAGGCCCTGGCTTGCCTTTCCTACGGTGTGGATATTCATACGGTTGGGGCCAGCGCCCAAAATGCCACGGAGGCCTGCGGTGCCAAACTCTAAATCCTGGAAGAAGGCGTCCTTGTAGGCGGTTTCGTCTGCAGCAAGGCGTGCAAGCTCCTCTTGGTAACGGGAATCGGCGCGATCGATCCAGCGGGCAAGATCAGCGGGGATATTCATGGAAGAAGGCCTTTCCGTGTACGTGTTGGGCTGGTGTTTTGAATTCGGGTTTGAACCATGCTCATTATGCTCATTATAGGGGTCTTGTGACTGTTCGTATCTGAGGAAAGGAAAGCGGGTTGTGAGGAGCGCCCACTTCCAAGGCT
>CAYFWL010000082.1:0-8473 GCA_964346845.1 uncultured Eggerthellaceae bacterium | reverse complement strand
CCCGACCGAGCTTGCGAGGGAGGGGTCGGTTTTCCGCGCAGCAGAAGCCGGAATCCCTCTTCCTCCGCCTGGGCGCGCAAAGGCAACCACAGAGGGGTTACCATAGAGGTAACACATAGGCAACCGCAAAGGCAACCGCAAAGGCAACCCACAGAGGGGCAACCACAGAGGGGCTACCACTTCGCCTGTCCAAGAAGAGGGGCTTCTTTCTCTTCAAATTAAAACTGGCAGAAAAAGCCGAGTTGTCAGGGGAAAAGGCCTCATTTCCCGCTGAAAAGAGGGGAGGGAGAGCGAAAAAGGCGCTCTTTTTGTCAAAAAGCGCCCGAAACAACCTCTATTTCCCCGGACAAGTTTGGTTTTTTTGGCAGAAAGAAGATCCGATTCGCTGGTCGATTCACCAAAACCGCGCCCTGTGCTTTTTTACCAACTAGCCACGGTCAATCTGAATGACGCAGCAGCGGCCAGGAAATTGAGCCGCAACTCGTTGGCTGATTTGGCGTTTAAGCTCGTCTTCCGGAATGTCCACCGCGTAAGGTTCGTAGCAATCGAAGATCACGTTGGTTCGATCTTCGCCAGGCACTATACGTAAATCATGGATGCTCAGGCGCTCGTCTATTTTCTTCACGTCTTCCGAAATCCACTGATGCAACAGCGCCACCTGCTTGTCGCTGGTCACGACGGGGTCCAGGTGAATGACTATCGAAAGACCTTCGCTTCGTAAAAAGTCCTGCTCAATATCGTCTATCATCTCGTGGCTTGTCAGCACATCAACCTCGGCGGCCACTTCAGCGTGAACGCTGGCGAATATGCGTCCGGGACCGTAATCATGCACAATCAGATCATGGATGCCCAAAACTCCCTCATAGGAGGTTATCTTTTCCTCGATATGGCGGACTAATTCTTTGTCGGCGGGCTTTCCTAGCAGCGGATTGATAGCCTCGCGAACCAGGCCTATGCCGCTCCACAGGATGAAGCCAGCAACGATGAGTCCCATCCACCCGTCGAGGCCGAATCCAACGAGGGGGGAAAGAACAACGGCGATAAGCACGGCGGCGGTCGTAATCATGTCATTGCGAGAATCTACCGATGCGGCCTTCAGCGCGCCCGATCCGATTGCGCGACTCACTTGTGCGTTGAAGAGAAGCATCCATGCCTTCACCATAATGGAGAGAACTAAAACGATTGCCAATGCCCTGCTGTATTCGACAGGCGAAGGATTGAGCAGCTTTTCTATGCTCCCTTGTGCCAATTCAACGCCAACGACCAGCACCAACACTGCTATAAAAAGTCCTGCGAGGTACTCATAGCGGCCATGTCCATAGGGGTGATGTGCGTCAGCGGGCTTGCCTGCGAGCTTGAAGCCCAGCAGGCTAATAATATTGGAGGCCGCATCGGACAGGTTGTTCACTGCGTCGGCCACAATAGAAATTGACCCTGCAGTCAGGCCGATAGTCGCCTTTGCGGCGCAAAGCAGGACGTTCAGCACGATACCCACGATGCTGGCACGAGAGCCAACGACTTGGCGTCCTCTGGCATCGGCGATATCTTCTTTGCCAATTACGCATTTGGAAGAAAAAAGCATGATGTACCCTTTGGAAGATAGTTTTGTCACGTATTGTATGACAAGTAGCGATTAGACTCTCGCTGTTTTCGTCTTCATACCATACAATGTGGATAAGGCATCGACCTGCGTGAGAAAGGATTTTCCATGGCTGATGAAGAAGAGTTCGTGGAAGAAGACATTGTTATTCCCGATATGTTGGAGCAAATCCTGCAGTTTGCTATTGAGGAAGCAAAGGAACGCCTGAAGGAGGAGGGAGAATTCGCCCCCTTCGCCGCTACCTTGGTGCGCGATGTTATGTATTTTGACGCTATTTTAGGGGAAACGCCTGAAGAGATGTACGAAAAGGCCGAAGCGCTGATCAGTGGGCTTGACGGCATCACGGGGTATGCCTTCTGCTACGATGGCTGGATGGATGATGAACAGAGCGATGCGATTATCGCCGAGGGTGGTCTGCCGGGAGATCCTGTGGGAGTGGCTATTGGCAATCCCTATACGGTGGACGATGGTGGCGCATATGAATTCATCGACGAAGTGCTGTTTTTGGGCGAGGCTCCTAACTATGCCGAGAAGTTAGGTCCTGCTGATGAGATAGACATTGAGCCAGAAGATGCATAACGTTCTTTCGAGCGCAAGCTGACGAAAACTGACAAATGCTGAGCGCCTTCGCGTGTGCGTTGGCGCTTTTTGATAGCTTTTGGTAGCTGCGGTGATACATTTTTGTGTACTCCTTGATAGATTTTCGCCTCGTTTTGATAGAAGCGATACGTATGGTGATTTCTACAAGTTCAGAAAATGCAGCTTGAACTGCAAAATCCTATTTGCTACAATACATGGGCTAATCCTGCTTCGGGCTCTTTTGCCTTTATCAGCCCCGAAGCCGTACAGTCCAAAGGAGGTGAGCTGATGAAGGCTTATGAACTGCTGTTTTTTGTCGCACCGAATATCGATGAAGAATCCCGTCTTGCAGCAATGAAGCGCGTTGAAACCACCATCGCAGAAGGCAATGGTGTCATCGACAACGTCAATGACTGGGGCAAGCGCAAGCTTGCTTACGAGATTAACGGCCAGGTCGAGGGTGAATATACTCTCGTCGATTTTCATGCGGATCCCGCTAGCATTGCTGAACTGAATCGCGTTCTGCGCATCACCGACGCTGTCGAGCGTCACATGATCGTGGCTCGTGCTGATCGCGACTAGTGATTGACCTGGTGAAACAATTTTCACCACGCATGAAAAGAGGAAGATATGAGCATTAACAGAGTAATCATTAGCGGTAATTTGACACGCGATCCTGAACTTCGGAACACCGCTGGCGGTGTTTCTATTCTTGGCTTTGGCGTTGCGGTAAACGATCGTCGTCGCAATGCGCAGACAGGCGAGTGGGAAGACTATCCGAACTACATCGATTGCACTATGTTCGGTGCACGTGCGGAAAGCCTTTCACGCATCCTGACCAAAGGCATGAAGGTTTCCATTGAAGGCAAGCTCCGCTGGAGCCAGTGGGAGAAGAAAGAAACCGGCGAAAAGCGAAGCAAGATTGAAGTGATCGTGGATGAGCTTGAGTTCATGAGCAGCCGCAACAGCGATTATAGCAACAATAGCGGCGCACGTTCATATAACAACGCAACGCCCGCTCCGTCTGTTGAGCCCACTGCTTCCGTTTACGATGAAGATATTCCATTCTAATTAACGAAAGAGGTTGAATATGGCCGATTATTCAAAGCAGCCTCGTCGTAAGTACTGCCAGTTCTGCAAAGAGTCTGCGCAGTTCGTCGACTATAAGGATACGCAGCTGCTGCGTAAATATGTTACCGATCGTGGCAAGATCAAGCCTCGTCGCGTGACGGGTTGCTGCACCCAGCATCAGAGAGACGTTGCTAATGCCGTAAAGCGTGCGCGCGAAATGGCATTGATGGCTTACGTGGTTCCCGCAATCAGCGGTCGCGGTGATCGCCGCAAGCGCGATTAAGAAGGAGGAACCATGAAAGTTATTTTGACGGCTGAAGTAAAAGGCAAAGGTGGCGAAGGCGATGTCGTCGAGGTCGCTCGTGGCTTCGCTAACAACTACCTGATTCCTCAAGGTCTTGCTATTTTGGCTACTTCGGGTAACCTGAAGCAGCTGGAAAACCGTAGGAAGAGCATCGCGAAGCGCGAAGAGAAGCGTATCGCCGATGCTGCTGAGCTGAAAGCTACGCTGGAGGCAGCTCCCGTATTCGTGGCTGCTCAGGTGGGCGATGAGGGCCAGCTGTTTGGTTCCGTCACCTCTGTCATGATCGCCGAGGCGGTTGCCGCTAAGTTTGGTGTTGAACTCGACAAGCGTCGTATTGAGCTGCAGATTCCGATTAAAACTGCAGGCGAGCATGAGATCATGGTTTCTCTGTACCGCGAAGCGAAGGCTGCGCTTAAGGTGCTCGTTGGCACCGAAGAGTCGCCTGCCGTGGCTGCCGTAGAGGCTCCTGTTGTAGAGGAAGCTGCTGCAGAGGAAGTCGTGGAAGTTGCTGGTGAGGAATAGTTTCGCACCCGCCTTTCGCTTAGAAGCAAAAGGTCCCTGCTCGCCGAGAGAGTAAGGGGCCTTTTTCGCAAAAGGAGGGCATCATGCCAAATCACTATGAAGAAGAAGGATGGGTCGATACCTCAGGCTTTGCGGTGGCATCCGCAGCACCTGCTCCCTCGACTGATTTGGCGCGTTCTCGTCGTGCTCTTCCCCAGAATATCGACGCTGAGCAATCGGTGCTTGCCGCCTGCATGCTCAACAATGAGGCTATGGAAGAGATTGCAATTCTGCTGAAGCCGCAGAACTTCCATCGTCCGGCTCATGCCATCCTCTTTGAAGCGATGATGGATCTCTATAAGCGCAATATTCCCGTCGATCCTATCTCTTTGGCAGAAAATCTCCATGGCAAAGGGCAGCTGGAAGCAGCAGGTGGTCGTACGTATCTGCTGGAGCTGGCTGACAACACCTTCGCTCTCACCAACTGGAGAAGTCACGCTTCCGTGGTCAAGCGCACATCGATATTGCGCGATCTGGTGCACGCTTCCAATTCCATCAATGCACTGGCTTTCGATGCCCCCGATGATTTAAACGTGGTGGTCGAAGAAGCTGAGAAGATGCTGTTCAATGTTACTGAAAAGCGGGTGTCTTCTGAGTTCAAGCCGATAAACAAACTGCTTGAAGGGGCTTTCGATGAGCTGCGAAAACTTAAGGACATGCAGGGTGAGATGGCGGGCGTTCCCACGGGCTTTGTGGATGTCGACAACCTTTTTCACGGTTTTCGCGGTGGCGATTTGGTGATTCTTGCTGCACGTCCAGGCGTGGGTAAGACATCCTTTGCCTTGAATATCGCGGTGAATGCAGCCAAAGCCGGCGTTTCCGTTGCGTTCCTCTCGCTGGAAATGAGTGCCTCTCAGCTTGTGCAGAGAATTCTGTGCTCTGAGGCGCGTTTGAGTCTTTCTAAGGTACGCAGTGGATTCCTCGGGAAAACGGATTTCACCGCGCTTCGAGAGGCGGCAAAAACTCTGTCAAAACTCGATATTGTGATTGATGATACGCCGGCTCTCTCTATTTTGGAGCTGCGTGCGAAGGCCCGCCGTGAGCTACGCAACAAAGAAAAAGGCCTGATTGTTGTTGACTACCTGCAGCTCATGCAGCCGGCAACAGCGCGCCGCGATGGGAACCGTGCCGTTGAGGTAGGCGAGATTTCTCGTGGCTTGAAGGTCTTGGCAAAAGAGATGGACATGCCTGTGTTGGCCTTGTCTCAGCTGTCGCGTAGCATCGAGCAGCGCGGTGGGAAAAAACGTCCCATGCTTTCCGACTTGCGCGAGTCGGGCTCTATTGAACAGGATGCCGATATCGTCATGTTCATTGACCGGAGCATGAATGAACAGGAGGCCGAAGCGCACGACCGTCTGCCTTTAGGTGAAGCTGAGCTTATTGTGGCCAAGCACCGCAACGGTGCCACAAAGGATATCCGTCTTTCCTTTGAAGCCGAGTTCACCCGCTTTGGTGACTTTGTTGGTTCGGAGTCTTAAAGAAGACGGAGCGCGTGTCTTCTGCCCGTGACGGTTGAACATCCCGATGTCTCGTCGGAGCTCCATTCTGCGCTTTTTCCCCTGCCTTCCCATCGTGGTGTCCAGCGTTCGTACTATAATAATAGTTTGGATACGTACTGCATAAGCGCACGTTCGACGACTACAGGAGGGGCTCTCCAATGCCGAGTACAGTTTTGGTAGGAACTCAATGGGGCGATGAAGGAAAAGGCAAGATCACTGACCTTATCGCGGGCGATTATGATTACGTCGTGCGTTTTCAAGGTGGTAACAACGCCGGTCATACCGTCGTTCATGGCGATGTGAGTTTGGCATTGCACCTGATGCCATCGGGTGTTATGTACGAAAACTGCACGCCTGTTATCGGCAACGGCGTGGTCATCGATCCAGGTGCACTGGTCAAGGAAATGGCCATGCTGCAGGCAGAGGGGATCAGCTCCGAGCGCTTGAAGATTAGCTGCAACGCACACATCATCATGCCCTATCACAAGGATTTGGATGGCGCCGACGAAAAGATGCTCGGTAAGAATTCCATCGGCACCACCAAACGCGGTATCGGCCCCTGCTATCAGGATAAAGCTGCACGTAAGGGCATCCGCGTTCAGGATTTGATGGATGAAAAGATTTTCCGCATGAAAGTGGAATTAGCGCTGACCCAAAAAAATCCCATTCTGGAAAAAATTTACGGCTTGCACAGCTATACCGTTGATGAGATCTGCGATGAGATGCTGCCCTATGCGCTCATCTTGAAGCCGTATATGGCCGAAACGACACAGCTGCTGAACAACGCTTTACGTGAAGGCAAGAACATCCTGTTCGAGGGTGCGCAAGCCACCATGCTGGACATCGATCATGGCACCTATCCTTACGTCACGTCCTCTTCGTGCAGCGCTGGTGGTGCTGCAATCGGTACAGGTGTGGGTCCTATGGCCTTCAACAAGGTCATCGGTATCATGAAGGCATACACCACCCGTGTGGGCGGTGGCCCTTTCCCCACTGAGCAGCTGTTTCCTGAAAATGGCGGTATGGGGGAAGAGGCCGAAGTGGGTGAGATTTTGTGCTCTGTGGGGCATGAATACGGTGTAACCACCGGGCGCAAGCGGCGCTGTGGCTGGTTCGACGCTGTTATCGGCAAGTACGCTGTTGATGTCAACGGTCTCACTGATATCGCTCTGACTAAGCTGGACGTTCTTTCGGAGTTTGAAACCATCAGAGTGTGCGTTGCCTACGAGCATGAGGGTGCTACGTATAAGTACTTACCTATGCAGCAGAGCGTTTTGTTCCATGCCAAGCCTTTATACGAGGAATTGCCTGGCTGGAAGGGCTGCGATATATCTGGCTGCAAGACTTTTGAAGAGCTGCCTGAAAATGCACAGCGCTACATTGAGCACCTCGAAGAGCTCGTTGGTGCAAAGGTGAGCATGATTTCGGTCGCTCCCGAACGCGATGCAACTATTTTCAGAAACGAAAACTAAAGGAAGAACCCCTTCTGGTCATCCCCTTCTTGAGAAAGGACTCCTGTGAATATCTTGGTGCTGGGCTCTGGTGGACGCGAACATGCTCTGACCTGGGCGCTCGCAAAATCATCGCGTGTCGAGAATCTGTATGTTGCCCCGGGTAACGGCGGCACGGCGCGCATCGCAGAAAACGTTTCAGGGTTAGATGTCGAGAACTCTGCCGATATACTTGCCTTCTGCCGGGGTCATCAGGTTGATTTAGTTGTTATTGGCCCGGAAGCACCGCTGGTTGCTGGTGTGGCGGATGATGTGCGTGCTGCAGGTCTGAGCGTGTTTGGTCCCGATGCGTATGGTGCGCAGTTAGAAGGCAGCAAGACCTTCAGCAAGGAGTTCATGCTTGCCAACAACATTCCCACGGCACGCTATGGAAGTTTTGACAACGAAGCTGATGCTCTAGCGTACGTTCATAAACTGGGTGCACCTATTGTGGTCAAGGCGGATGGTCTTGCTGCAGGTAAGGGTGTCATCGTCGCCGATGACCTCGAAGATGCCATTGAGGCAGTCCATGATTGTTTCAGCGGTGTATTTGGTGAGGCAGGCGCACGGGTTGTCGTTGAGGAATGCCTGGTGGGGCCCGAATGCTCTTTGCTGGCGTTTGTTAGCCAGGGCCAGGCTTTTTGTATGACCACTGCCCAAGACCATAAACGAGCCTACGATGGTGATCGCGGACCCAACACCGGCGGCATGGGGGTCTATTCTCCTGTGCCTATTTTGGCTGATGGCGAACTTGTTGAAATGCAACGCATCATGCAGGTTGCTGCTGAAGCGACGGCTAAAGATCCCTTCCCGGTGGATTATCGTGGCGTTTTGTATGGCGGCTTTATGCTGACCGAAGACGGCCCCAAGGTTTTGGAGTTCAACGCTCGTTTTGGCGATCCTGAAACTCAGGTTATTCTGCCGCGCCTGAAAAACGATTTTAGCGAGGTTGTCGAGGCGGTGGCTGAAGGTCGCACTGAAGAACTTGTGCTGTCATGGCGCGACGAGTGGGCGGTGTGTGTCGTGCTAGCCAGTGCTGGATATCCCGGCCCCTATGAAAAGGGCAAGGTTATCCTGGGAATCGATGAGGCTGAAGCCATCGAAGGCGTTACCGTGTTCCATGCGGGTACGAGCCTGAACCATGATGGCGAACTGGTTACCGCAGGAGGCCGTGTGCTGAATGTGGTCGCACTGGGTAAGACCTTTGAAGAAGCGCGTGAAAAGGCCTACGATGCTGTTGAGCTTATCAACTTCGAGGGAAAGCAATTCCGCCAGGACATCGGGCGACGTGCTCTTATTGGTCGTGAAGCCTGGAATTAGTCTAGTGAGAAACCCACAGGCTATGCCTGTGGTGCGGTAGCTGTTTTAC
>CAYFWL010000081.1:0-8628 GCA_964346845.1 uncultured Eggerthellaceae bacterium | reverse complement strand
ATAGCGGGTGGTTTATTTCCCGCCGCGCTATGCGCGCCGGGTAGGCTCACGAGCCTAGAAATACAATCAAAAAGGTCTGTTGACCTCCGTCAACAGACCCCTTGCGGACATACTTTTTGTCCTATAGCTCACCTTTCATGGACACGTTTCTTGTCCTATGGCTTCCCTCTGCGGCTTCGGAGCCCCTCGCGATGGCTTTTTCGCACAGTTTTTGCCCTCCCAAGATTCACACGGCACTTTTCTCACAGCCTCACGGAGTGGCTTTTGGGACGGTTTTCACCTACATCCTAAAAAACAGATTGGTTTCTCAAGCAGTAAATATAGGTTTTGACCTGCGTGCGCAGCCATTGCATATGAACTTCGTCATCATCACCGCAGAGAAGACCGCGAGAGGCATATTTTTGCGCTGACCCGATAAGCGACAGAACGCCTCCCGTCTGATATGTTCTATCAGAAAACCTCCCCTGCAATTCTCCTTCCCCGACAGCCTTGTCAAATGCGCCGAACAGGAGGTCGAAAAGAGGCATCAGAGCTTCGCGGTAAAGGGCAGATTCCTTCTCGCTAGCCTGTTCATGAAGGAAGTATTGGTCAATATTAGCCGAGAAGCGAAGCAAATCTTGAAAATCCTCGTAGTTTTCTACTAACTCGGTAAGCAAAAACTCTATCTGATCGAGGCCCGGACGCGCTTCCATTTCTTGATTGGCAAAATGACTCTCGATAAGAGCAATTTGCCTGCTCCACTCGCGTGCGCCGACCTGAGCAACCAGGTGTTGCTTCGTGCCAAAATAGCGATAAATAGTTGCGACGCCAATGCATGCCTTGTCCGCAATATCAGTCATTCTCACTGATTCAATAGCAGCACTCGAAAACATCTTGAATGCGACTTCAAGAACTTCTTCGCTGCGCTTACCCTTCGGCATGAATCCCCCCTTTGAGCCGTAGCGTATATAACCCACTTGTCAAGCGGTAATGCCTTCGACAAGCACCTTTGTCAGATAGTAGCACTGATTTGTTAAGAATATCTGAAGAAGCGTAAGAGCTTGTCTCTTATTCTCCCGCTTCAGACGCACCGTACTTGTTCATAACATGCTTGATAATGGAGGAACCTTCTTCGACTTCTTTGCGCAGCATCCAGTAATCAACGAGGCGACCTTCAACACTGTTGATGGCAATGCGGTTGATATGGTGCTGCTCATCGCTCAGACCGCGCAGCGGCTCCTTCAGGGCATTGTACAGACCCCAGGGCACAGCGCTGGTAATGTAGGCAGCAATATCCTCAGGTGACATGCTCATACCCGATTCGCCCCAATAGCGAAACATGGAGTCCGACGAAATGAGAAAGGATTCAATCTGAAACGTCACAATAGAATCAACGCGCTCACGACGATACTTAGTCAGCGTTTCCATGATCGCATCGCGCTTATAGTCGAAAAGCGCATCCCTCACCGAACCCACTGAACCTCCCGCAGGCGCTGCCGAAAAATACGCTTTGTAGCGCAGGAACATCAGGCAGGTTCGATACAGGCCCACAAACCACGTGCAGGTGCGTCCAATCTGGGTAAACCCGGCATCGGCAGCACGGCGGCATACCCACAACGACATGTCTTCCTTGTTATCGAAGTAACGATAGAAGGTGGGCTTTGAGATATGTGCTTCCTCACAGATGCGCTTAATGGTGATCTCAGACAGGGGGGCACCTTGCTCAATACAACGATTGTAGGCATCAAAGATGAGCTCCCGCCACTCTTCTTCGCGCTCCTTAGAAGAACCCGCCATATTTCACCCCTCTTTCTTACCTATTTCATTATAGGGATTCTGCCAATGAGGAGTAATAGCAAAATCCACTGAAAGCAGCAGCCGATAGACAGATTTTGTTCATTATGCCACTTTCTTGCGTATTGTCATCTCCTTTTTCTCATAATTTGATTCTGAACTGGGATTATATATAGTTGTACTATTTTATGATTTTTGAACTTTTTTGTCCTCCCCGGGCATCGCCCGCATGGAGACCCCTCGATGGGCACTTGTCGGAGACCAGACTCAACGCATTCTCTCAACGCATTCCTCTTAAAAAAGAATATGGCTGGATGTAATTCCTGTTGTTATTATAGGAAAAATTGAATTTCACACGAAAAATAAGGAGTTTCAATGATTGAGGAGAAGCTCGACAAACACGTTGCCGCATTCCTTGAAGGCTATGAGGCCGAAGAGCATTTCTTTATGGGTTATAAAAAGCACTTCCCCAGCCGATCTGCCATTATCGCCTTGCTGGATGACATCAGAATCCTCATGTTTCCCGGTTATTTTGACAACGAAAGCGCTGCGGGCGACAAGTCGGAATTCCTCGTCAGCGAACGCCTGATGCATATCCATCGCGTAGTCCAAACGCAGATCAAGAAGGCGCTCCTGTACGAAGACAGCATGCTTTCTGATGCGAGCGCGTCCAAGCGTTCCGAGGAAATCGCTGAGGTTTTCATGGATGAGCTTCCCCGCGTACAAGCGCTCCTTTTGAAAGATGCACAGGCAGCCTTTGACGGCGACCCTGCCGCCAACAGCCGTGAGGAAATCGTGTTGTGCTACCCCGGTTTTTATGCCATTTTCGTACACCGTCTGGCACACATATTGCATCAGCAGAAGGTACCGCTGATTCCACGCCTTATGAGCGAGTATGCCCATGGTGTCACCGGCGTGGATATCGCCCCTGGCGCTCAAATCGGTGAGTATTTCTTCATCGATCACGCCACGGGCGTCGTCATTGGCGAGACGACCATCATTGGCGCTCACTGTAAGCTCTACCAGGGCGTTACCTTGGGTGCTCTCTCCACGCGCAAAGGTCAGATGCTGCGAGGCGTCAAACGCCACCCCACCTTGGAAGATTACGTCACGGTATACTCTAACGCCAGCGTACTGGGCGGCGAAACCATCATTGGCGAGGGTACCATTATTGGCGGCAGTGCCTTTGTGTGCCAGTCAACCCCCAAAAACGCGCGTGTCAGCGTAAAAAACCAGGAGGTCACCATTCACGACCCCGCTGCCGGGGAAGCTTTTGAGGAAATTTAGGCAGCACGCTCATGAGCTTAGACTCAGAACATAATCCCTTTCTGGATGGCGTCTACCTGCGTCCTATCGCCCACATTCACACGGACTACACGCAAAAATTTGGCATTCCCCGCCAAAGCGGTTTGGCTTCGTCTACCCAAGGGGTCATTGAGTTTGAACCGGAGTTTGCCAAGAACAAAGCTGTTATGGGGCTTGATGAATTTACCCATCTGTGGCTCATTTGGCTTTTTCAGAACGGGCGCGAAGGCGGCAGCGCAAGCGACGTGCGCAACGATTATGCCGCCGATGCCGTCGACCAAAAGACACGCACCGCACGAATAGCCCAGGACCTGATTGACGAGGCCCTGAGTTTCCCCTGGTCCACCACCGTACGGCCCCCACGCTTGGGCGGTTCGGTGCGCAAGGGCGTGTTTGCGACGCGGTCCCCCTTCCGCCCCAACCCCCTGGGTCTTTCCTGCGTAAAAATCGATTGCGTGGAAACCACGCCCCATGGTCCACTGATTCACGTCCTCGGAGCCGACGTGCGCGACAAAACGCCGATTTTCGATATAAAGCCCTACCTGCCCTTGGCAGGTTGCTGGCCAGAAGCGAGCGATGGCTTTACGGAAAGCGTGGCTTTTGAGCCGCTTCGTGTTGAGATTGCCCCCGCGTTGCGGGAGCGCATTCCCTGGCAAAAGCAGGCTGCGGTGATCCAGGTGCTTGAAAACGACCCGCGCCCGGTCGGTGAGCATGACCCAAATCGCATCTACTCCCTTGCCTACGCAGGCCTCGAGATCTGCTTTACCGTGTGCCAGGGCATTGTTGAGGTGCAGACGGTCGAAGCCCTGTAAGGCCCCCTTTTTTTCTAGGCCCTCTTCTCGGGAGCTCTCTTTTCAGGGGTTCTCTTTCCCGGAGCCCTTTTTCTCAGCACCCCTCTTCTCAGGAACCCTCTTTCCTGGGATCGCTTTCCTATCCCCCTCTCGAGTGAGCTGCCTTTCCTTTCCCGGGCAACGAGAAAACGGAAAGCACCTCTTTCCAGACCCTCTTCCCTGGTGCGCAAACCGAAACACCGCCACGAGCAACGACCTCGTGCTTCCACAAACGATGGCCTTCCACCCTCTTCTCTATCCACGCTCTTTTCATCGTGCTATGATAAAGACATCGGTTTGACGCGCTTTGCCCGCTGCGGCCTCCCACGCAACGAGCGTTTATCACGCGCCATCCTTTTCTTGTGCGCCCTACGACATGCTCTTTCGGCGCTCTTCATTTTTCGTTTCAGATACTTGAAAAGGGAGGACACCCATGAACGAAAAAGAGAATCTCTATGCATTCTTCAACCACCAAGCTCACGAGTGGATGCCTGGCGAGGAAGCTTTCTGGCAGCCCCGACCCACTCGTGGCATCTTTGAGCGCCCCACTGCTGGAGGTCCCGGTCGCGATTGGTTCGGTTGCCTGTGGGAAGCAGACGCCTCGGGTATTTCCCCTTTGGCAACACCCAGTTCCCACGAACACCTCCTGGAAGACATAAACGAATGGGAAAGCGTTGTTAACTTTCCTGACCTGAATTCCTTTGACTGGGAAGCCGCCCTTGAGCGCGACAAGATTGCTACAGCTCCACGCGAAACCCACGTGATTAACGAGACTATTCTTGAAGGCCTCTGGGAACGCACGAACGCGCTGATGGGTATCGAGAATTCTCTGTGCGCCATCATGGAAGAACCCGAAGCCTGCCAGGAGTTCTTCAACGCTCTCGCAGATTATAAGATTACTTTGGTGGATAAGATCATGGAGCACTACAAACCCGAGGTCATCACCTACCACGATGACTGGGGCATGCAAACCGGCCCCTTCTTTCGCCCCGAACTTTGGCGCGCGCTTTTCAAAGAACCGACGCGTCGCATCTTTACCCACATCCATCGCCACGGAATCCCCGTGATCTTCCACTGCTGCGGCAAGTACGATGAGCTGATTCCCGAAATCTCTGAAATCGGCTGCGATGTGTTGGAATGCATGGACATCCTCGATATTGGCGCTGCCCTTGAAAAGACAGGCACCAGCATGTCTTACTGGGTGTCCCCGCACGCCCAGCAGTTCTTCATCCTAAATGAAACGGGCGAGCTCACCGAGGAGTTTGTGCGCACAACCTTCCGCCGCGAATTGGACGAGTGGGGAAAATCAGGCGTGTACGCTCCCCACTTCCTGTACAACGCCGCATGGTACGATAAGGTCGAACGCGAAGTGTATCAGGAATATCTGGCTGATCAGAGAGCGTAGTTTTTCTGCATGGCCCTAAGAGCGCCGAACTCTCCAAGGGGGTTCGGCGCTTTTTTTGAGACACGGCCTTTTCCGTGGCTTTTTCCGTGGATCTTTCTGCGGCTTTTTCGGGCAGGAAGAATGGCTCTTTCGGGAAACGCGCATCAGAAGGTCGCTATTTTTTGCCACGAACGTGCAAGAACAGCTTTCCGAAGAAGAAAACAACGACAACAGCGGCTAAAGCCACAACAAGCATATCATTGACGGGAGCATACATCAGCAGACCGATGACAGCGAAGGCTCCGATGAGATACAAAGCGGTGGTAAGCCCTGTCGCCTGACGCTTTCCATTGCCAAAGATTACGTTGAAATCCAAGGGATCTTCCTTTTCTCCCCTGAGTTCAGAGTCCGCCTCTACGGTAACCTCTTTGACGGCGCTGTCGGTTCCCTCGAACGCTTCCTCTCGCTTATCCATGTGAGCCCCTCTCCCCTCGCATTGCGCGAAATATATCTGCAAGCAGTATACAACAGCCCCCACACGCAATCTCAGGCACGTTACAATGGTGTGGTGCAATCAAACGTGAGCAGCCAGAGCCAGGGCATCATATGCCAGGGCATCATATAAAAAGGAGCGTTCATGAAGCTATTGGAAGACCGCATCCTCGCCGAGGGAGAGGTGAAAGCCGAGGGCGTTTTGAAGGTGGGGTCATTTCTCAATCACCAGCTTGATACCGCACTCCTTGATGCCATGGGTGCTGAATGGGCTCGTCGTTTTGAAAGCAAGTCTATAAACAAGATTCTAACCATTGAGGCATCAGGCATTGGCATTGCCTGTATGGCTTCTCGCCATTTTGGCAACGTGCCCGTGGTCTTCGCCAAAAAATCCAAGTCAATCAACCTGACGGGCGATCAATACGCCACGAAAGTGCAATCGTTTACTCACGGCAAAATCTTTGATGTCATCGTTGAAAAACGCCTGATTACAGCCGAAGACCATGTTCTCATCATCGATGATTTCATGGCTATGGGTGCTGCTATGAACGGTCTTTTGGAGCTATGCGAACAGGCGAGCGTCACCGTTGAAGGCATCGGCATCGCTATCGAAAAAGGTTTTCAGCCGGGTGGACGCCTTTTGAGAGAACGCGGATACCACGTGGAAAGCTTAGCCATCGTGGAGGCCATGGATCCTGCCAAGGGCACCATCACCTTCCGCCCTCAGGCGTGAGCAAAGCTGCACATCGCGCAGAGGGCGCCCTTCAGCCCTTCTGCCCTTCTGCCCTTCTGCCCTTCCGCCCTTCAGCCCTTCGTGTGCAAAGCGATGTCCGTGACGGGGCACGATAGGGCAGGGCGCAACCCGAGCGCGGGTCGAGCGCGGGTCGAGCACGGGTCGAGTGCGGGTCGTCTTGGCACGCAGCTCACTGCACTCCCGCAACAGGAAACATGCAGATTGCTCGAACGCACCGGGACGATTCCCGCAATTGCATTACAATGGGGCAGTTACACCAAATTGCAAGAAGGGATACACGTGTCTACGCTTTCCGACCAAATCGCATCCAGGCGCACATTCGCCATTATTAGCCACCCCGACGCGGGCAAAACCACCCTCACCGAAAAGCTGCTCTTGTACACGGGCACCATCCAGTCTGCTGGCTCCGTAAAAGGTAAGGGAGGTTCACGTCAAGCCACGAGCGACTGGATGGACATCGAAAAGGAGCGCGGTATTTCCGTCACGTCTTCGGTGCTGCAGTTTACCTATGGAGACAAGTGCGTCAACATCTTGGACACCCCCGGTCACCAGGACTTTTCCGAGGATACCTACCGCACCCTCATGGCCGCAGATGCTGCCGTCATGGTCATCGATGGCGCTAAAGGCGTTGAGGCCCAGACCAAGAAATTGTTCCGCGTGTGCACGCTGCGCCATATTCCCATCTTCACCTTTGTGAACAAGTGCGACCGCGAAATCCGCGACCCCTTTGAGTTGATGGAAGAAATCGAGCAGGTACTCGGCATCAACACCTACGCCATGAACTGGCCTATCGGTAACGGACGTGATTTCCGTGGCGTGTTTGATCGCCATACCCGCTACGTCGTTTCTTTTCAGGGAGACGGCCATGCCAACGCCCAGAAGATGGTGGAAGAAACCGAGGTTGAGCTTGGCGATGCGCGCCTCGATAGTCTGGTAGGCGAAACGAACCACCAGAATCTCATGAACGACTTGGAGCTGCTTGATGGTGCTGGCGATGAGTTTGACCTAGACGCTGTGCTGGGCGGCAGGCTGACCCCCGTATTTTTTGGATCGGCGCTGACCAATTTTGGTGTTGAGCCCTTTTTGAAGGACTTTTTGAAGCTCACGCCCACGCCGCTGGCCTATCGCGATGTGAATAGCGATGAGCTCGTGAACCCCCAATCCCCTGATTTCAGCGGTTTTGTCTTCAAGATTCAGGCTAATATGGACAAAAACCACCGCGACCGCATTGCCTTTGTGCGTATCTGTTCGGGTAAGTTTGAGCGTGGCATGGATGCTTTTCACGTGCAAAGCGGCAAGAAAATCAAGCTGGCTACCGGTACCGCCATGATGGCAGACGATCGAGCCATTGTGGATGAGGCCTACGCGGGCGACATCGTAGGGCTCTTCGATCCGGGCGTTTTTAGCATTGGCGACACCCTGTGTGGTGGTCAGCTAAGAGTGCAGTATCCGCCTATTCCCACGTTCACACAAGAACTTTTCGCCCGCGTGACCCACGTGAACACACTTAAGCGAAAGAAATTCGTAAAGGGCATGGAACAGCACGTACAGGAAGGTGCTATTCAGATTTTCCGCGAGCTGAGCATGGGTATGGAAAGCGTGATTGTAGGCGTCGTAGGCGTGCTGCAATTTGATGTTCTGGAACGCCGTCTGAAAAGCGAGTACGGCGTAGAAGTACGTCGCTCACCGCTGCAATATACCGAGATCCGCTGGGTGATGAACACGCCCGATGAGCTGGATATTGCAAAAATGCGCCTTTCTGCTGACGCCCTGCGCGTGGAAAACATGCGCGGACAACGCCTATTGCTGTTCACCAACGAGTTCAGCGTGCGCTGGGTTTCTGAGCGCCACCCCGACCTGCGTCTTTCCGAATTTGGCAACGTTGCGTTCTAGGCCTTCACCAATGGCGGGCTTGTGACAAGGGGACAGGTAATTTGTCACAAGTCGTCGCAAAACGGAGCGGTCTGACGGCACGATAACAAAGGAACGACTTATTTGTCGTCACTGATATAATGATGCGCGAGCAAACAACGAAAGGAGCTCCTATGTTTTTCCCGAACTTCCTCATAACCATTGCGCCAACCCTCGTT
>CAYFWL010000080.1:0-8709 GCA_964346845.1 uncultured Eggerthellaceae bacterium | reverse complement strand
CGTCATGCGCGACGGAGTCCCCTACACCGCATAGGGCGAAACGGCCCCAATCAGGCACCGCGAAAGCACCCCGCTCTTGGGGGTGCTGATTTGCTATGCCCAAAGAGGATCCCATTACTGTGGAAAACCTTCCAAATTCCTACTTGACAAATTCATAGGAACCCCCCCCAAACCCCCCAAGCCCCCCAAGCCCCCCAAACCCCCCAAGCCCCCAAGCTGCCCCTCCAAAGCACCTGGTGAAACGATGCCGCCGTGTCATCGGCGATGCCGCCACGTCATCGGCAAGAGCGCATTTCCGCTATCGCGCGCGTAACAAAGAGTTAACCTTACGCAACAAAATCGAAACAGTTCGATAATATTCCCGACTCAGAGCGTTGCTTCAATGGGACGGTAACAAAGTTCCATACGAGAAGGGAAGGTTGATTCTATGGATGAAGCGCTCACCGCTTTTATTCTTCTGTGTTCATTTTTCGTCTTGCTTATGACGCCCGGCGTGTCGTTCTTTTACGGAGGCATGTCGCGAAAGAAGAACGTGGGCAACACCATTATCATGTGCTTTTTAGCGCTGGGTCTTGTGGGTGTGCTTTGGTGCATTGAGGGGTTTTCGGTGGCTTTTGACAGCCAATTTGCCGATACCGTTTTGGGTCAATGCATCGGCGGTTTCGGTCGCCTGTTTTTGAAGGGGGTCGACCTTGCGGCAGAGGAAAGCTCCGTGCAGGGTTTGCCTGATGCGGTTTTTGCCCTCTTTCAGGGCGCTTTCTGCATGATTACGGTAGGTATCATCGTCGGTGCCGTTTCCGGGCGTATTAAGTTCGGTGCGCTGGCCGTGTTTCTAGCCTTGTGGGTTGTCTTCGTGTACGGACCTTTGGCTCATATGGTATGGGGTGGCGGCCTTATCGGCGGAAGCATCGGCGCCCTCGACTTTGCCGGTGGCGATGTGGTTCATGTCTCTTCTGGTCTGACCGGTCTGGTGCTTTGCGTCTTGTGCGGCAAGCGTCGTGGTTTTGGACACGCCAGCTACCTTGCTCACAACACGCCCATGGTTGCGCTGGGGGCTGGTCTTTTGTGGTTTGGCTGGTTCGGCTTCAATGCTGGCTCTGCCCTTGCTGATTCCTTTGGAAACAGTGGTGGCGTGAGTGTGGCCGCTCTGGCGGGCATGAATACGCTGGCTGCCAGTGCTGCTGCCTGCGTGAGCTGGATGGCCACCGACAAGATTATCACGGGGAAGTCGACGCTGGTTGGTGCTTGTACGGGCCTGGTGGCCGGTCTCGTTGTCATTACCCCGGCAGCAGGCTTCGTGGAGGTTTGGGCCGCTCTGCTTATGGGTCTTATTGTAAGCCCCCTCTGCTTTTTCTGCGTGTCGCGTTTGAAGTACCGCTTGGGTTACGACGACGCGCTCGATGCGTTTGGCTGCCATGGTATTGGCGGCATAGTCGGGGGTCTTCTCACCGGTATTTTCTGTGTGCCTGAACTGTCTTGGACCGGCCAAGGTGGCTTGTTGTACACGGGCGATCCATCACTGCTTATTTCGCAGGCTCTTGGCCTTCTGATCACTGCGGCCTTTGTGGTAGTGATGGCATTCATTCTGGGCATCGTGGTGAAGAAGTGTTTTGCTAACTCTCTGGTGCTGCTTGGCTATGACCAAGCCAAGGGCATGGATGTTTCCCAACATGGTGAATCCGCTTACCCGGCCTTTGACGGACTTGACTAAAAGGAGATCTTTCATGAAAAAAGTTCAAGCAATCGTGCGTCCTGAAATGCTGGAGCCGCTGAAACTTGCGGCGAAGCAAGCTGGCTTTGGCGGTATGACGGTGTCAGCCGTGCATGGCTGTGGTAATCAGGGTGGGTGGAAGGAATATTTTCGCGGTAGTGAGGTTCTCGTGAATATGCTGCCTAAGATGTCCTGCGAATTTGCTGTGGCGGATGATCGGGTCGAAAGCTTGATCGAGATAGTCGTGGCTACCTGTCGAACCGGTCATGAGGGAGATGGCAAGATCTTCGTGTCGTCTCTTGAGGAAGTGGTTCGCATCCGTACGGGAGAGCGTGGTATGGATGCGTTGTAGCTCCAAGCCCGTCGTGCGTACCAAAAGCGGAACATCCCGATGAGCGTGTGTCGCCCGAAGAAGAGCAGCATGCGTTTTTCTACGGTGTTTTTCGTCTGATAATTGAGCTTGTTTAAAAAGCGTGCGTTTCGTACGTGCTAGCATGGCAGACGTTTTTCAAGTACAGAACTTCAAAGCTCAAGGGGTTGGTATGTGCGGAATTGTTGGCTATACCGGATCTGAGCTTGCGGCTCCCTTTCTGATTGACGGACTGAGAAAGCTGGAGTATCGCGGCTATGACTCCGCAGGTGTTGCTATTCAGGAATCTGAGGCTTTGCACGTTGTGCGGCGCAAAGGCAAGGTTCTTGCCCTGGCCCAGTCGGTGAAAAGCCTCGGTTTGACGGGTACCTGCGGCATCGGTCATACCCGCTGGGCAACCCATGGTAAACCCAGTGAGGCCAACGCGCATCCGCATACCTCCTGTGATGGCAGCATTGCCGTGGTGCACAACGGCATCATCGAGAATTTTGCCGAGCTGCGTGAAAAATTGGAAGAGAACGGTCATCGTTTTGCCAGCGCTACCGATACCGAAGTCATCGCTCATCTGGTGGAAGGCGCCTACGAGGGCGATCTGCTCGCCGCCGTGCGTACTGCAGTGGAATGCATCAACGGTGCCTACGGTCTTGCAGTGACCTGCGTAAATGAGCCAGACGTCATCGTTGTTACCCGCAAGGACAGCCCCCTTGTGGTGGGTCGCGGTAAGACGGGTTCCTATGTAGCCAGCGATATGATTGCTCTTCTGGAAGCTACCCGTGACGTGGTGATTTTGGAAGACGGGCAATTCGCTCGACTGACTCCGGAAAGCATTGAGTACTTCGATGCCCTGGGTAAACGCGTTTATCCTGCTCGTACCCACGTCGATTGGGATGTAGATGCCGCCGAGAAAGGCGGTTACCCCGACTTCATGCTGAAAGAGATTCACGAGCAGCCCCGTGTTATCCGTGACACCTTGGCAGGGCGCATGGTGGGTGGCCACCTCAGCATCGATGAACTTGACATGACCACCGAAGAGCTGAATCTTGTGGAGCGAGTGACCATTATTGCCTGCGGAACCAGCTATCATGCGGGCCTGGTTGCACGCAGGCTTATCGAGAGCTGGGCGCGCATTCCCACTACGGTGAGCGTGGCGAGTGAGTTTCGTTACGAAGATCCCATCATCACTCCGACCACCTTGGTGGTGGCTGTGAGCCAGTCGGGTGAGACTGCTGACACCTTGGCAGCTATCCGCAACGCTCGGGTGAAGGGGGCGAAGGTATTCGGCATCACCAACGTGATCGGGAGTCCCGTGGCCCGTGAAAGCGATGGCGTCATCTACACCAAAGCGAACAAGGAGATTGCGGTGGCGTCCACCAAGAGCTTCTTGGGGCAGGTGGTGAGCTTGACGCTTCTGGCTTTGCTGCTGGCTCAGGCGAAGGGCTGCTTGCGGTCGACGGAGATTCGCGCCCTCTTTAGCGAGTTGGCTGAAACCGCTCAGCAGGTGGAAAGTATCCTTTCTGATACGACGGCTGTCGATGAGGCCGCCCGAGCGTGCGTGGACGCCTCCAGCGCCCTGTTTATCGGGCGCGGCATGGGCGCTGCTACCAGCTATGAAGGCGCTTTGAAGCTGAAAGAGATCAGCTATCTGCATGCCGAAGCCTATGCTGCAGGCGAAATGAAGCACGGTCCGATCGCGCTGATCACGGATGGGTTTCCCGTTATCGCCATTGCGACGCGCGGACCGGTCTATGACAAGGTGGTCAGCAATCTGCAGGAAGCGCGAGCGCGCGGCGCGCAGATCGTGGTTGTGGCCACTGAAGGCGATGAAGAGATCAAGGCCCATGCCGACCACGTGATTTACATTCCCAAGGTGCGCGACTGTTTTGTTCCCATTACCGCAAGCGTGCCCCTGCAGCTCTTTGCTCGCTCTATCGCCTTGTTGCGTGATTGCGATGTCGATCAGCCTCGCAATCTGGCAAAGAGCGTGACCGTTGAGTAGGGGCGCACAGAACGGGTGACTGCGTGGCGAGCGGCGAGCGGCGAGCGTAGGGCGTAATAGGGGGGCAGGGGAAAAGATGCATGGCGGGGGCTTCCGCATTTGCGTGACGGCGGTTTTCCGCATGCGCAGTCGTGTGCACCGTTGCGTGCGCGGTGAGGGTGAGAGCACGGCTCCCGATACGACACCCTCGCGCACGCAGTGCTGATGTACAATAGAGACGTACTTTTCGTTCCTGTGTTTCGGTTTTAATCGAAGGGGTTAGCTCTATGGCGCTTATCAGTTGTCCAGAATGTGAACACCGGGTTTCCTCTTACGCGGTGGCATGTCCGAACTGCGGTTTTCCTCTCGCTCTCATCGACCAGCTGAAAAACGATGGCACGGTCGACAGCATTGCTGTTGAAGCTGCCCTGCTTGCCGCTGAGCGCCATTGAGCTCCTGTGGCGACTACTTGCACTGCTCTGGCTCCCGGCGCATTCATCACCTTGGGAAACTGGGGAGGCGAAGATATCGAGTGGTTCGCGCTTCAGTGCGATGGCGAAAAGGCCCTCATTCTTTCCGAGAAGGGTATCGATTGCCTTCCTTACCACGAGCTTGACACGAAGGTTGATTGGGCCGGCAGCTCTATTCGTCAGTGGCTTAACGGCGAGTTTCTGCAGGGCGCTTTCACACCCGAGGAGCGCGCGCGTATCCTGGTGAGCAACGAAGAGGGGGTTACCACCGAAGGCCACGAGAACGTTGCTGCTACTTTGGCGCGCGAGAAGGTGTTTTTGCTTTCCGTTGATCAGGCAAATCGTTATTTTCAAACAGCGGAAGCGCGAGTTTGCTCATGCACTGCGTATGCCAAGAGCCGCGGCGTATGGCTGGATGTTGATGGCGGTTGTCGCTGGTGGTTGCGCACACCCAGCGAACACGATCACCACGCCTGCTTGGTGCTCAGCGATGGCACGGTGTTCACCTATGGCAGCTTTGTGGATAACGACAGATACGCTGTTCGCCCTGCTCTCTGGCTGGCATTGTAGGGGGCGCGTGTTATGAAGTGTCCCAACTGTGGTGCTTCCGGGCAAAGCGGGGTATGTGTCTACTGTGATACGCCGCTTGGCGGCGGCGCTGCGCAAACGGTTATCATCAACAATTATTATTACGATGACAAGGAAGAAGGGGCTTCGCGCTCACCATATGAGAAGGCGGCCGAAGGTGCTCAGGCGCATGGTGCGGGTGCCGCTCCCGTTGCGTCGCCGTCAACGTCGCCTAAGTCGCGTTTGGTACTCTTGCTTTTGTGCCTCTTCTTTGGGTTTTGGGGCGTCCACCGCTTTTACGCCGGACGCTGGATTATCGGCCTTTTGTTTGTTTTCACCCTGGGTGGGTTAGGCATTGCCTGGATAATCGACATTCTTTTGGCGGCATTCGGAAAAATTCGCGACTCAAATGGTCTGCCGATTTCAGATTGGCGCGTCTAGCGAGCTTGGTTTAGCGGAATCGGGGGTTCACTGGTTGAGTCGAGGGGTTTTCTCGACGGGGTTGAGCGGCTTCATGGCTCGAGCAACGGTGCTTCTCTTCCCGATGTTCTCCAAGTTTTTGGCGTTGATAGACATTTCTATGCCTCTCATAAATTCTGACCAGGGGAAATGTTGAATAAAGGAGCAGGAAGCTTTCCGAAATGTCGATAAGCGCCACCAATTTGGATTTTTCGGCGTGATTGTATGAGAAAAGCGCTCAAATGTCGATGAACGCCACCAATTTGGATTCTGTTGCAGCAGCTCAGCTGCGGCGTGCTTTCGGGTGGCATGGGGTACAAGGTGGATGGAAGGTGGCATGAGGTCTGGGGTGTGGATGTAGGGTAAGAGCGCCCTGGGTCTTGAGGCGGTTGCCAGTCGGTCGGAGGCAGCGCAGGTTTCGAATCGCCGTTGCGGATCGCCGTTGATCGAAGACCTGCGTGGACTTCGGGAGAGCATCAGCCAAAAGCAGCGCGGTTCTTGGCTGATGCTCTTAGCGGCAGAAGCGGGGTAGATTCTCCTGAGAGCTTTAGAGTTGGTCGTAGGGGTATAGCGGTGCAAAGGTGCAAAGGTGCTGGCTGCTCACAGGCTACAGGGTAAAAAGGGCTGCCAGAGCCATGCAAACGCCCACGATGGATTCCCCACCCAGGATTCCCGAGGCAATGACCAGCCCGGTCTGTTCCGAAAGCATTTTGTGATTGTCCCGCTCTTCTAAGGGGAGGGGTGATCGGCGCGCTTTGGCTAGAGCATCGTAAACTAGCTTGATTATGCATCCTAAAAAGGCGGTGAAAGAGAGGTAGAAGGGCAGATAGATGCCCAAGCCGATCATCATGGCGGGACCACCTAGGCAATACACGACAAAACCTGCGGCGATTCCTCCGAGAAAAGCAGGGAGGCAGGAAATGCCGCCGACTAGATTGGCGACCACGCTGGCCTGAGCTGCTACGAACTCGCGTCCGGGACCGAAAGCATCGGTGCCAAAATTTGCCGCGAGGGCGAAAAGCGCCAAAGCGGAAATCAGGGCACCCACGATACCGCCGATGGCTTGTCCGATGAGTTGGGCCGTGGGGTTGGTTTTCAGGATGGAGCCTGCTTTGAAGTCGTTCATCACATCGCCGCCCAAGCCGCACGCAACAGCAATGATGGCTGCCACGAAGAAGAGCTGTAAGGAAGGGGTGTCACCGAAGGCTGCTACGATGAGCAGCACGATGAGGCCAAAAATCTCCATGGGATCAATGCCCGTTTGACCTACGGATTGTGCTGCCATGGCTACGGTGACAAAAGAGAACAACACAACGACAACGCTGGCGAGGGGGCCAATGCCTACCACGAGGCATAAAACCAGAGCGACTCCTGCACCCAGAAGGGCCAAAAGCCCTGACGTCATATTCGCCTTAGGTCTCCGGCGGGCAACACCCTTTGCGCTTCCACCTTTTTCCAGCCAGGTTCGGACACCGCTGATGAGGATGTCTTTCACCACTACGGCAAGACCAAAGCCAATCATCAGGCCCATGCCGAGGCAGCTGTTGATGCTCTGGCCTGTGGGTATATCATAGAGCCCGAGGGAAGATCCGCCTGCTACGATGAGCACTTGTCCCAAGGCGCCGGAGAACCAGGCAAACATGGCTCCGGTGCCCACCAAAAAACCAACCGCTAACATCATAGGGCTTAGATAGATACCAAAGCTTATCCCCGGCAGGGCGATTCCATTCAAAACTAGGGTAGGAAGTGCGCCCAGCATGTCGCGCAGCGCCGTGAAAACGCCGGCAAAGCCCATGGCGCTAAAAAGCTTGATACCGGTCTTTCCCCCCTGGTCACCAGCGTAAAGACTTTCTGCAGCGGCCTGTCCGATGGGAAATTCCAACTGCTCTTCTTCCACGAATCTGCGGCGGAGAAAAGCGCAGGCAATCAGGCCGAGGATCACACCGGCAAGGGCGATGAGAATCATGTTTACGAGAGAGACATCGCCCATTCCGAGCATCCAGATGCCGGGAATGGTAAACGCAAGGCCGCCGGCAACCATGGCACCGGCCGACATGATGGTGTGGGTGACGTTGGCTTCGTTGAGGGAGCGCGATTTGAATACGCGCAGAAAGAAAAGGGACACAAGAGCGGCGAAAACAATCGGCCAAGGAAGGGCGCCCATTTTCAGAGCGGTATACAAAGAGGCGGCGGTGATGATCACGCAGCCGATACAGCCAATGATGACGCTTCGAAGGGTAAGTTGCCCTTTAATGCTTTCCATATTTCCTTCTTTCGGTATATCCGCTCCTCCTCTTGAGAAGTCGGGTTACGCCGCGTAGTATACAATGGATTGTGGGATAGGTTCATTCTCAAGCGGGATTGTTTACAAAGAAAGGGGTTTCATAACGTGAATGCAAAGACGTATGTGCTCACGGTGGGCCTGGGGAATGCGGAAACGACCTGCGGGGTGTTTTTCGAGGACGAACTCGTGGCATCGTGGGCTATGGCTACCCAGGCGATGGCGACTCCCGATGATTTGGAACAGGCTCTGCGCTCCTTTTTGGCGAGTAAGGGTGTCAACATGCCCCATCAGGCTATTCTGTGCTCAGTGGTCCCTGCGGCTACGGATTCTTGGAAAATAGCGCTGCAAGCGGTGTGCGGGACGCGTCCTTTAGTGGTAGGTCCTGGCTTGAAGACGGGGGTGCCTTTGGGGTATAAAGATCCTGCTCAAATCGGCGCCGATCGTGTCGTATACGCTGCGGCGGCAAAGCAATTGTTTGGCGGCAATGTCATTGTGGCCGATTTTGGGCACACGACGACATTTTCCGTCGTAGACGAAAAGGGCGCGTTTGCGGGGGGGATTATTGCTCCTGGTTTGATGGTCTCCATGGATGCTCTTGCCTCTTCGGCAGCGCAGTTGGTGCCCTTGCGCATCTGCGCACCCCGAAGCATTTTGGGTCGAAGCACGGCTGATGCGGTGCAGGCTGGTGTGGTTATGGGGGAAGTGCTGCGTGCCGATGGCTTTGTTGATGCCCTCTGGCGTGAGCTGGGTCAGAGGACGCAGCTCGTGGCTACGGGACGGTATGCCCCCCTCGTTGCCGGGCTTTCATCCCATGACTTTGTCGTCGAGCCCCATTTGGCGCTTATGGGGCTTCATGCTCTGTGGCGGCTGAAC
>CAYFWL010000079.1:1960-8747 GCA_964346845.1 uncultured Eggerthellaceae bacterium | reverse complement strand
GGTATGGGAGTCGTAGGTGTACCCGGGCGCGGTGCCGGCGGTCGCGGAGATCGTGTAGGTGTAGGTCTTGGTGCGCGGTGCCGGGGCGGAGTCGCCTGCGGGTCTATCGGCGACCGTGACCTGGAGGGCCGGGGCGCTCGTGCCGCCTTCGACCGAGTACTCGACCGTGTAGGCGATGTCGTCGCCGGCCGCGTTCTTCTTGTCCAGGCCCTCCCAGGTGTACGGGTCGAAGGCGCCCGCGCCGTTCTTGGCGATGGTCACGGCGCCGCCGCTCGCCACGCCGTCCGCGTACAGCTGGACGGAGATCTCGTCGCCTGCGATGCCGTCGTCGTACTTGATCGGGCCGAAGGTCACGTCGACCTTGGCGGGCTCGGCGGGGGCCGTGCCCATGTCGTCGAAGATGTCGGCGTCGTACTTGATCGGGCCGAAGGTGACGCTGCCGCCGTTGTTGGTCACGGTCGTCACAGCGGGCATGGTGCCGGCGTCCGCGGCCTCGAGGGTGAACTCGAAGATGTCGGCGGACGCGGCGGAGCCGTTCACGTTCTTGACGGCGTTGATGAAGACCTCGTCGCTGCCGGCGTTGTAGGTGTTGGTGAAGGTGGCGGCATCGCCGTCGCCGGACACGGTTGCGCTCAGCGTGCCGTCGCTGTTGTCGGTGACGGTGACGGTCACGGTCTTGGTGCTGTCGTCGTAGTCGATGTAGGTGGCGGAACCGGGCGTCTCGACGATGGTGTAGGTGTAGGTGCCGGGGGCGTCGTAGGTGATGTCGCCGAAGGTCACGGTGCCGTCGGCCGCATTCGTCGCGTTGGGCGAGGAGGGCATCGGCGTGCCGGCATCGGCGCTCAGCACGAAGTTGAAGGCGCCAGCGGCGAGGTCGGCGTGCTTGTAGACCTTCTTGGCGGTGATCGTCGCCGGGGTCGGGGTCGAGATGCTGTAGGTGTTGGTGAAAGCTGCTTCCTGTATGCTGTCTCCAACGATTGTCCCTGTTGCTGCTGCACCGCTAGCAGGTATAGTTTGCGTATACCCTGCAGGGAGGTTCTGCTCCTCTACTGTATATGTGATTCCCGATGGGAGATTGCTGATTATAGCCTTCTGGCCTGCCCTCAGCTTGATGACCCCATCTGAGGGGAACGCCTGCGCTTGAGCGTCGTCTATCTTGTAAGTTACCTCATCGGCTTCTGCAGGAGTCCAGGTATCGTTACCCTTCTTGAAGGTGACCTTCATCTCGAATTCTTTGTTCGTGTCGGCTGTTCCTTTAACGGTCTTCGCGATGGTCAGACCGCCCTTGAGGACGTTGGTCGCGGTGACGGTCGTGCCGGTGCTGCCGGTCGACTCATAATTGGCCACGAGGGTGCCGTTAACCACCATCGGGTGGAAGGTGTTGGGCGTGAGCTCGTAGTGAACGTCAACGTCGGGCTCCGTGACCTCATAGGTGTGACCGGCTTCTCTCGCGACATCGTTCGCGATCACGCCAGGCGCGATGTATATCTGCGTGGTCCAGCTGCCGTCTGCATCCAGCGTGACGTTCATTGCGGTCTCGCTCGTTGTCCCCTTGTCCCTCACGAGCACCAGCGTGACGCTGTCAGGAATGTTCGAGGGATCGAGGTCGTGGCTCCATTCCTTCTCGATGGTGATCGGAGTCGTGGTGAGGCCCATCGGGTCTGGGCTGTCGAGGGACGCGGCTCCAGGGGCTTCCTTGGTCCCGGTGTAGAGGCCCGTCGTGCTGTCGTAGGTGTAGGCGTAGCCGTCGGATGACGTGCCGTCCTGTCCCGGCGTGAGACCGGGAGGAGTCGTATTCGTTGTCTTCGTCTCGATCTGGGTGTAGTCGAGCGACGCCGCGACGTTGGTCTTCAGGGTATAGGCACTGCCGGACTGGACGATCTGCGCCTTCTCCTCGGTCGTCAGGCTATCGTAGGTCTTGGTGCCGTTGTTCAGGTCGGCCACGAGGTCGTAGGCTGCCTGCGAGGGCCAGACCATGAAGCTTGCCGTGTAGGTGACGCCGTCCTCAAGCTGCATGTCGCCGAGGTCCCACGTGACCGTGCCGCCCGCATACTGCGCCTTCTGCGCATCGGCAGGCGTCCAGGAGGCGCCGGTGCCGTAGGTGCCGCCACTTCTCGTGTAGGTGAAGCTGGTGGGGTCGGTTGCCACCAGCGTGGAGGTCAGGCTGGTGATCTGGTCCTCGAACTTGATGTTCGTGTAAGCGAGGGTGTTGGTGATCTGGCTGATGATATCGGCGAAGGCCGCCTGGAGGCCGGCCGAGTCAGATGCTGTATAGTAGTTGCCGGAAGGCGCACCGGAATCGTCGACTAGGCTCTGCATCCTGTCAACGCTTCCGAATACGCCGATGCCGTAGAAGTTCTTTTTGGCCTTCACGATGTCTCGGGCATCGTCCTGTGCGCTCTCATAGCAGGTTTCGATGTTTGTGGAGTCCTCCTGGCCGGTTCCACCCTGGCCGGTTCCATCTTTCACATAGTACGTCGGGTTGCCGTCGGAAACGAATATGACATGCACATCGGCGCCGTCGTGCGGTGCAAGCCTGTTGGCTGACTGCAGGCCGGCTTCCCAGTTGGTACCTCCGGTTGCCTTCAGATCATTGACTGTGGTATTAAAAGACGTCGCGCTTGTTCCGGACACCCAATTGGAAGCAGAGCTGCCCGTTCCGAAGCTCTGCGTGTTTGAGTTATTCGCGAATGTGACAAGTGCAAGCTGTACCGTTTCGGGTGTTTCCGCGGTGTTATTGGCAAGAAGCTGCGTTGCCAGAGAACTCACAGCATCCTTTGCCACATCAAGACGCGAATGACCGGCATAGCGGTCTCCGTTATACTCCGAATAGCGCCATCCGTTATAGTAATACACATCCCCTGCATAACTATCGTTATCAAGTACCGTGTATGAGCCGGACCAGCTTCCCGAGCTGGTGTACAGGTAGACATATTCACCACCGACGCGCCCGAAGCGTCCGGTGTTGCTTTGTGTCAACGTACTGGTGTCTCCGGGGTAATTCATACTGCCGGATGTGTCCAGCACCACGATGACGTCGGCCTTGTTCGATTCCGAGCTGCTCTGCGCCTGGCCCGTGACGCTCAAGGACAGCGTGTACGTGCCGTCGCCGTTGGGCGTTAAGGTCTTTGATGCTGCGGGCGGGGTTGGGTCATCGGCGGCCCAGGCCGTCGCCTGGAAGTCCGGCAGGCATAAAGCCGCCAGCGAAAGCAGGAGGGCTGCAGCACCCAGGGCTGCTAGCGCGCGCCTCGGCAAAGATCTAAGCAACATCACCTTCTCCAATCCCCTATCAAAAGGCACAGGTTTTGAAAGCTTTATAAGTGTGTATATTTTACCCTTCTCTTGTAGAAAAGGTCAAGAAGCAATGGCGAGCGGTCTGCTTTCCATCCATTGTTGTGTCTGGTTGTGCCGGTTTTCTGGCTCTGAGATCAAACGTTTTCCCGCCTCCCAGACCTCCTCATTCCGGCTTCTTCCCCGGCCTTTTCAAAACCTGTATATCCTGAATGGAGAGGGCGTGGTCGAAGGCTTGTCTGCGACCGGCCGGAGTAGCGCGCCCGGGCTTGAAAGGTTCGCCGCGGAGGGTGGAAGTCCTCCGCGGCTTCTATCTGCTGCCCCAGCCTTTCGGCCGGGGCAGCCGCTTCGCGGATCAGCCGAGGTCGTTGCTGTCTGCGGCGAGCGCGTTTCGGTGGTGGCGAATCAGGGCTTTGTGGTCGCCCACGATAAGCATGGTCACGTAGTCGAATCGAACGGTGCCTTCGGGGATGTCCAGGTTGTCTGCCAGGTAAGCGGCCGCGATCCGCTCCAGCTTCTTGCGGCTAGGCTTTTCGGCACCGAGCCCATCGCCTTCGTTGTGGCGAATCTTGCATTCAACGAAGACCAGCTCGCCATCGTCGTCGGCTATGAAGTCGATCTTGTCTTTGCCATGAGCCCAGCCTTCTTCGAGGATTTCCATGTCGTGACGGATGAGAAACGTTGCGATGCCGCGCATTGCCTTGTCTTTGAGTGTTGCTTCCATGATATGACCTCCTACTTTGAGTTGGCCCACCCCCTGTGGGCGAACCTTGTAACTCGGAAGCCATCTAGGTTCTGGGTCAGTGCAAGGAGGAAAGTCAAAACGCGTGAGCGCTTGAGTTTTTCACTGGCATCCAACGAACACCCGTCCAGTTAAAAAGTTTTTGCGACCCTTGCACGCAATCCCAGGTTCCAGATGAGCCTTTAGAGTTCAAGAGGACGCGTACCAGGGGTGCTGAATCCGGGGAAGGAAGGTCGATATCGGGAGCATCAATGACAAGAGCGCTTGCGTGGCAGCTTATACTCGTTAGCGTCACAGAAATCCAAAGATTGAAGGAAGGCTAGGCTCATGGCATCAAGCAAAGACTTCTTAGCCTACGTCATGGATTTGCTGACAGACGTGCCGAACGTAAGATACCGCGCCATGATGGGCGAATACGTGCTGTATGCTGACGAAAAGGTGTTCGGAGGGATATACGACGATCGCTTCCTGGTAAAGGACATCCCCGCCGCAAGGAACCTGCTTCCCGACAGCGACCAACAGATACCCTATCCGGGCGCAAAGCCCATGCTATCTGTCACCACCGAAGACAAACGCGCCGTGGCAGAACTGGTAGACGCCATGATACGTGAGCTGCCCCGTCCGAAAAAGGCGCAGGGCAGCAGATAGATTGGGGTCGCCTAAGCACGAACCAGAACTGCGAGCTCTTCATCGCCACATGCCGCAGCCGTTCTATCGGTCGGTTCTACTCCTTCAGAAAGCATCCTGTGAGCTTGACGTGGCCTTTCCGTCGGGAAGCGATTGAATATGGAAAACGTTGCTGAAGCCTTCGCTTTCATCGGGGACCTCGAATTCGAACAGGTACGATTCAAGCTGCTCGCGCGAATGAAGTTCTTCGTTGCTGCTTAGATGCGATGCTTGCCAATCGGCGAGGTCGAGCTTGTCATAGCGCACGTACGTCTCGGTATCGGGAAGCGAATAGTACGCGGCTATGGGGGCGCCATCTCCTAAGACGGATGGTATGAAATTACCCGTTGCTTAACGTCGGTTCAACAGACTGGTCGAGTAGCGCAATCAGCGCTGTGTCATCAGTCATAGATTCGATATATGCATCACATAACTTATCAGGAGCAATTCTAGTCAGGTTCAGGTTCCAGCCCGCCTGTCTTGCAAGCTGATTGGCAAAGATTCGCTGCGTCCTGCCATTGCCTTCCCGGAAGGGATGAAGTGCGTTTATTTCTGCAATGTAGAACGCAATACGCTCGATGAAACGCTTGCGGTCGAGTCCGGTTAAAAGACTTTCGCTCTTGAGTTTCCGAAAGAGTTCGTTTGAATACGGAACTATGAGTTCAGCTGCACAAAAAAGAGAGTTCCCTTTGGATATGAATCCTTTTTCTCGAATACACCCGGCCCAGGCATAGATCTCTTCAAAAAGAGCCTTATGGATGGCCTGGAGATGGTTAAGATCGAAGTTTCCGTCGATAGGCTGCTGCTCAAGCTTTGCGTATGCAGCACCGGTTATCTGGCGCTCTACGGTTGAAAGCTCGTCGATGTTCGTAAGTCCAAAGTTGTTAACGAGAACATGGGTACCAGGATACACGAACGGATCGCGTTCATCGTCATAGTGGTAATTGTAGGAACGCGAAAGATGGTTAGGCATGGGACGCAGCCAGTCTGCGTGCGTCGGAAACGTATTGCGCAATAAGCTCGTCGAATGATAGCTCGTTGCGTGCAACGCGACGTAGGTTCTCTTTTTCAGCCGCAGTCATGCTCATGTGCTCAACGGCCAAGGAATGCTCAACTTCCGAGATGATATGCTCCATTTCGCTTTCTGTCATAATGCTCCTCCCTTTGGGATAGACAGTAATTGTAGCATTGAGCTATGGTGATGCGATGTGGTGGGCGACGAGATGTATTCATTGGCCATCTACGCGATTGGCACATCGCTCATCGCTCAGCTTCTTGCCTTTCGGCTTCGGCCAACATGGCTCGCAGTTGGTCGGCGGTGAAGGTGATGGCTGGCGTAGGTGTTGCATCGCAGGAGCGCTTCGGGGCATCGAAGAAGCCATCGAAGGCAAGGTCGAAAGAATCGGCTACGTTATCGAGTGCCGCCATCTTGGCATCGGGGTCAACGTCAGCATAGATGTTAAGCGTCATGCTGACGCTTGCGTGTCCCAGATAGCTTGCCACTGTGCGTACGTCGGTGCCGCCTGCGATCATCATGGTGGCAAAGGTATGACGCAGGTCATGGAAGGTGCACTCGAAGCCGTTCATCTTGCAAAACGCAGAGAATTCCTTGGTCAAGATGGAAGGGTTATAGGGACGACTGTCAACGCCTTGGGTTCCAAGGATATAGGGGTCACCGAAGGGTACGCGTAGTTCCGTGAATACATGTTGAGAGTCCTTGCGTATCGCGCAAAGCAGATCATAGGTGTAGCGTGTAAGCGGTATGTCTCGGCAGCTGCTTGCGGTCTTAGGCTCCTTGACGTAGAAGCCGCCTTCTCCGTTTCCGAGTGCACGACGCACGGTGATGGTACGGTTGTCGTTGAGATCGCTCCAGCGAAGCGCACACACTTCACCGCGGCGCATGCCGGTGGTAAGCGCAAGCTCGATTGCGATGCCAAGCGGCGTTGGCTGTGCCTTGCGCGCAAGGTCTAGCATACGCGTGCGCTCCTTGCGGTTAAGCGCGTTGATGGGAGTCTTCACGCGCTTGGGAGGCTTGCAAAAGTCGCAAGGGTTCTTGGTGATAAGGTCTTGCGCCATGGCGAACTTGAG
>CAYFWL010000079.1:1088-1950 GCA_964346845.1 uncultured Eggerthellaceae bacterium | reverse complement strand
TGAGCTTGCTCCTGAAGCGGTCTATCGTCGCGATGATGGACTGGTCATCGTCGATCCAATGAAGGCCGAGGGGCGAAAAGATCTCGTAGATGCTTGTCCCTACGGGGCGGTGTATTGGAATGCCGACTTGGCTTTGCCGCAGAAGTGCACGGGATGTGCGCACCTTGTTGACGAAGGAAAGCTTCCTCACTGCGTGGATTTGTGCGGCCATGAAGCGCTTAAATTTGGCAACGAAGAGGATTTCGCTGACGAAATCGCTCGTGCCGAGGTGCTCGAACCCGAACGTGGTCTGGCACCGCGGGTGTACTACCTCAACCGACCGCATTTCTTCATAAACGGTGAAGTTTGGGATCCCGAAGCTGACGCTGACCCTTCCCGATGGATCTATCAGGGAAGCTGTAAGCGATGACTTCGGCGAATTTTGGTTCAAGAAACTCGGTGCCGGGACGTATGCCTTGCGCATTGAAGCCGAAGGGTTCGCTCCGCTCGTTCAAGAAGGTGTGGAACTCGTTGACAAGGGTGTTAACCTTGGCGACTTCCCCTTGCAGAAATAGGGATTGAGCTTCGGATGTGCATTCGCTGTGCGAGTTCGATCGTGCGGCGAATGCCGCCTTGTCAGAGCTTTGAGGTGATAAAAACATAGAGGGGGCTTCATGATCACACTTAAAGAAAACTATCTAAGAGCTGCTCGTTGCGAAAAGCCCGAATGGGTGCCAGCGTTCGGTGATGCGAACATGCTGCCTCCGTTTATCTGGGATTTTGATCGTGAGACCATGAAGGACTGGCTGAATATCACGTGGATTCAAAAAAGTCCTTTGATGGCAGCTATGCCTGATACGAGCAAACCCGCCATGACGGATAT
>CAYFWL010000079.1:0-1078 GCA_964346845.1 uncultured Eggerthellaceae bacterium | reverse complement strand
ATGGCGAGATATCATCAAGTGGCCCGATCTTTCTGCTATCGATTGGGATCAAAAAGTTAAAGAGTTCCATGAAAATCCGATGTTTCCCTTCGATCCCGAAAAGGCCGTTATCTGTATGGCTAACAGCAACGGGCCTTTCCTGGTTCCCATCAATATGATGGGATGGGTGGAAGGCATGGTTGCCATGCTGGAGGAACCCGAGGAGTATAAGGCGCTTGTTGATGCCGTTACCGATTTCATCTGCGAATATATTGGCTATCTGGGCACATACTTCCATCCGGACATCATTTACTCAGGTGACGACGTGGCTTCGGGTACGGGACCGTTCATCTCCGAGGAAATTTACGACGAGATTTTTGCGGATAATTTCAAGCGCATTGCCGATGCTATTCACGAGCAGGGTGCTCTCGCAGAATTCCACTGCTGCGGCGACTGCCAGTGGGTTATCGACAAAGAGGTTGAAGCGGGATTCGACATCTGTCAGCTTCCTATGCCGAACGACGATCTTATTGCGCGCTTGGCAAAATACAAGGGTCGTCTTGCCATGACAGGCGGCTGGGATCGGAAAGGCCCCGGGTTTGAAGCCGGTGCATCTGAGGAAGTTGTGCGCGAATCCGTCCGAACCGCTATCGACACGTACGGTTCTGAGGGAGGTCTGATTTTCTGGGATGGTGGCATCATTATGGACACCGACGAGAACAAGCAGAAGATGGCGTGGCTGATGGACGAGGTTCGGAAATACGGGCGCGAAGTCTATCAATCGTAGCATTGAGAGGTGTAGCATCGAACGTCTATTTTGAAAGAGGGGATCAAGGTGGAGAGAGTAGCGAAGCCAAAGGTCAAGCTTACCGGCAAACAATGGGGGATTGTTGCCACCGTTATGCTCATGTTCTTTTTTGCCCCTGATTTCGGCGCTGTGGCAACCACCTATCAGCTGATGCCCGATGCGTTTGGCGTAGCACCGGCCGAGGCATCCTGGGTTGGCGCAATCGGCAATGCAACCTCGTGTATCGCTGGTCTGGTCGTAGGCTTGTTTGTAGGCAGAAATATTTCGTATCGTATGGGCTGCATCATTGCT
>CAYFWL010000078.1:743-8787 GCA_964346845.1 uncultured Eggerthellaceae bacterium | reverse complement strand
GCTTTGGTCAAGGGTACGGGTGAGAAGACCCCTCTGTCCAAGAAGGACATCCTGTCTCTGATCTACATGATCGTCTTGGTTGCTGGTTTCATCGCGGGTACGTGGGTTCCCGTTCTGTCCAACGTCAACGTTGTCATGGTTATGCTGGCTATTGCTTTCTGCCCCGGCTTGGAGCTGGTCACGTGGAAGGATTTCCAGGATACCGTTGGTTGGGGTGTTGTTTTGATGGTTGCCGGCGTTATGTCCATCGCGGGTGCCTGTGCTTCTACCGGTGCTGCTGCCTACCTGGTTAATGCGTTGCTGGCTACCGGTGTTATGAACCTGCCTGTTCTGGCTGGCCTTTTGGTCTTCACCGCTCTGGCATACATCGTGCACACCTTTGTGCCTGCGGCCCCTGCTCTGTGCGCCCTGTTCGTCCCCGCTGTTATGGGATACCTGGTCGCTGCCGGTGCTTCTCCCGCTATGTTTGCCATGCTCATGGGTTCCATCACGGCAGGATCGTTCCTCTTGCCCTTGAATCCGCCCATGCTGGTCTCCTTCGCGGAAGGCTACTACACGTCTGGCGAACTTACCAAGGCGGGCTGGCTGTGCTCGATTGCCTATGTTGTCGTCGAGGTTCTGGTTGTCTACTTCGTCGGTGGCATGATGGGTCTGCCTCTGGTTGCATAATTCGCCCACACGCAATATCGCTCTCTTCTGGGTTCCCCTCGCATCTTGTCGAGGGGAACTTTTTTGTGCATGCGTTTGCGCATCCCCGTTTATGACAAGGGGACAGGTCATTTGTCATAAACGGGGATGCTCTTGAAGGGGCCGGGTCTTTTGGGGCCCGCGCGGGGCGCTCCTCCCCAAAGGCTCGACCGGGTTTTCGCGAAAACCCGGTCGTTTCCGCCAAAAAGCCGATTTGACAGAAGAATCCGCCGTGATCCCATGCTTTGTTGGCGAAAAAGCCCCTCGGGAGGGGTCCTTTGAGCGTGCTTTGCGCCGTTTCGCCCCTTGCTTTGGCAAGACGGGGCTCTCGATTTTCTGTCAAATCGGCTTTTTGGCGGAAAATCCCCGGAAATCGCGATAATCCCCGTGCGCTCGCTGCACCGATGGGCGCAGAAGGCGGGCAGTCCAGGCGGGCAGTCCAGGCAGGCAGGGCAGGCAGGCAGTCCAGGCAGGCTGGGTGGGGTAGGCGGACCGGACGGGTCGGGCGGACCGGACGGGTAGGGCGGACCGGACGGGTAGGGCGGGCAGTCCAGGCAGGCAGGTAGTGCGGACCAGACAGGCCAGGCGGGTAAGGCGGGGCAGGGGGTGTTGGCCCTTTGCACGATCTTCGCGAGGTGAGCTTGGGCAGCGCAGGGGTCGGGCCTTGCGTGTTTTGGTGAGCTTGGGCAGCGCACAGAAGGTCGGGCCTTATGCGATTTTCGTGAGATGGCCAGAGGAGCGCTGAGAGGGAGAGGGTGCGAAATAGCGGTCGTCTCTCTGTGTGTGATTGGGCGTGATTTGACGGCAGCTTTCCTGCTTTCCTATAATGCCGCACGATAAGGTTTTTTTGGAAAGATCTTCTGCCGAAAGACAAAACGGAGAACCGAGGGACGGTGCTACCCATGAATCTTGACCATTTGCGGGAGTTTGTCTTTCTGGCTGATTCTCTCAATTTTAGTGAAACAGCGCGCCATTTTTACGAAAGTCAATCGGTCCTGAGCAAACATATCGCTGCTATGGAAGAGGAGCTGCAGGTAAAGCTGTTCAACCGGAGTTCCCATGGAGTTACCCTGACCTTTTACGGTGAGGCGTTTAAGAAAGATGCCATGGACATCGTGAAGAAATACGATAGTGCCGTGTTGAGTCTTCTTGCGGCGAAAAAAGGCTACAGTGCTACCGTGTATGTGTGCTATTTACGCGGTGCCTCCCAAAGGGTTCTTCCCCTTTTTTTGCGCACCATGCATCAAAAGCACCCCGATATTCACGTGTCCCTTCAGTGCATTGAATTTTTCCAGATGGAGCATTTTCTGGAGACCAAAACGACCGATATCGTGATTGCCATGGATTTTTTCCCCGAACTCCATCAGGATTACGAGGTGATTGAGCTGTATCGTGATCGCTTTGATGTGATTGCGGCAAAGGGGCATCCTCTCTGCGAGCATGTTGTAGAGGGGAAGCTTTCTCTGAGTGCGCTGAAGGGTTATCCGCTGCTGCTGCCCGAGCGTAAGGCGTATGGTCCCATGGCCGCCTTCTTCCAGGGTTTTTTGCCGCCGGATATCCGTGACGGCAATGTGGAGTTTTATCGTGATATCGACAGCGCCGTTGCGCGTACTTTTGATGGCTTTGTAGGCTTCTCATCTGAGCACAACAAGGTTATTTACGATAGCATCATCGATTTTTTCCCGCTGAGCGATGTGGATACGGGCTATCCAGTGAGCGCTTTTGTTTCTCGTGAGGGCGCCAAGGAGCGCGAGCTTGAGTGTTGCGCGGAAGTGCTCAGGGAAGTGCGTCGGCAGATAGAAAAGCAGGATTGGGAAAAATAGGCGCCGCGCCACGTCCGATTGCTGCGAGGGCGGCTTCGAGAGCTGTATGATTTCACGATGAGGGATGGTGCGCGGGCGCGTGGGGAAAGGCCAGCTATGTACGGTGAAAAAGAGCGCTTGGAGGAGTTGCGGAATGTTCGCCACGAAGCCAGTGGGCTGAAGAGGGAAGAGGGCGCACGGATTCGACCCGCCATCACTATGATGGCGTTAATCATGGTTGTCTGGCTGGTTCTTTTACTGTTTGACCTGGTTAATGGCAGAAGCATTACCGCTTCGACAGCGCTTGTTCTGGCTGCTTTTACCGGTTTGTGTTGGGGTGCTTACCGAGAGAAGCGTGAACGGAGCTTTGCTTTGTATGCAGGTGTGGCGAGCGCTGCTCTGCTGGCCGTGGTGGTCGCTCACGTTTCCGGCTTCTAAGTGGGCAAGGCGAGCAAGCTGCCCTCAGTTGGGAGATGGAGGCTGCGGACTCTGGGTTCTGAAAGGGGAGCGGGAACTAGGAGCTGGGAGCTGCAGCTGGGCTGCAGTCTGCGGGGTGCGGGCTGGGCTGGGGTGCGGGAAGTTGCAGCTGGGCTGCAGTCTGTGAGCTGGGGATCGAGAAATAACGTTTGTTTCCGGATCTCCTCTGCTATTCAGGTTCGTCCCAGTAGTGAGACCCACGGCTTTCCTTTTGCGCGAGAATTGAAGAAATCATGGCATGAGCCGTCATGAGGCGCAGCTGTGCGGTACGCGTGGCGGCGACGACTGAGGTGGCAGCTGTGTTGCAGCGCCCCGTGCGCGAAGCAGCCAAAGCGATGGATGCGCGGGGGATACTTCCTGCACGAGCAGGTTGAGAGGCGCTTTCTGTGTCGATTCGAAGCTTGTCGCCGATGGTTGTCGAGCTTTCTGTAAGACGCTCCCTGAGCTCGTCCACCTGTTTCAATGCGTTTTCCACCCGTGTCCTTTTGCGAACAACCATGCAGGATTCATCTACGATTCGGCTAAGCTGCGCTTCAACTCGTTCAACCAAGGGTGACGCGAGGTGTGTCCAGGCGGGGTAGTCCCAGGCGGGGTGGTCTGCTGCGGTGTCCAGAGGTGCATTTTCTTGAGCGAATTGAGCTGCATTCCTGCCTGCCCGCATACCGAACACCAGCCCGTTTGGACTGGAAAGACCGCCCAGCCGATCTGCTCCATGCATACCCCCCGTGCATTCGCCTGCGGCGAAAATACCCGGTACTGAGGTACGTCCCTGCTGGTCAATACGCAGTCCGCCGTTGCTTGCATGGGCATATAGGGCTACGCGCAGCGTGTCATCGGGACCTATTCCTGTCGCCCTTTGCAGCCACTGTTGGTAGGTCTGCACAAATTCAGGCGGTTCTGCCTCTCCTTTTAGCCGAGGAGCCAGGGCAAGTCCCTCCGGGCCCGCTTCGTGGAGGGCGAGGTCGATAGCGCAAGACTCCAGCCGACAAGTGAAAGGACCGTATCCGCTGCGCATATCAAGCAAGTGCTCCGTTTCTTCTGGGCCACCCAGTTTTTCCGTTACCCAACGCGGTAGTGTTTTAAAGCGGAAGGTTCTTTCGTTAAAAACAACATCTTGAACAGGACTTACTATGCCGGGCATAAACTGCATGAAAGCCATGTTGGTCAGCTGACAGCCAATGTTCGCTGCCAAGCCCTGCACGGTGGCACGGCAGTCATCGCGGGTCAGGTGGCGCGAGAAGAGTGAACCTGCACCACCCGTGCACAGCACCAAAGCACCGTAGCCTATCTGTGCAAAGCACCCTGAGCAAGCATCGTAGAAAACAGCCGTGCGGGTGGAAGGGTCAATGTCTAAGAGCTCCCAGCCTTCGAACACGCGAACGGCGGACTCAGCCAGGCGCGCTCCCATCGCGGTCACGTAGGGCTTCCGTTCAATACCCCGCCAGGTGCGGTGCTTGTGATCGAAGCAAGGGATGTATTCCCGCTGGTAGAAAGCGTCTTTGCTGGCTTGCTTTAAGGGGATGCCCCACGCTTCGAGCTGCTGGACGGCAGGGGCGATGCCCGCTACAAAGCTGCGCACAAGTTTCGGGTCTGCTGCGCCGCACCCTACCTGCATAATGGTCTCGGCCAGGTCATCTTCATCGCCTGCGCCGTCGGGTCCGATGAGTCCTAGACCCCAGGTTCCCTCGAAAAAACTGGACCCTGAGAACAGGGGTCCCTTGCTGGTGAGGGCAACGCTTCCTGTATCACCTAGGGCGTGAGCTGCAGAAAGGGCGGCGCAGGTACCCGCTATGCCTGATCCCACCACGATTACCGACGTCTGCATATCTGTGCCCCTTTCGGTGTTTTCGCTTCGCACGCAAGTGGCGTGCCGTTGCCAGCGCACTACAGGCTGTAGCAACGGTGCATCGATGGCGGCTGACACTATCGCATTCGTATCAATAGCGGTCGCTCCTTCGTCCCTATCAACGGCGGTCGCCGTCCCCGCCCTGCGTTGTCATCGGGGTAGGAGCGAGCATGCTCATCCTTCGTCACCATCAACGGCGGTCGCCGCCCCCGCCCTTATTGACAGCGGTCGCCTGATTATTATGGGTGCACGGTACACAAAAGCACTGAAAGTAGAGATAATCTCTCATTTGCTTCCTGATAAATCTGTTCAGCCATTGAATACCGCGCCTAAGTCCTTCATAATTCTAATCGTTAAAAACACTACGTGTCTACGAGTGTTTCAGTCCGGGTATCGTTCGCGATGCCCCTGCATCCAAAGGAGTTTCAATGGAGGAGAAAACTCAGGTCTCTAGGCGTACGTTCCTTGCGGGTTCTCTGGTCTCTGCGGGTGCGATTGTCGCCGGTCTCTCTGCTTGTGGTTCTTCGAACGGCAAGAGCAGCGCTTCTGCATCTGCGTCTGCCCCCGCCTTCACGGGCGGTGGCACCATCAATGCGGCTATCGCTTATGCTACTTCCAATGCCTACACTCCCGTTGGTGTGAGCGCCGCTGCTGTCATGGCGGCTTACTGTCATTGCTGCGAGGCCTTGTACGATCTTGACTACGCAAACGGCAACGCTCCTTATGCAGCGCTGGCTGCGGGCGATCCCCAGAAAATTTCCGACACCGAGTTCGACATCAACCTGCGTGACGGTGCGGTGTACTATGACGGCTCCGCTGTTACCCCCGATGATGTGAAAAATGCTATCGATGTGGAAATGGAAAACACTACGTATGCTGCCTTCCTCGGCTTCATCAACGAAGTTCAGACCACCGATAAGGGCGTCAAGCTTATTCTGAACTACCCCGCAGAGGGTTTGCTGAAGCAGCGTTTGGCCCTGTGCCGTGTATTCCCCGCAGCGACTCCCCAGGCCGACCTGGACAAGGGCATTTTCCCCACCTCGGGTCCTTGGAAAATCGGCTCCTGCAACTACGACAAGGGCGGCACCGTTGAGTTTGAAGTCAACGACAAGTACAACGGCTCAAAGAAGCCCAAGGCAACTAAGATGCATTGGGATATCCTGAACGACGACACCACGCGTACCACTTCCTTCACCGCGAAGACCTCGTGCGCGATGGAAAACGTGCCTGCCACCAATATCGACATGATTAAGGGTGCCGGTGCGACCGTTGAGACCTTGGATTCCTTTGCGCTGTGCTTCCTGCAGTTCAATACGAGCAAAGCTCCCTTTAACGACAAGCGCGTTCGTCAAGCCCTGTTCTATGCTATCGACATGGACAAGCTTATTGCCAACCAGATGGCAGGCATGGCAAAGCCGCTGAAGAGCTTCCTTCCCGAAGATTTTGTGGGCTTCCATGAGGCCTCTACCATCTATACGTACGATCCTGAAAAGGCGAAGGCGCTCTTGATGGAGGCGGGCGTTGACAACCTGAAGTTTGAGCTTATGGTAAACGATCGTTGGCCCAAGGATCTTGCGCCCCAGATCAAGGAGAGCTGGGACGCCATCCTGGGTGACAATGCCGTCAAGCTGAATGTGACGGAAGTCAACTGGGCAACCATGAACGATCCCGCTGAGGCGACCTATGATGTGCTTTTGACCCCGGGTGATCCTTCCTGTTTCGGCAAAGATCCCGATTTGCTTTTGACCTGGTGGTACGGTGACAATATCTGGACCAATAGCCGCACCTTCTGGGCAAGCGATCCCAAGTTTGCCGAAATGCAGTCCTACCTGCAGGAAGCACGCGAGGCCACGGGCGATGCCCAGCAGCAAGCTTGGAATAAGTGCTACGACCTTATCGCCGAAGAAGTGCCGCTGTATCCCCTGATGCACAAGTCCGTCACCACTGCCTGGTGGCCGGAGAAGGTTCAGGGCTTCAAGCCGGTTTCGACAACGGGTCTGTATTTCTTAGATGCTGACGCAGCCAAGTAGGCGTTGGTTGTTTTAGGAATGTGCGCTTTTAACGTATAACTCGGGTGGGGGAGATCGTGCCTTTGCGGGCATTGTCTCCCCCTTATTTTTTCGGGGCCCGAAAAGCCCCTTCCGTCCTTGAAAAGACATCTGACAGGAGCGCTATTGAAGGGGTTCCTGTCAGATGCCTCCGTGGGGCGGCATTGTGGAAAAGCGACGTTTTGCCGCTTTGTCGTCTGAAAGGAGGAGGGGTGAATAATCTGGTAAGGCTTATTGGGCGTCGTCTGATTGCATTGCCTATCATGGTTATCGGCGTCACGCTGCTCGTTTTCTTCATCACGTCGTTATCCCCCATTGACCAGGCATATTCTGTTCTGGGCGAAAATGCAACCATTGAGCAGGTTGAGGCGTATCGTAACGAAAACGGCCTGAATGATCCCATCGTCGTTCAATATTTCACCTATATGGGAAATCTGCTTCAAGGAGATTTGGGGGTGTATGGCGCGACCAAGGCGCCGGTCATCGATAAGATTGGCCAGGCTTTGCCCGTTACCCTGGAGCTGACCTTCGCCGGTTTGATCATTGCTTTGGTCTTCTCCTTTGTCCTGGGCGTTATCTCTGCGGTGTACCGCGATAAGTGGCCTGATCAGATTATTCGCGTTTTCTCTATTGCCAGCTTATCCATGCCGTCTTTCTGGTTGGCTGTCCTGCTGATTCTGGCCTTTATGGGCATTTTGCCTGTTTCCGGCAATCTGCCTGACTTCTTTCAAGATCCCGCTGGCTGGTGTGCGCGTATGGCGCTGCCCGCTATTTCTCTGGCCGTTCCCGTTATCGGTCAGATGACCCGCATCATCCGCACCTCCATGGTTGAGGAGTTGGACAAAGGCTATGTGCGCACCGCTATCGGCGCCGGTATTCCCAAACGTACTGTTATTGCCAAAAACGTCCTCCGCAATGCCCTGATCAGCCCCGTTACGGTCTTGGGTTTGCGTATTGCCCACCTGATCGGTGGTGCCGTGGTTATCGAGGTCATCTTTAATCTACCAGGTATGGGCATGGCTATTCTGCAGGGTATCCAGGCCAACTATATCACCCTCATTCAGGGGGTCGTTTTGGTGGTCGCCTTCTTCTTCATTGTCATCAACATCATCGTTGACATGCTGTATATCCTGATCGATCCACGAATTAGGACGGTGTAGCATGGCTGCCTTCCGTAAAAAAAC
>CAYFWL010000078.1:0-733 GCA_964346845.1 uncultured Eggerthellaceae bacterium | reverse complement strand
AATGCGGGGAAGAAGATTAGCTTCCACCGCCTCAGGGCCATGAGTCCTTTAGGTAAGATTTCTCTGATCGTGCTTATTCTGATCATCCTGATGGCTATCACGGCGAATTTCATTGCCCCGTATGACCCTCTGAAAATCTACACGGCACGTACTGCACCGAGCTCTGAATTCCTCTTTGGTACCGACGATAAGGGACGCGATGTTTTGTCTCGTATTATGTACGGTGCCCGTTATTCCCTGGTCATCGGCCTGGGATCTACCGCGCTGGCCTTAGTGGTAGGGGCTATCATCGGTGCCGTTGCGGCGGTTACGCGCGTCTGGATTTCCGAAGTTATCATGCGCATCATGGACATCATCATGTCCTTTCCGGGTATCGCTCTGGCGGCGACGGTCGTTGTCGTTATGGGACCCTCTATCCCTTCGTTGATTGTCGCTATCGCTATTCTGTATGCTCCCCAGATTGCCCGCGTGGTGCGTGCGAACATCATCAGTGAGTACGGTCAGGACTATGTGCGCGCTGCCGTTGTCTCGGGCGCCAACGCCCCCTGGATTTTGACCAAGCATGTCATGCGCAACTGTTTGGCGCCCATCATGGTCTTTACGGTGGTGTGCGTAGCCGATGCCATCGTGTTCGAAGCCTCTCTGGCCTTCATCAGTGCGGGTATTCCCGAGCCGACTCCTACCTGGGGCAATATTCTGGCTGATGCGCGTGCGGGTGTTCTTTCCGGTCGTT
>CAYFWL010000077.1:0-8931 GCA_964346845.1 uncultured Eggerthellaceae bacterium | reverse complement strand
CAAGCATTCTCACGTGCATCACACACAGCCGCCTCAACGCTTTCGACACCAATGACGCGGGCAGCGCCCTGAGATGCCGCCACCAAACCAATCGTGCCGGTGCCGCAGTAGGCATCGATAACGGTTTCGCTTCCCGTAAGATCCGCCAACGCGATTGCCGCAAGGTAGAGAACTTCGGTCTGCATAGCATTGACCTGGAAAAACGAAGAAGAAGAGATACGGAAGCTCAAACCGCACAAGGTATCCAAAATGAAGCCAGGACCGTAAAGCACCGTCTCCTTTTCGCCCAGAATCACGTTAGTCGAGCGGGTGTTCACGTTCTGTACCACCGTCGTCACCGCAGGGACCCGCGCAATAAGCTCCTTGGCGAAAGACCTTCCTGCCAAAAACTCATCTCCATTGGTCACCAGCGTGACCAGCACTTCCCCACTTTGATGCCCTACGCGCACCACCACATGACGCATGAAACCCTCGCCCGTATCTTCGTCATAGGGCTCGATTGCGTGCTTCTCCATGATGGCTTTCACTGCGGAAACCACCTGCTGGCCCACGGCATTTTCGATGAGACACTCATTGGTGGGCACCAGCTTATGCGTTCCCTGCTCATACATGCCCGTAAGAATCTCACGACGTAAGCCACGACCGCTGCGCTTCTTGCCTTTTACCTCTTCCCCTTCGAGACGCTTAATCTTTCTACCGGGTGCAAAGGGGCTGATAATCTTGTTTCGATAGTGGAAGGGGTTCTCCATACCCAAGATAGGTCTCAGCTCGAAATCGCAATCCAAGCCTTCGAAGAGCTCGGCAATGCGTGCGTTTTTCAGGAGCAGCTGATGATCATAAGGAAGGGAGATGGTCTTGCACCCGCCGCAGAGGGTATCAACTTTACAGGGAGATTTCTTTGATTGAGGGACTTGGGTCGCAGCGGCAGGTCCCGGTTTTTCAGCACGTTTCTTCGAGACAGGTTTGGAGCCAGCTGTCTTTTTTGCGGGAACCTTCTTGCCGGGAGACCTCGTTGCAGACGTAGCTGCAGCTTTGGTGGAGGATTTGGCCGCAGGTCTGGCAGTCAACCTCGCGGTTGGTTTCGCGGCAGACTTCACGGCTGTCGGATGAGCTTTTGTAGCAGAGGCACGTTCCGAAGTGGGTCTCGTGGCAGGCCTTCCTGCACCTGCAGATCTTGGTACGAATTTTGACGCAGGCTTGTCGGTAAGTCTTGCTGCGGGCTTCCCCGAAGGTTTAGCCGAAGCGGGTCTCGTAGCAGGTTTAGCCGAGGGTTTGCTTGAAGCGGGTCTCGCCGCAGACCTTGGCGCAGGCTTTGTGGAGGTTTTCTCTGCGCCTTTCGTATCAGGCTTGGAAGTCTTTCTGCCAGCAGAAACCCCCTTCCCGTTGCGAGTCTCGCGTACGTCACGCATCCCACTGCGCGCCACTTCGCGAGCCCCATCAGCATGTTTGCTCGCGTGCTTTTTCCCGCCCTTTCCGCCCCTATCGAAGCCGCCCGGACCATCCAACTGAGCTGCTAGACGGGCCGCGATGTCGCGAGCTCCCGCAGAAGCTGCAGCCTTCTTTGCCACCCGCTTGGTATCACGCTCCGCTTTGGGCGGTCGACTGGTCTTGTGGGGCTTCTTTGCTGAAATGTCACGCGGCATGGTATTCAACCTCTATTTCAATTCGATAACGATTCGCTCACAGCGTCACATCATTCTCGCACACAAAACACAGCTGTTGTATAGTTTTTCCTGAAGCAACAGATAGGAGCAGTTGTGAGATTTATCATTCGTTGGGTTGTTACCGCCATCGCTGCCGCAGTGGCCCTTCATTTAGTCGCCGGCGTTTCCCTGGTAGGTGGATCCGGATGGGCCGCTTTGGCTGTTTTCGCCCTGGTACTTGCCTTCGTCGATACCGTTGTCAAGCCCATTTTCAAAGTCATCAGCCTGCCTATTACCTTTATGACGCTGGGTATTTTCTATCTCTTGATCAATACCATCATGCTGTACGTGGCCTCTTCCCTTTCGGGAGGGCTTTTTGGCGTCAGCTTGGAAATCGCCAGCTTCGGCAGCGCCTTTTTGTGCAGCATCATCATCAGTCTGGTCAGCGCCGTCGCCAATGCGCTGTTTGACAAATAGGCACGCAAAAAGCCCGAATCCGAAGGCGGGAAACCGCCTCGAACAGCACTTTCGCTGGAAAGTTAGCATCAAGCATGGTACAAAGCGGGAAGACGCCCCTATTGCTTTTTATCGGCGAGAGCCCTCAACGGAAACTCTCGCCGTCGAACCTGCAGCACAACGCTAAGAAAAGCGCACTTCTTCGCACATCAACGAGAGCGGGACGGAATCGCTTCTTTCACCGTCGCTAGGTCGATAACTGTGCCATCCTCAAACCCTGCCACCGCAATCAAGTAGCGCAACGCGTTACGGATGTCATCACCCTTCTCCGCATAGTCGCGTGCAAGGTATTCGAGCGCATCATCCGCCAACAGGGGAGCCGTATCCTCCTTGCCCTCACGCAGCGTTGCCTGAACGTTGTGCGCAAGAAGAACGAAGCCATCCGCATCGAGCGGCTCGACGCTCACCTGCACAAAGTCATCCAGCACACCTTCAAGGGCACTCAAATCGAATTCTGAAAGCGGCAGGTCGGAGAACAACACCGTATCGAAACCATGTTTGTTGCGCTCGGTAATGAGCAAGCGGCACAACAGAGGGCCCGTTGGAAGATTCTTGAAGAAATCCTCAAACCCATCGATGAGCAGCACATCGGCACTCCCCACCTTTTCAAGATATTCGTCGCTTACCTCTTCAAGTGTAACCGCTAAAACAAGCTCAGCTGCATTGCAAAACATCACCTTACGTTTTGACAGCATGTCCTTGGTACGACCACGCGCTTGAACGATTGTCGATTTGCCCGCGCCAATCGGTCCGTATACGAACATCTTTACCGGCTCATCATGATCCTGCGTAAGCGCCAAGATGGTCTCGTATGCCTCACGATTGCCGTCAGTTATCACGATATCGTCGAGTGCTGTTCTCATACTGTGCATGCCTCCTTGGCCTTTTTCGTTTCGTTCGCACGCCGGGCGTTTTTCTCTGCCGCGCGTTCTTTCCGCACTAAGCGCTCTTCCCCTGCTCAATGCGCCCCGACGTATTGCAGGCACCTCTCGCTTACGCTACAAACGAAAAGGATGCTTACCTATGGGTAGGTAGCACCGATTGTACCGCACTACCCACCCCTCTTTGAACACCGAACGTACTCGCTTACGCTTTTTTCACCTCGATGTCACCGACCGAACGATCGATCTCGGTCACATCGACCGTAAGCTCAACGGGTGCATAACCCGCAGGCTCGATACAAACGCGGTACACATCAGCGCCAATGCCCTCAAACATGAAGTCACCGAACTCATCGGTTTCCTGGCTCGCTTCAAAACCCGCAGCGCCCTTGACGGTAACGGGAACGCCGATAAGCAGCTCATCTTCAACCAGGTCAACAACGGAACCTGCAATGAAGCGCTTCGGCAGACTCTTGTAGTACACGCGTGGATGCAAATCGGCCACTTCGGGCAACACCTCAGCCTCCGCGATGAAAGCACCCGCTTCCTCTTCATCCACAAAGCGGATAACATCGTGCGAACATGCATCGACACAGCGTGGCACATCCCAGCCATTGTCCAAAAGATGAGCGCACCCCGTGCACTTCTGCGCAATGTTCAAATCGGCATTCATATAGATGAGACCCTGCGGGCATGCCTTGGCACACGCACCACAACCCACACAAGTATCGGGATCGATAAGCAAAAGCCCATCCGCGCGGCGATGATAAGCACCGTTCGGACAGGCCGTCGCACACGGAGCATCATCGCAATGAGCGCACATCACCGGCTTATAGGCAACCTTCACCCACGGCACCTGACCGCGCGTCTTCTCGTCCATACGCAGCCAAAACTGGCCAATATCAGGTTGGGGAGCAGCATAGGGACGCCAGTCATTACCACAGTGTTCATCTTTGCAGACAATCTGACAACTGTAGCAACCGTTGCATTTCGCAACGTCAACCAGAAATACCTTGCCCACGATTACTCATCTCCCTTCACAATGCGCGCCGAAGCGACCAAGCCGACCGCTGGATCGTAGTCACGAGCGAACGCTTCTGGATATTGCTGAGCCAGCTCGAACACGTCAACTTTCTCGATGCCCACCAAAAAGCCGTTGGTGACTTCGCCGGCAGCGTTTTTCGACGTCGTGGCCGTCGGACAGATAAGGTTGTTGGCACCTCCACGGTCAAGACCGCCAACGCCGAATGCGAGAACATCGGTGCGGGCGCCGTGGTCCTGATACAGCGCACCCGGCATAATGCGCTCGGTCACGATGATGCCACCCAATACCGCACCACGTTCGTTGTGCAGCTTGGCAATATCGCCGTCTACCAGACCGAGCTTCTCGGCATCAATAGGGTTCACCCAGATGGGCTCATACCCATAGCCATCAGGGCCTTTCACCTTGCACGTGTGAATCTCACGCGTCCAAGGAATATCATCATGCTGCGCATGCACACGCCAGCGGGGGTGATTCGAAACCAGCAGGTAGGGGTATTCCTTCGCGCGCGCAGAGGAAATGCGCTCCTCATGCCCATCACCTTCCTCAATCCAGTGCGGCCAGGGCGCACGAATCTTATCGTCGGGGAAATGCTCAGCCAGACCAAGAGAGTAGAACTCCAGCTTACCCGAAGGAGTCCTCAACGGATAACGTTCGGGGTCCTTGTAGAAGAGTTCGAAGCCAACGGGGCCTTTGTCCCAGTCCTTCTTCGTGGGGAACATCACGTATTTCTGCTCTTTGAGCAGCTCAAAAGGATACTCATCGAGCGGAATTTCCGCATGCAGATAGCCATACTCGATATCTTCCTCGATGGTGCGGCCGTTCGTGAACTTCTCCACCAGACCCGCGTAGTCGCCGCCATATTTCTCTAGCTTACGGGCAATCTCGATACAGCACTCGTAGTCGGAAAGCGACTCACCTACATGATCGATAGCCTGCTCCTCGTAAATCACCTTGTTCCACTGACCCGAGAAGATGTCGGCTTGAATGTCCGAAAGCTCAAACAGCGTGGAAACGGGCAGGATTATGTCCGCCATGAGGGTGTCGTTTTCCATCCAGGGATGCTGCACCAGGTAGAACTCGATGCTTTCGTCACGCACCGCATCTTGATAGGAGTTGCCACCGTTCCAACACGTCTCCCAACAGGGGGTATCACTCCAAATCATATGCATGGGATGTGCGCCTTCTTCGGGGTATTGAAACTCCAGGAACTGATCCTCACGCTTCATATAGCACACAACGTGGCCGAACCATGTCAGGGGGTTTTCGTGCGTATAGCCGCCCAGGATAGCATCGGGCGTCATGGTCTTGGGAACGAAGTGCTCGGGTGCCGTCATGCGCCAACCGTGATATACGCTCATAAGCGTGGGGTAGATCTCGCTCGGCGGCAAGGGGTTGATGCCCTGAAGCACCCATTCAATGAACTTGAACTGGTTGACGCCCGGTTTGCCCAGACCCTGCATGCCCAACAAGCAGACTTCCAAACGCGCAGGCTCATGGGCGTACGCACCACGGATGAAGCCGCCACCGTTGCAGTGCGCGATAGACACACGATGCGAACCCCAGTAACGTGCGAACGCCTTGATGCGATAAGAAGGAACGCCGCATTTCTCCTGGGCCCACTTCGGCGTTTTGGGAATGCCGTCCTCTTTCCCCAGCACGTAGTACTCAAGCCAGTCGAAGCCCTCGACGTGCGTTGCCACGTAATCCTTGTCGTAGAGGCCCTCCGTCATCCACACGTAGATAATGGCCAGCTGCAGCGCCGCATCAGTGTTGGGCAGCACGGGAATCCACTTGTCCGCATGCACCGCATTCGTATAGTTCACATCAGGGGAAATATGGATGGACTTCACGCCGATTTCGTTGAACCAATAGCAGATACGGCTCGGCTGCAAACCACCCCAGCCCCAAGGAGTGGTCTCGGGGTCGGCGCCCCAGAACAACACCGCATCGCCATTTTCGCTGATGTCTTTGATAACGGTATCCTGCGGATTCTGCTGGCCGTGGGTCTCGCAGCCCCACACGTGCTTCGCACCCCAGTACCAACCCTCCCAGCTATCGGGTTGGCGCGCCTGAATCAAATAGTCGCGCGGAGCGTCGCCGCAGTTGTCCAGCATAAGTGAGTTGCAGCCGTGGGCACCGCTGACAACTTTGGTCTCTCCATGGCCTTCACCCTGGATAAGGATGGAGCGGCGGCCGTACACCCGCCCGATACGTTCAATCTCGGCGGCAATGATGTCGGTTGCCGTATCCCAAGAGATACGCTCGTAACCGCTAACACCGCGGTTTCGGGTGTTGCGCTCACCGTTGGGATCCCAGTCCACACGTTTCAGAGGATACGGTACGCGATTGGGGGAATAGCAGCGCTTCTTGTACCCGAAGGTGAGCGGCGGAAGGAGCGTTTTCATTCCGGGCTTGAAGCTATGCCCGCGCACCTCGAAACTCCACTCATTCAGTTCTTCGGGCGTGTAAATCTCATCGTAGTGCAAAGGACGGGTGCGAATCACCTTTCCGTCCATGACATCGACGCATGCGGTGTTGGAAGCCCCTCCGAATCCGCAGGATCCAAAGTTCTTCAACACGGTTTTATCTTTGATCTTCATGTGACCTCCCATCATGCTTGCCCTGGGAAAAGACCCCTCGGTGCAGCCCCAGCAACACCCTGAGGGCCCTTTGCCCCTGCCTCTACTGGGGCCCTCTGCCTCTGCCTCTACTGGGGCCCTTTGCCTCTGCCTCTGATGCTTGTTATGACCTGCCGGGAAGAGGTGGAAAGGGTGGCGGCAGCTGAGCGCCGCATTCGGGACAGATGCGGATGTCGTTATTGTTCACGAGCGTGCCGCATTTCGGGCAGGTGCGCTTGCCAAGCTTATTCTTCATTTGATCTGCGCGCCCACAGCGGTTGCACAGCGTGCAGCAATAGCACATTGCGCGATGCCCTCCTTCCCTCTCAAAAACAGGCGGTTCGGAGGCATGTCGCCTCCGAACCGTTTTCCCCTCTCCGACCAGCCTCGTCTAGAGCTTGTCGCAGGGAACCCAGAGAACCTGCTTGGGTTTCTTCGACAGCTCGGCAGCCATTTCCTCAATGGTGCCGAAACGCATGCAGTCGCTTAAGCAGTGATGTACACAGGTGGGTTTCTTGCCTGCAGCAAAACGATCGGCGCACAGGTCGCACAAATCAGTCGGCACCGGAATCTTGTTCCAGTTGAAATTCTCCTTGCCGCCGGCATCGGAGTCGCCTTTTTGCCAGGGACCTTCATCCAAAACGCGGATGCCCCACTTGCCAATAGGAAAGTCGTGCTCTTCCTTGCAGGCAACAACACAGCTCTCGCAGCCAGAGCAGTACTCGTAGTCAATCAACAATGCGTAATTGGCCATGGTTACACCAACTCCCCGAACTTCTCGTTAACCAGATTCATATCCGTGTCATAGCTCTCTTTGAGCGGCGTGATAGAGCAGCAGTTGCACTTGTAGGGGCCGCCATAACCAAGCTTGGAGTTGTAATGATTTGACACTAGGTCGTTGACGTTGGACTGCCACAGACCGTACAGACCCTTCTCTTCAGCATGGTCGCTGACCACATAGCCGTTTTTGATGACGGTGCCGTTCATCTCGAATTCAAGCTCACCGTCGCGCAGGATTTCTCCAACAGGGATGATCTGATCACGCGAATCATCATCCCCCGGACGCTCGGGGAACCAGCAGCCATGATCAGCCTGGACAACGCCCTTCTTCACAATAGGAGATACGACGGCCTTGAACTTGGCGCGACCGAAGTCGTTTTTAATCTCAACCCACTGACCGTTAGCGATGCCTTCCTTTTCAGCATCGGCAGGATTGATCTCGATGATAGGATCAGGATGCAGCTCACGTAGCACCGGAATTTGGCGATGCTCGGCGTGGAAGGAAGCATAGTTGCGGGCACCCGTCGTCAGGATGTAGGGGTACTTCTTAGCAAGATCCTCATCGGTGGCGGGACTAAACGCAGGCTCCATATAATAGGGTAGCGGATCTTCGCCATAGTGGGCATAGGCCGTTGACCACAGCTCAACACGACCGGTGGGCGTAAGGAAACCCGGCTGACGGTCGGGACGCAGCTTTCCGGTCTCATATTTGCGGTAATTCACGCCGCGCTGATGACCAACAAGGTGACGCAGTTGGTCGAACTCCATCTTGATGGGTCCCGATGTGCGCCGCTTAGTCAGAAAGTCCTCAAGGTTTTTGAACATGCGCGAGCCGTCCTCGTCCTTAAGGCATTCCTGCTCAAGGTATTCGCCCAGCTCGATGATGAGGTCCATGTCGGCTTTGACCTCACCCACATCAACGGCTTTGTTGACCGCACCATAGAAGACGGGGGATCCACCGTAATGAGTCATAACGACGTCATCCTTCTCGGCACACGATGCCAGGGGAAGGAACAAATCACCGAATGCCTCGATGGAGGGCGTGATGAACAAGTCGGTGGCCATGCAGAATTCAAGGTTCTTGCAGCCTTCATACCAACCATGAGGCTGCGCGCAGCACGTCGGAGCGAGAAGCGTGGTGGACTGAATCCAACCCATCCGAATGCGGTAGGGCTCGCCCTTGGTGAGCGCATCGAACATCATGTCGGCTTGAGCATTGCGGATATTGTCGACGTACAGAGGATATTCCTTATAGCCAATCGTCTTATCGCGCAGCTCGACAGGCAAACTGTCCCAACCGATACGACGAGTAGGACGCGCTGCGTCTTCGGCTGAGTTGTCATCGGCACCAGCATCGGCCTTATCGAGATTGAAGTCGGTCTTTTCGCCTTCCGTCGCCAGCTTGTCCTCAACACCAGGAGCAGGATCGATTTCAGCGACAATCTGAC
>CAYFWL010000076.1:0-9273 GCA_964346845.1 uncultured Eggerthellaceae bacterium | reverse complement strand
CAAAAAGTGTGTCCGCCTTTCTTTGTTTTGCCAGGTCAATCAATATAAAACAAGCAAAAAAGTCGCTATTTTGGGGAGGTTGGCTTGAAGACGAAGATCTGCCCGTCTTGCGGGGCGCCAATGAAGAGGAACGGGAAGACCGGCGCGGGGACCCAGAGGTGGAGATGCCGATCCTGCGGCGCCAGCTCCGTGCACGGAAACGACGTGGCCGGAAGGGAGCTCGCGATGTCCTTGGATTGGCTGACGTTCAAGGAGGGGCAATCCTCGATGCCCGGCCAGGGCCGCACCTTCAGGCGGAAGACGGGGAGGTTCTGGGGGATCTGGCCCATGCCGGAGACGGTCGACGAGGTGCACCGCGCCGTCTACGTCGACGGCATCTACATAGCCCGCGACCCGGTGGTCCCCATCGCCTGCAGCGACGAGCACGTGCTCAGCTGGTACATGGCCAAGGCCGAGGCCTCCAGGGCCTGGCAAGCCCTGCTCTCGAGGATCGCGCCGCCCGAGGTGGTCGTGGCCGACGGTGGCACGGGGTTCGCCAAGGCGGTCGCGGCGGAGTGGCCGGAAACCAGGGTCCAGAGATGCCTGTTCCATGCGTTCTGCCAGGTCAAGCGCTACACGACCAGCAGGCCGAGGCTGCAGGCGGGCATCGAGCTGTACGGGCTCGCCAAGGAGCTCATGCACCTGGACACGCTGAAGCAGGCCGATTGGTGGGTCGAGCGGTACATGCAGTGGTGCTCGTTCTGGGCGGACTTCCTGGAGCAGAGGACGTTCGCGGACGGCAGGTCCGAATACACCCATGAGAGGCTCCGGAAGGCCAGATCTTCGCTGTCGGCGCTGGTCAACAAGGGCGCCCTGTTCACCTATCTAGACCCCGCCCTCTCAGCCGCCGGCCCCCTTCCCAGGACGAACAACCGCATCGGGGGAGGCGTCAACGCGCAGCTGAGGAACATGCTGAGGAACCACCGGGGCATGAGCTCGCTGCGACGCGTGAAGGCCGTCTATTGGTGGTGCTACATGCGCACGGAGTGCCCCCTTCCGGCCCAGGAAATGCTGAAGTCGATGCCGACCGACGACGACATCGACTTCCTCTACGAGCTGTATTCCGAGCGTCCGCGCGATGATGGTGCGCCCAAATGAGGCCAGGCGCCGGTCTGGCAGGAGCTGCACAGCCAGACGCCGTATCCGTATTCTATCTACTAGCCTCCAGACACACTTTTTGTCCTATAACCCCGTATCTTCCCGTAATCCCCTGCAAATTGCCGCGAAAATAGCCAATTTAGCCAGTTGTTGACCAATGGGCCAACGGTGGATGACGCCTGTCTGAAGCGAGCCGAAAGGCACTGCCAACATGCCCATCAATGCCCCGATGTAGGGCATAAAAAAATAACGAAAAACTTTCCAAATAGGTATATGCATATCAACAGAATAGGCATGCTTTCTCCACACCTCCACCAGAAGTAGCGAGGCTCGCCGTCGACGGGTCTCTTTTTCCACCGCGCACGGAGCGGAGAACAGGGGTTCGCAAAACCAGCTTCGCTCCCTTCAGGCCGAAAACGATTATCAATCGTTTTCACGGCGCTTCGTGCCGCCACTCGGACTTCTGCACCTCCCTCAGATGAGAAGTGGATGAACATCCATCTACCGGAATCTACTGGAATCTACTGAATGTTCATCTCTCCATTTTTTGCGGCGTAAGACCCGGTTGGTCGGCCATCATATTGATTGAGCAAGCTTTTTGTTGAGCTCCATCTGCTTTTCTCCAGTTCATGTAGCCCCGTGATTTGTCGTGAAAATAACTGATTTTGGCCCGTACAGCCAATTCCTGACCGATGATTTTGGGGGGAATCGTGCACCTACGTTGCAGGGCGGCGAAACGTACATCTTGCATGTCTCAACAAAGAACGGATGCTTTCTTCGCATTCCCCTCACGCAAAGATATCTTCTCTGCACTTTTTTCGAAAAAACTGACAGAAAAAGCCTGTAGTTTTGACTTGCGAGCTGCTTTCCGCTCTGAAACCTCTCTTTAAAAGCGCGTTTGCCCAGGTCAGATAAAAACAAATCAGAAAGCAACTTTATTTTTGGGAATTCTGTCCAAAACTACAGGCTTTTTCTGTCAGTTTCTCCCCGATTTTTTGCAGGGAATACTTTTTGCCCAAGCTCCACTTACGTACTGTCAGTCGTACCGTCAGTCGTGCTGTCAATCGCCTTATTTTTTGGAGCTCTTTTATTACACTGCCAAACGAGAGTCTAAAACGCGAAAACGATGGATGCTACGAGCGGGCAAAAAACGCCACTGCGACGGCACCGGGCCCCACATGAGTACCAATCGTACTACCGATCTGGCACACAGGAATCTGCGCGACATCAACAGGAAAATGGGCAGCGCTGTCTTCCAAATACTTCTGCAACAGCTTATCGCTCAATCCACTATAAGCGACCAGATAAGGTTCAGCATAGCTGATACCGCCACACTTACGAGCCTGTTCAACCAGCATATTTCGACTATTCTTGGAGCCGCGAGCCTGCCCTAACACCTTAACCTCGCCCTCTTCAACGGCGATAACTGGTTTGATGCCCAAAAGGCCACCCGCCAGAGCAACCGCTGCCGAAACACGGCCACCACGCTTCAAATACTCCAGCGTTCCCACTAGAGCAACAAGACGAATACGGCCTCTGGACTGCTCCAGATCTTCCGCAATCGTTGCGGCGCTCAGCCCCTGATCACGCAGAGCGATCGCTCGCTGCACCAGCAACTGCTGCCCCAAGGTGGCGTTCAGGGAGTCCACCACATGCAACGCGGCATCGGGGAAATCCGCCAGTGCAATCATCGCCGACTGATAGCATGCTGAAAGCTTAGAGGACAAGCAAATGCAAACTACTTCGTCCCCCTTCGACAGAGCCGTTCGAAACGCCTGAACATATTCACCCGGAGCGATGGCGCTGGTGGTGGGGAGGCCGTCCATCTCTATCAGCTTCTCGAAAAATTCCTGACTCGACAGGGTGATGCCGTCCAGATACTCAACACCCCCGATATTGGTCCTCAGAGGCAACACCTCAATGCCCCACTGAGCCACACGCTCCTTGCTGATATCCGCTGCCGAATCGGTAATAATATGAACGGTCATCTCAAATCTCCTTGATTTATCGGTTTATCATCTTTGCTGATTTGCCATCAGATTGTCGGAAAGCTGAAAGAGCACACGATAGAAAACAGAACGCTCCTCGGGAGTGGTCTCGGGAGCCACCGTGTCAAAGATCTTGTGTACCTTAAGCCGCACCTCGGCTGCCAGGTGGGCACCCTCAGAAGTCAGCACCAGGGGAACACGATACCCGTGAGAGCATTCTCCCTGTTCGGAACTTACCAAACCTCGCTTTCGCAAATCTTTCAAAGCACGGGAAATAGCCGCCTTGTCCTCTCCCGTTTGCTCAGCCAGAGCGCCCGGCGACAAACCTTGCGGATTATCCATCAGTACATACAGACACATAACATGGACGGCCTTTAGATTGTATTCCTGCATTTCAATGGTCTTCAGCCGCTGTATGCAATGATGGATACGAGAAATCGCTAAAGCGAACTGTCCGAAACGATGCTGCTCCATGATGCCTCTCTCTCCGTAATGATGCCCCTCTCTCCGTGCAAGGTGCCTATGGTAGCATTTTTTGTTGATTTATCAACATTTCTGGAAGAGAAAATAAACGACGCACGCAGCTGGGCTGTTGTAAACAGCTTTATCCGAATCTGAGGAAAGCTCGGGGTTGGCTTGAGATGGGGCTTAGACCGAGACTGGGTCTCGAAGTGGAAGGATGGGCTTAGACCGAGGCCAGAGTCCAGGCAGAGGGGCATGGGCTGGATCGAGGCTAGAGTCAAAATCAGCGCTGCAAAGAAGAACAGGCCTCAAAGGGCTCCTGGGGATCAGGTTCAACTCGGACGGAATTCCAGGCCAAACCTCAAGTCGGGAGACAGGCTGCAGTTCGCACGAGGCCACAAATCGGAAGGGGGCTCGAAGTGAAAGCGGGGCTGAAGAGGGAATAAGAGCCCAGACGATATTAGGGCCTCAGACGGGCATAAAACCCCCAGACGGGAACTGCAGATTGGAGCGGCACGCAAACCGAGGCTGGGATTCAGACGAGGATGTGGGTTATATCGAGACGGAAGCTCGGACTGAGGCTGCAACTCGAGGTGGAATTCTGATGAAATCTGCGGCCAGAATGCAGATCGGACCAAGGCTCGGGCTTCAACTCAACCTGAGTCTCAAAACTCAACACGACTTGGGACCGAAAACTACAGTTCGATCTGGGATTTAGACGCAAGATCAGATGCCTCGTCTGAAAGAAGATGCTCTTCCTCTCCCAGGGGCTCTTCCTCTCCCAGGGGCTCTTCCTCTCCCAGGGGCTCTTCCTCAACATGTACCTCTGCTTTTTCTTTAGCCTTCTTTTCTCCTTGGAGCTCATCAACCGGCTCCGAAGCAGAAGTCGTGCCCTCGGCAGTTTTCCCGCCGCGCGGTTTCAAGGGCTTACCTGAAAACAAGTCCTTCAGATCCCGCAGGTCTTCACCAAAGGACTTCAGACTTTTCACCGTTTCGGCGTTTTCCTTGTACAGGGAATTCAATTCCTTCTTCAGACCCGAAACCTGCTCGCGACTGACAAGGGGATTGCCATCGATGGCATCCTTTACGCCGCCAACAACGCCATCCACAACGCTTCCAACCGCCTGGTCAAGCTTGCTTCCCAGGGAATCATCGGCGTAATAGTACTTTACCTCTTTACCATTTTCCCGTACGGCGAAGCCAATCTCATTTCCCTGCTCATCATCGATGTAATACAAGATATCGTCATCAGTGTATTCGACTTCTACGATCTCTTCCCTCAACATGACTTCTCCTAATACCGGGAGCGCTCTTTCAGGGCACGTTCGATTTCGCGATCAGAATCACGCTTGGCCATGGTGGCACGTTTATCATAGATTTTCTTGCCCCGAGCAAGCGCGATTTCGACTTTGACCAGGGAATTTTCCTTAAAATACATCTTGAGGGGAACAAGCGCCATGCCCTTTTCGGCCACCTCTTTTTCAAGGTAGCGAATCTGGTTTTTATGCAGCAGCAACTTGCGTCTCCGATCGGGGTCGACGTTGTTGATGTTGCCCATCTCGAAGGGAGCGATATGCACGTTGTACAGCCACACCTCGCCGCCACGGATAAGACAGTAGCAGTCGGTAAGCTGGCAGTTATGATCGCGCAGAGAACGAACCTCGGCTCCGGTAAGCTCGATGCCCGCTTCAAACGTTTCCAAAATCTCGTATTCAAAACGCGCACGCTTATTCTGAGCAATCTGCTTGTCTTTCTTCTCTTTCACGGACACCTCCTCCGCACGCAGTGAAAAAGCTAGCTTACGAATAATAGCATGTGCCCACCCTTCCTGATGAGCGGACGCAAAAAAGTACCGACTCGTCATGATGCTGCACGATTACGCACCCCTCCCGCTATACGAATGCCGCACGTTACGCACCCCCCGATACATGGGCGCACCGGTACACGAGCACGCAAATAGGCGCCATCGCCACGCTACGCTGCGCTACGCCACGCCTACCCACCTCCGCCGCCTCCATGCGCAAACGCAAACACCCGATGGCACACCATCACGCACGCCCCTGGGCACGTATGCGATAATGAGCAAGACAACGCAATCCCAAGCTGGTCGCGAGGAACCCTATGGAAATTCAACCCATTGCCCATATTCATACCGATTTTCCTGAGAAATTTGGCATTCCCCGGCAAAGCAATCTGGTGGAGGAAGCGCGAGGAACCCTCATTTTCGAACCCGCCTTTGCCCACGCAGAGTGTGTACGAGGCATCGAGGACTACGACTACCTCTGGCTGCTCTGGCGCTTTGACCATGGGCAGAAAAACACCTGGTCACCAACGGTTCGTCCCCCCATTCTGGGAGGTAATGCGCGCCGGGGCGTCTTTGCTACCCGATCGCCTTTTCGCCCCAACCCCCTCGGGCTTTCCTCCGTGCGCTTAGAGTCGGTTGAGCTGACCGAACACGGCCCCGTGCTCCATGTGACGGGCGTCGATATGCGCGATGGCACCGAAATCTACGACATCAAACCCTACCTTCCCTATGTAGACAGCCATCCTCATGCGCGAGGTGGTATCACCACGGAGCATCAGTGGAAAAACGTGCAGGCACTCATAGGCGAAGACCTTCGCGCTCGGCTCGGTAACGAGCGAGCCGACATCCTGAAAAAACTCCTGGAGTTAGACCCGCGTCCCGCTATACATCACGATCCCGCCCGCATCTACTCCATGGCCTTCGGGGGCGATGATATACGTTTCACCGTAGACGATGATGCCGCCTTACTCACCGTGGTGGAAATTGTGCCGCGAGCCGAGTGACCGCGAGACAGGCAGGTGCAGGACGAGCGGACGGATTGGCCGCTTGCCTGCTTGCCCCTTGTTTCATCCTAGGCGCGCCCTACCCTCTATCGACTCTCTGACGAGCGCCTGAGCACCTGAGCCCTTGAATCTCCGCTAGGCACCCGCCCCTCCGTCGAGTACGCTTTGCTTCTCGACCGAGCATCTTAGCCCCTGGCGGGCACGCATTTCCCTTTTTCCGGAGTATTTCGGTAGAGCTTGAAGGACAGGTTGCGCGTCAGTGGATCCGCAGCGCTCAAAACGACCACCACGCGTTGCGCCAAGCGATACGTCGTCGCGCTCTCTTCCCCCGTCAACGTATGATGCACCCCATCGAAAATGAAGTACTCAGCGCCGAGTTCGCTCAGAGGAAGCAGGCCTTCCGCCGTGTTGTCCAGACGCACATACACACCATAGGAAGTCACTCCTGAAACCGTAGCCGAAAAACGCTGGCCCACAAATTGCTGCATATACTCAACAATCAGGTACTCATGAGACTCACGCGCCACCCGTTCCGCAAGGCGCTCCATTTTGGAGCAGTGCTGAGCAAGCCAGGAAAGCTGTGATACTTCCTGGACAAGCGCCTTTTTCAAAGGAGCAGGAAGCACGCCAAGGCGCTGCTTCTCAAGATGGGCTTTCAGCATACGATGCACGATCAAATCGGGATAACGCCTGATCGGACTAGTGAAATGAAGATACTCGTCGGAGGCAAGACCGAAGTGGCCCTCGCAGCTTGGACTATAGACCGCCTGCTTCATAGCACGCAGAGTGAGCAGCGACACCAACTCCGCCTCGGTGCGATTCCGAGAAAGCTCTAACACCTTTTGAATCTGAAAGCTATTCCCCTGCGCAAAGAGAACCTTGTTCACCTGGGCAAACCAGGGGTACTCTTCAAAAAGAGGAAGCAGCGCCGCACAGTTCATGGGCAAGGGAGCTTCATGAACACGAAACAGACCGGGTATGCCCTGCTCTACTAAATAATGCGCCACAGCCTCGTTCGCCATAATCATGGCTTCTTCAATAAGCTCGGTGGCCTCATTTTTTTCACGGAGCTCAACACCAAGGGGCTCACGCTGTTCGTTGAGTTTAACCTTGGCTTCAACCTGGGTAAACTCAGGCGCACCTCGTTTACGACGGCGCTGCCGGCGCAAAGCGGCAAGAAAGCTCAAAGCGCAAAGGCGCTCCTCAATGCTCGCAAAGGCGCCCTTCTCGGCGAATCCATGCCCATCCCCTTCGGCGACACAGGATGCCTCCCCCTCGACAGTGCGAGATGCTCTCTCTTCAGCGGACCCAAGCGCTCCCCCTTCAGCGGACCCAAGCGCTCCCCCCTCAGCGGACGCAAGCGCTCCTCTCCGCTCCAGAAGGGACTGGACTTCGGGATAGCTCAAGCGACGCTTCGACTCCATAAGCGCTGGATAGATATCAACCTCTACCACTTCGGCAGCCTTATCCAAATACAAATCGACCGTCATACAGCGGCGCACCACACCCGGTTTCAGCGAACAGAGCTCATTTGAAAGCAGCTCAGGCAGCATGGGAAGAACGCGATCAGCCAGATAAACGCTGGTTGCACGCCTACGCGCATCCAAGTCAAGGGAAGAATCCCAGGGTACGTAGTGGGCGACATCGGCGATATGCACCCCTAAGCGCCAAGCAATCGGGATACCTCCCGTACCCGTACGCCCCCAGGCAGGTGACCCCGTGGCGCGCTCCAATGAAACAGCATCATCGAAGTCACGGGCGTCTTCGGGATCGATGGTAAAGACTACCCGTTCGCGCATATCGCGGTAGCCATTACGGAGCGCATCGTCCTCATTGACACCCAGCGCACTCGCTTCAGCAAGAGCGCCCTCTGAAAAAGAGGTCTCCAGATTATGACGCTCTATCAGCGCATCAACCACAAAGACCTGTCGCGCGCCTTCGTCAAGCACCTCTTCAATAACGCCCATAGCAGCGCTGCGCCCGGTGGGAAACGAGGTGATACGCACACGAACCAAAGCCCCATCAGGGATGGTAGGGTTATCTTTACGCAGCGTAAACACATCGTGCTGCATATGGTAGTCAAGGGGAACGACCACGCCAAAAGGCTCAGCTACCTCGTAGCGGCCTACAATTGACTCATGAGCGCGATCCATAACGTGCACGACCCGCGCTGCAGGGCTTTCCTTCCCCGCCACGTGCCCTGTCTCTGCGGCCGCGAATCCCTTGCCTCTTTTTCCGCCCTGCGGAAGCGGCGACACTTCAACAAGATCGCCGTCAAAAGCGCCATTCATCTTTTTTGCGGGGATGAAGAAGTCGCCCTCGGACGTACGCACAAAGCCGTAGCCATCAGCATAGACCGCAAGCGTTCCCCTCGGATACGAGCGTGCCGTATGGCGCGTGCGCGTACGAGACCGACCCATATATCAGTACCTATTATTCGAGGCCGCCAAGTCGATAGCCAAATCCCTTTGGTTGTCTTCGTCGTCGTTGAGAGAAACGCGAATATCAGGGGAAATGCCCACACCGTCAATGTCGTAGCCCAAGGGGGTCTTGTATTTAGCTGCGGTATAACGCAGAGCGCCGCCGAAGGAAAGCTCGCGCACAACCTGTACGGTGCCCTTTCCCATGGTCTTTTCCCCCACGATCGTGGCGCGCTGGCTGTCCTGAAGGGCACCGACGATCACCTCAGCAGCCGCAGCCGTCTTTTCATTGACCAGCACGTAAAGCGGGGCATCGGTAATGGCCGCACCCGAAACCGCCTTGGATGTGGTGGCCCCGTTGGACACAATCTGCACGATGGTGGCGCTCTTCATGAAGAGATTGGCGATATCAACCGCTTGACTCCGGTAGCCACCGGGACAGTTGCGCAAATCGTGCA
>CAYFWL010000075.1:0-9309 GCA_964346845.1 uncultured Eggerthellaceae bacterium | reverse complement strand
CCTTACTGTGAAAACGACCAAACGGTCGCAAAAAGTCGAGTTTTGGGTAAAAGAGACGGAGTTTTTCTCGTCTTAGGCATTGAGAAGCATCAAAAACCGGTTATTTTTATGCTTTGCGCCCAGTTTTTCCCTCTGGTTTTACCCAAAACTCGACTTTTTGCGACCGTTTTTGCTTTTGTGGAAGCTGAACTTGTTTTCTGATGCTTCGATAATCCGATTGTGAAGACTGGAACCAAAGAGAACTTGTCTTCGGAGCGCCTCGCGTGCAGGAATGCATTGGTCTGTTCTGACGGCCATTCGTTTTTCGAGGCGTTTTGCGACAAAAAGAGCAACTTTATCCATCTCTGCTCGTGAATAGAGTTGAGCTCGGGTGAGGGAAACGGTGGTCCACCCGGCTATGGCGAGGGCATTACGTTTCTTTGAGTCGGCGGCGATGCCTTCGGGGTTCGCATGATGGCTGTCGCTGTCATACTCGAGCGTAAGTTTTTTCTGAGGCCAAGCCAAATCGGCTTTATAAAACGATTTACTCGCAACGCGGGCACTTTTTGCATTGATGTCGATACGGTAATTGAGAAAGGCATGGCGAAACCCATACCCTCCATACTTATGAGGGAGCGTCATGAGCATTGCAACGTTTGTTTCGGCGGGGGATGCACTACCATCGCAAAGATAGGCGGTGGCTCTTTGGGCCACATGGGATCCTCGCAGATGATGGTTGCGGCTTATAAAGTGCTCGATTCTCTTTTGCGACGTCAGAGCTTCGCGGGGCGAAAAGCCGGCAGGGCTGAAATCGTTTGAACAGTAGGTGGAGCACAGCACGTTTCCGAATTCGACGAGCGAGAGAAAGTCCAAGAGTGAAGCCGCTTGGACAAAGGCCAGTTCAGGGCAGGCGACATAGAGATCGGCTCTGATTTTAAGATAGGAGCGGGGGATGTGCGCAGGGCAGACGTGAATCAATGCGACATCGTTTGAGTTTTTGTTGCAGGAAGCGGTAGTTGCCTCGATGAAGTCAGCCTCGAAAAAGAGGCTTGCGAGAACGTCTCTGCACTCTTGGATGCCCGGCGTTTGGGCATCAGGCGAGTCTTTTGCGCCGCGCAGACTGAGTGGCGCTCCTGTTTTGAGCCAGTAGAGCGCTGCAGTGCTATGTGAAAGAAAAATACCCATGCCGCTATAGTAGAGAATTGTCAAGACGAAAACGTGAGCTTTTGTCATCTGGGTGTTGCGCAACACCTTTTTGGCGGCTTTTGGGGCTTGCGTTATACTGATAGCATGAAAAAGCAATCAAAAACACGCTTGGACGATCTTCTCGTCGAGCAGGGATATTTTGCCGACAGAGCGCAGGCATTGCGTGCTGTGCTGGCCCATGAGGTGCGGGTCGATGATACGTACGCGACCAGCGCCGCCCTTAAAGTGCTGCCCACCGCCGATATTTTCGTGCGCGGGGCAAAGCGCTATGTCTCACGCGGCGGCCACAAGCTGCAAACGGCACTCGATGCTTTTGAACAAGAGGTAGCGGGTCGCACCTGTATCGATGTGGGAAGCTCCACAGGTGGTTTTTCCGATTGTCTCTTGCAAGCGGGTGCAGCACGTGTCGCTTGCGTTGATGTGAATTACGGTCAGTTGGCCCTGAAGCTGCGCAATGACCCCCGCATTTCAGTGTTCGAGCGCACTAATATCCGAACCGCTAATCCTGCCGATTTAGGTGCCCCCTTTGATATCATCGTGGCGGACCTAAGTTTTATCGGGCTGGCTCAATTAGCGTCTACCTTTGCCGCATTAGGCCAGGTGGGAAGTATTTTTATCGGTCTTATCAAACCTCAGTTTGAAAGTCGGGCTGACGAGAGCGACCGCGGTATCGTGCGCGATGAAGCAGTGCGTCAACGCGTCATCGAAGAAGTAAGGGAGGCCTTGCGGAGCGCGGGTTTTCAGGTGACGGGCGTGGTGGAAAGCGCCATCACCGGGGCCAAGGGCAATGTAGAATACCTGGTGCACGCAGTGCTTCGAGGAAAGTGCGGGAATTGCGACGGGGACCTTCGATGCCGACTCGACCACGAGATGGGCGGAAGTGAGCCCCAGGAATAGCGCGGGGATTGCATCCGAGGGTCTCCGACGCGGAGAGGTGTCCTCCTCCGGCGCGCGGTGCTTGCGGGGGAGCCGTGCCTGAGATCCTCCGACGAGGGAAAATGTCCTATCTCCCAAGCTTCCTTGACAGAGATTGGTTGTAATGCAATAGTGTCCTCACGCATTATTGGATATGCACAACTACAAGGAAGACACAACTAAGGGAGATACCAATGGAACTGAATCGCCGTCAATTTGTTGCTGGTGGCTCCGTTGCAGCGCTTGCTGCTCTGGCGGGCCTTACGGCTTGCTCAACGAGCTCTTCGAATGCTTCTGCATCCGCGAGCGCGAGTAAGCAAATTGAGGCCCCCCAGGAACTCATTTTCGCCTGGGAACCCTCGAACTCCGGCAATGAGTATGAAAACATGCGCGATGCCTTCTGCGAGGCTATCGGCACGGGTGCAGGTGTTCCTTGCAAGCCGATGACCACTGCCGACTACAATGTGACCATCGAGGCCCTGTCTTCCGGTAAGGCCCATATGGCATCTCTTGGCGCTTCTGAATATGTGGAGATTCACAAGAAGAACCCTGCCGTCGAGGTCGCTTTTGTCCTGTCCGACAAGGATGGCAAGCTGAGCCAGGTTTCTTATTACTCTCAGGTTCTGTGTCGCGAGGAAGATGTTGACACATACAAGAACGACAAGGGTGAATTCAGTATCGACAATATTCAGGGCTCGAAATATTCCTTCGTCACTTTGAGCTCCACCTCGGGTTTTGTTATCCCGGCAACGGTCTTCGTTTCCAAATTCGGTCAGAAATCTACGGATGACTTCGCTGAGTCGGGCAAGTTCTTCGATACCGTTGTCATGGCGGGAAGCCAACCGCTGTCGGTTGCTCAGCTGGCAAGCGGCGCGGTTGACCTGTGCTCGTGCGATACCACCAGCTCAACGTCTGCCTACGACGTGGTCTCCGGTAATCTGGGAGAGGTGGGCACTGTTTACGAGTTCAAGTATGGAGAGGGCGATTTTGCCCAGTATCAGGGACAGCGCATGGTATGCGTCTACAGCATTCCTGTTCCTGCGGTTCCCTTCTGCGTGAATACCAGCATTGTTCCTGCCGACATGATTGAGAAGATTACCGAATATATGTGCTCGTCTGCCGTTGCCGACAATCGCCAGATCTTCAAGGATCCCGACGACAAGAATACGACCTCTAAGTGGAAGCACTCCAGCGACAAGGTTACCTTTGTTCCTGCCGATGATAGCTATTACAATGAGTATCGTAAGCTGGTGGGTGCTGAATAAGCTCGTTTTTTGAATCTGCGGCACACCTGAATCAGTCGATATGCGGGTGTGCCGCTTTTTTATTTGGGAACGGAGAAGCGTTGGATGCGTTGCGTGCTTTAAACGATGAACCCTTGCTTTTGGTCAGAAATCTCACCAAAAGCTATGATGGCGTATCGAATGCTCTGGAAAACGTATCGTTTTCCCTGGCTCATGGCGAGCTGGTATCCATTATCGGCAGTTCCGGTGCGGGAAAATCAACGCTGCTCCGCTGTATTAATCGGCTGATCGATGCAAGCTCAGGCAGTGTTCGCTTTGATGGGCGCGAAGTGACAACGATGCGTACGGGGCAGCTGCGCGCACTGCGTCGCCGAATAAGCATGGTGTTTCAAAACTACAATCTCGTACTGCGATCAAGCGCTATCGAAAATGTGCTCCAAGGTCGCCTGGGATATAAAAACTCCCTGGTAGGAGCCTTAAGTCTTTTCTCTGAGGCAGAAAAAGAAAAGGCCTTTGAGGCGCTTGATCGTGTCGGTATGGCTGATTTTGCCTACACGCGGGCCGATCAGCTGTCGGGTGGGCAGAAACAGCGCGTGGGTATCGCTCGCGCGCTCGTGCAGGAGCCGCTGCTGATTTTGGCGGATGAGCCTATTGCCAGTCTTGATCCCAAATCATCGCGTGATGTCATGGATTTGCTGCGCTCTGTCGTGGAGGACCTCGGTATTACCTGCCTTGTCAGTTTGCACCAGGTGGAATATGCCAAAGAGTATTCCGACTATCTTTTTGGCCTGTCCCATGGTCGTGTATGCTGCAAGGGAAGGCCCGATGAGCTTGACGATACGGTAATCGAAGCCGTCTATCAGCACGATGCGGATTGTTGCAATGAACGCTGATGACAAAAAGAAGCTTCGCGGCTTCTACCTTCGGCGCTACGGATCCAGCATTGCCCTCGTGGTAGCGTTTCTCTTACTGGTGGCGGTGAGCAGCTGGCATGTCGAATTTGACCCTCTTCAGTCCCTCATCAACCTTCCGGGGGGTTTTGTCTGGCTGGTGGAAAACTTCATGCCTACCTCGCGATCCTTTGAGTACATGCCGAAAATCATGGCAGCTTTGTGGTCTACGGTGCTGGATGCAGTTTCGGCATCGGTTGTGGCAGCTCTGCTTTCCTTCGTGTTGGCGGTGATGGGTTCACGCGTGGTGGGTCTCGGCGGTCCTGTCCAGCTCCTGGTTCGCGGTATCGCCACGGTTCTTCGCAATATACCGACAGTGGCCTGGGCTTTTCTCTTACTGTTCTCCTTTAGGCAAAGTGAATTTACGGGGTGGCTGGTGCTGTTTTTGAAGAGTTTCGGCTTTTTAACCCGTACTTTTCTGGAAAATATCGAGGAAACTCCCGATGGCCCTCTTGAAGCCCTGCGCGCTGCGGGTGCATCGCGTTTGCAGCTCATCGCCCATGGTATCGTGCCCTTGAACTTGCCTCTCTTGGTGAGCTGGGTTCTTTATCAGATGGAGACCAACGTGCGTGATGCCACCTTAGTGGGCATGCTGACAGGTACGGGTATCGGTTTCGTGTTCGAGCTCTTTTACCGCTCCTTTCGCTACGATATAGCGGGTCTGGTTATCGTGAGCATTGCCGTAGTGGCCATCCTATGCGAATTGGTATCTAATTTTGTGCGCAGGAGGGTGATGTGAAATGAGCCCAGCCTCCCTTCGCAAGACCGCTTCAGGGCGCATAAAAATTCATGTCATGACACCTTCCAAAGCCCTGCTCTACAGCACTATGGCCGTATTGCTGGTCCTGACGATTCTGGCGTTTATCCAGATGGATTGGGGAGATTCCCCTTTGGGGAAGGCAACGATATCCGCTTTCAATAACTTTGGAGCTATGGCACTCCAACCGGGCACTGATGGTTTGTGGCCGCTTGAGGAGCTTGTCTACGATCTTACGATCACCTTGGGTCTTGCCGTGGTGACAACGTTGCTGGGCGCGCTTATTGCTCTGGTCCTCGCTCTTATCGCCGCCTGCAATCTGAGCAGCAAAGGTATGAGCAATGCGGTAAAGGTGGTGCTCTCGGTCATTCGCGCTATTCCCACGGTTATCTGGGTGCTCATCTTTGTGGTTGCCATCAGCCTGGGTGCCGAGGCCTGCATTGTGGGTATGATGTTTCACACGGTGGCTTTCCTTGCAAAGGCCTATTCGGAGGCATTCGAGGATATCGACGAAGGGGTGCTGGAGGCCGTGCGCTCAACGGGGGCAAGCTGGTGGCAGCTGGTGTTTCACTGCGTGCTGAGGGAGAAGATCAACGAGATTTTTTCCTGGACCTTCATTCGTTTCGAGAATAACTTTGTGAATACGGTGACCATTGCTGCTATTTGTGGGTCGGGCGGCATTGGCTATCAGCTGTATTTGGCTGCAAACATGCATTTCAGTCTGCATGCGGTGGGTCTGATTACCTATCTGTGTTTAGCTGTCTCCGTCGTGCTGGAGATTATCGCAACGCAGCTGCGTAGGCGTTTCGTGGTGCATAAGTAAGCGCTCATGCTTCTGGCGGCGGGCGGCAGGCGGCTTAGTGGTCTCTGCTGGCGGGCGGCTGCTGGTGGCCGACTGGCTGAGGCCGACTGCTGGCGGGAGGCTGCTCTAGTGGCGCGTGGTGTCCTGGTGTGTGGCCCCGCAGATGACGCGGAAGCTCTCGTGAGGGCGCCTAGCCCTGCAGGGTGGGGATGTTGATGCTGCACATCTGCAATGCTTCGCCAAAAAGCTGGCCCGCACCGTTTTTGCAAGCAAAGGCAATCTTTTCGGGGTCGGCAACAACGCTGCCTGAAAGCGACGCAACGCCCCAATCGAGCAGTGTCGCCGACATGACCACGCTCGGACCTACCAGGACGCTCTTGGCGCTCGCGCCGCCGTGGGCGCCGTGGGTGTTGTTACGGCAGAGCTCCAACAAACGGGGGAAGGTTTTGTTGATGAGGGTGACGCCGGTGATAAAGGCATAGTCAGCGAAGGGGAGTACGTACTCGCAGGCGGGGTCAGGGGTGTCCATCTGGTCGCGGCACATGCGTTCCAATACAGTGACCTGGGCATATTCTGCAACACGCTCCACATGGGGAAAATGTCCCACGATGACCACGCGCGGGTTTTCCCGCAGTGAGATCTCAGGACGAAACAACTCGAAAGCATCAATCTTGCGAATACTGCCATCGGGAAGCTGAAGGGGCTCATCGTAGCGTGCGCCCAAGCTGTCGAGCAGCGCAGGGCGATTGTACCAGGCATTTAAAGCGGCAACGCCTAAGCTGGCCTCTTCAAAACACCAGGATTTGGAGAGCTGGGCCACATCGCGTAGCTGGCGCTGGCGCAAGTCGCATTTCACCGTGCGTTTGGCACCACCCGTAGCGGTATAGGCAACACCGCAGAGCAGTTGGCCGCCCTCGCTTTGTGCCGTGACGTAGCTCCAGTTCCTGCCGAGGCAGTAATCACGTACCGCAATGCCTTCGGGGACGCCCTGGATCAGCTGATTATAGAGCGCCCACGGACCATTGAGGTCTTCGGTCCCGGGGAAAACCAACGTGCCATCGTCGCCTATCTGCACGCTTTCACAGCGGAGGGCAGGGGTGCTTGTGTTGCTGCAAGCACCCATTTATTTTTCCTTGTAATACAACATGCAGTGACAAAAACCTTCAAAATCGGGATCTTTAATCTGCTGCTTGAATTCAGTGCACATGCATTTAGTGTCGGGAGTGCGTTCGACACGGCAGGGGCAGTAGCCGTCCTTCTGTGCCAGTCCTTCACGAATCATGCGGACTACCTCGGTATCAAGATTTTCATAAACGCGCATGGTCGGCTCCTTTCGATGCCTTTATTGTAGCTAATTTAGGAAAAAAGGTACAATAACGGCTGACAGAAGGCGAAGGAGAGTCACGTGGGTGATTTGCAACGATGTCCTTGGGGCGCCCGAGAGCCCAACACCTTGTATCACGATGAGGAATGGGGAAGACCCTGCCATGATGATGCTAAGCTGTTCGAGATGCTCATTTTGGAGGGTATGCAGGCAGGCTTGAGCTGGGAGTGCGTGCTGAAAAAACGTGCTGCGATGCGAGCGGCCTTTGACGGTTTCGATACCCATGCGGTGGCAGCGTATGACCAGGAGAAGTTGCAGGCGCTGCAGGATGCGCCGGATATCATTCGCAATCGTTTGAAACTGGCGGCGCTGCCTGCTAATGCGAAGGCATTTTTGCAGATCCAGCATGAGTTTGGAAGCTTTGATTCCTACTTATGGGGTTTTGTTGGCGGCTCGCCTCTGGTCAACGAATTCACAAAGCCTGAGGAAATCCCGGCTGAAACAGAAATATCTCGCGCTTTAAGCCACGACCTCAAAAAGAGGGGCTTCAAGTTTGTCGGTCCCGTCATCTGCTATGCGCTCATGCAATCAGTGGGTCTGGTGGATGATCATTTGCTCAGCTGTCCCTGCCATACGCGGAACAGATAGGCAGCAGCTCATCGCTTCGGCCCACACGTTAGTTCTTCAAGGAGTTCAAGGGGGCAGGCATGCGGCCACCACGATAGGCGAAGACCGTACCAGCGCCTTCACGTACGGGCATGACGGGGGCATAGCCCAAAAGGCCGCCAAATTCCAGCTTGTCACCCACATCCAGGCCAATGGCGGGAATGATGCGTACGGCAGTGGTCTTGTTGTTGATCATGCCGATAGCGCATTCATCGGCGATGATGCCGAAAATGCTCTCGACGGAGGTATTGCCGGGCACGGCAATCATATCAATCCCCACTGAGCACACGCAGGTCATGGCCTCCAACTTCTCAAGGCTTAATACGCCCGCTTCGGCGGCGCGAATCATACCGGCATCTTCGGACACGGGAATGAAAGCACCGCTCAAGCCTCCCACGCTGGAGCTGGCCATAACGCCGCCCTTTTTCACGGCGTCATTCAGTAAGGCGAGGGCTGCCGTAGTGCCCGGGCCTCCACATTGACCCACGCCGATAGCTTCCAGAATGTCGGCTACGGAATCGCCGCGTGCCGGGGTGGGGGCCAGGGAAAGATCCAAGATGCCCTTCTGGTAACCGAGGCGTTTTGCGGCCTCACGTGCCATGAGTTCGCCCGCGCGGGTGATTTTGAATGCGGTCGCTTTGATGGCCTCGGATACAGCGGTCATGTCGGCGGTATCGGGCAGGTCCTTCAAGACGGCACGTACCACACCGGGGCCCGAAACGCCCACGTTGATGACCTCATCGCCTTCTCCCGAGCCGTGAAAAGCGCCTGCCATAAAGGGGTTGTCTTCGACGGCATTGCAGAAAACCACTAACTTACCTGCACCGATACATTGATTATCGGCGGTGAGTTGGGCGGTTTTTTTGATGATACCGGCCATCTTGAGCATGGCGTCCATGTTCAAGCCCGCGCGGGTGGACCCGAGGTTCACTGACGAGCAGACAAAATCAGTGGTGGATAAGGCCTCGGGAATGGACTCCATGAGGCTGTTGTCGGCACGGCTGGCGCCCTTCTGCACCAGGGCCGAAAAGCCGCCGACAAAGTTGACGCCAACCTCTTTGCCGGCGCGATCCAGGGCGCGTGCAATGGGAGAAAGGTCGCGTTCGTTTGCGGCAGCGCAGATTTCAGCGATAGGCGTTACCGAAATGCGCTTGTTCACGATGGGTATACCGAACTCGCGTTCCAGCTGCTCAGCCACGGGAACCAGGTTTTGCGCGGCGCTGGTCATGCGATCGTACACCTTGCGTGAAATGGCATCCACGCTGTCATCGGTGCAGCCGCGTAGGTTGAGGCCGAGAGTGATTGTGCGGATGTCTAAGTTCTGCTTGTTGACCATATTGAGGGTCTCAGCGACCTCGGCATGCGTAATCTGCATGGTAATCCCTTCGTTTTCGAAAACAGCTGAGTTAATTGTACGCCAGAAGGGCCTTTTGGGGTGCAAAATACAACAGCTTGCGTTGTTTTCG
>CAYFWL010000074.1:0-9523 GCA_964346845.1 uncultured Eggerthellaceae bacterium | reverse complement strand
TGAGCAATGGGCGCAAAACGAGCGTTACATGACGTATTTGGGCTTCACCGAGCCGGTGACCTATGAGTACCTGTGCGAACATCCTGTTGTGCGCATCGACATCTCTGCTCCCTATCATGCCTTCAAAAAGCAGATGGACCTGGGGGTGAGCCCCTTCCATACTCCATCAGGCAAGGTTGAATTCGTGTCCAACTTTGTCAAGGACAACGACATGACGAAAACGCGTTGGCGTGGTCAGTACGATCCCATGCCCGTATGGCACCCCAGCTACCTGGAAAGCGATATCGGCTCTGCCTCAAACGACGGCTTCTACAATCCCAAGGTGAAGAACTATCCTTTGTCCCTGGTTTCTCCGGTGTCGATTTACCGCCAGCACTCCAGCAACGACAACAACCCCTTCATGCGCGAGGATTGCTACCGCCATGGCGTGTGGATCTCAGCTGTTGACGCCTCTGCGCGCGGCATCAAAGACGGCGATTTGTGCCGCGTGTTCAGCGATCGCGGCGAAGTGATGATGGCGGCGTACGTGACGAGCCGCATGATGCCGGGAACTGCTGCCATCCACCACGGAGCCTGGTTCCAGACGAACGGCGAAGAGGCTGAGATGAACCGCTTCGGCCAGGATATGCGCGGAACGCCCAATATCTTGCTGGACGATTCGCACCTGCCGCACATTCTGGGCGCGTTGATTATCGCTGGCCTAGTGGAAGTGGAGAAAGTTGCTGACGGAGATGCCGAGGGCTTTGGTTCCGAGGCGCAGCGGGGCGGTATGCGCGGCGCACGGGTTGCCCTGCGGCTCCGCCAGGCCCTGGGCGAAGAGGAGAGATATGACGCAGTATGGCTTTTTCTTTGATATGAACCGCTGTTATGCCTGCCAGGCATGCAGTATTGCCTGCAAGGACTGGAACGGCCTTGAGCCCGGTGCGGAAAAGTGGATGACCGTGTACGAATGGGAAGAGGGGATGTTTCCGCTGACACGCCTGCACGCCCTTGCATTTTCCTGCGGTCACTGTGAGAACCCCTCGTGCATTTCCGTCTGTGGAAGCGGTGCCATCTACAAGGAGGACGAGTTTGGTGCCGTCCTCGTCGACCAGGATAAATGCATCGGCTGCCGCAAATGCTACGATGCGTGCCCCTACGGATCGCCTAAGTTCGCCTCCGACGAGCTGAACGCGAAAATGAGTAAATGCACCATGTGTATTGATCGCTTGATCGATGGCCTGGCACCCGTTTGCACTCTGAGCTGTCCGCTGCGCGCCATGGACTTTGGTCCCTTAGACGAACTTATCGCCAAATACGGTAATGTTCGCTATTGCGTTGGCATGCCTCATCCCGATATAACCAAGCCGGCGACGCTCATATGGAATCCGCGCGAGAAGGCGCCGCTTATTCCGTACAACGTGGAGGAAGCCATTGCTTTGAATCAGCAGCGCGGTGATTTGGGAACGCTGTTCGAAAGTCCCGAGGATTTGTCTTCGTTCGAAGAAGGAACCATCTACCGCAGTGAGCTTCGTATGAAGCACGGCTCAAACGCCGAGTTGATGCGGGCGACACGCAACGACATGGCGTAAAAGCGTTTTGCGTGAAAGTACGCGCGTTTTGTTCTCAAGGGGACTTTCCCGCCGGATGGTCCCTCGGGGGATCCCCTCCCAAAGCATGCATGATGCGCACGTTTCGGGAGAGGGAATGAGAGGGCAAGGCATTCCGCCTTGTCGAATGACCTTTGAAAGGGGGATTTGATGGAAGCTGTTGGCGTTATCGGTATTGTTATCGGTCTCGTTATCTTTGTCATTGCATCCATGAAGGGTTGGAACGTTTTGGTCACCTCCCTTATCACGGCTGCAATCATCGCTCTGACCAATGGCATGGATCTTGCGGGTGCCTTGGTCGGTGGTGAAAAATCGTATGTTACCGGTATGGCGGGCTTCGTTCAGAAGAACTTGCTCATTTTTATGGGAGGTGCCATCATCGGTGAATTTATGGATAAGTCGGGTGCGGCAAAATCTATCGCTAATGCAATCATGGGTTCGCTGGGAAAGAAGGGCCCCTTCTTCATCCTGCTGGGCATTGCACTGGTTGCCGCAATTTTGACGTATGCAGGCGTTTCCATGTTCGTCGCGATGTTTGCCCTGATTCCGCTGGCTCGTCCGCTGTTCAAGGAATCCAATACGCCGTGGCATCTGTTCTGCGCGGCATGGTCCCTGGGTGCTTGTTCGTTTACGATGGCTATGATTCCGGGTGTTCCTGCGGTGGCTTGGATTAACGCGGCTAACGGCTGTGGCGTTTCTATGACTGCGGCACCCATCATGGGTATCGTTGGCTCGCTGATTGCTATTATCGTTTCCTGCTTCTATATGAAGTTTGCACTGGGTCGTGCTACTGCGAAGGGCAAGGGCTATCTGCCCACGGGCGGCACCGCTGAAATTACCGCCGATGCCGAGGATAAGGCGATTCCTTCGCTGGGTCTGGCGTTGCTGCCGCTCATCGTCCTGATTGCTATCATCATCATCGGTTCTCAGTTTGGCGTGAAAAACGTGGTGTACATCGGCATGGTTGCTTCCATCGTCCTGTGTGTTGCGTGCTTCTTCAAGTTCCTGCCCTCCGTGCGAGATACCTTGGGTAAAGGCGCTATCAACGCTCTGGGTCCGGCGGTGTTCACTTCTGCGGCTGTGGGCGTAGGCACCGTTGCCGCTGCTTCTGTTGGCTTCACCGTCATCTACGGAGCAATCTTCAATATGCCTGGTGGGACCTATGTTTCTGCCGCTACTATGGCTGCTGCCCTGGGTGGCATTATGGGTTCTGGTTCGGGTGCTGTTGGCATTATCGCGGGTAACTTTCTGGATCCCTACTTGGCAACTGGTGTTGACCCTGCTGCTTTGGCAAAGATCATGGCAACCTCCGCGACTATCGGTGGAGCGCTGCCCAACTCTGGCGCGATGTTCGGAATGCTTGCCGCTATGGGTTTGAACCACGGCAATTCTTACAAGCACATCGCGGCCATCTCCATTGGTGCTGGTCTGTGCTCGCTGATTGTTATGATTATCTTGGCAAACATCGGCATCGTTTAGGTGTTTCTCAAGCTTGAGAGGGGGTGCGCGGCGGCGCGTCTCCTCTCTCGGCATCCCAGGGCGCTAGTTCACGGGTCCGGCGCACGTCTATCTACCGCGCATGGCAAGCAGTGTTTCGCCTGTGGAAACCTTGCCTGATGTGCGCACGAGGGGGGGGGAGGAAGTCATGGAGGAAGAAAAGAGCAGCTTGACCGAGCAGGTTTCCCTGTTCGAGAAAGTCCCTGAGGATAAGAAGCTTGGTTGGGGCGGCATCGCTTCCATCTTGTCGGGCGTCGTATCGAGCTTAACGAAGCTCATGGGTGGCGGCATCGTTGCTTTTTATGCGGGCTGCTTCGCCGGTCTTGGAGCTGCGGCTATCATGTTTGTGCTCAGCGTGGTTCTGACCTCGCTTATCGGGCGCATCTCCTTTCGCGAGGGCCTGCCGAGCAACGTGACCTCCCGTCTGTATGTGTTTGGCACGAAGGGCTCTGCGCTCGATTCCTGTATTTGGATCTTTCTTTTGGTTGGAACGCTTGCCATTGGTACGGTGCAGCTCGGCAACGCCATCATCTACTTCTTCGGTTGGGAGGGCGAGCTGCAGAAATACGCCCTGTTCTTTATGATTTCTGTGTGCTGGGTTCTGATGGCTCTTTTTGGCATGAAGATCATTGCGCGTTTTAATTCCCTGTTCGTAGGTCTTTTGTTTCTTGCCCTTGCCATTGTGACTGTTCAGGTTGCACTCGATGGTCGCTTGGGCGACGCGCTCACCCACGGCGTTATGGTGCCTAACACTTCGATGTTGGATGGCTTTTCTTATGCCGTGAACTACTCTATTATGACCTCGGGGCTTATGGCGCTGTTTTCATCCGACTTCACGCGTTTCGTGCGTAAGGAGGGCGATATCAATGTCATCGCAGCGGTGGGAAGCCTCTTTGCCGTTTTGACCTATGTGTTCGGTGCCATTCTTGCTTATTACGGCTATGACGTGTCGTACCAATACTTTTTGGCTCAGGGGATGGACCCCGCTATGGCGTCGCGTGCCGCCATTACCAACCCGGGTATCACCTTCGTGCTTTCTTTGGGCATGGCGGGCATGATTATCATCTGTCTGTCGCAGCTCAAAGTGGAGACCTCTAATTCGATCAGCTCTTCTAATGCGATGTCAAACCTCTTCAACAGCTTGTTCGGCATTACGCTGAAATGGCCCGTTGCGGTCGTTTTGACAAATGCCATCGGATTGATTTTCATCGTCGCCGACATTCTGGACAAGGTGAATTCTTTTATGTCGATGGGCTCGATTCTAACTATGAGCTGGGGATTTTTGCTGATTACCGACTATTATATCGTGCGGGGACGCATGCATATCGGTTCGAAGGGCATCGTTTCGCTGAGGTATATTCCCGCAGTGAATTGGCGCGGGTTGGTGACGATTTCCACCTCTGCCGCCGTGGGCTGCTTCCTGTACTTCAACGGGATTGTGAGCGTGCCGGTGCTCGTGGTTGCCCCACTGACGATGCTCATGTATATCACGTTGAGCTTGGTATTCAAGAAGCAGGTCTTGGCGAAGGATGGAGCCATGCGTGCCGCCGAGCTTGCTGACCCCGAGCTTGCCGAGGCCGCTCTTTCTCGCCAGGAGCGCTGGGGTAAATAGGGGCAGGCAGAGGTTTTCTTTGTAGATGAAACGCCTCCCCTGTTTTTTGAGGAGGAGGCGTTTCATCTACGTGTGAGGTTGCCTGATGCGGGTGGGTGCGGCATGTTTCGTTTTTTCACACCGTACAGCCATGTGAGTCTAGTGCTTCCTACCCTTACCGCATTTGCAGCCGTGCTTCTTCTTGCGCTTCGCTAAAAAACCCTTCTTCTTAGCACAGATGCCTTCCTCATGCAAAGCGAGGGCGATCTTTTCATTCAAGGCGCTGAACTGGGCAACTTCTTCATCGGTCAGGCAGGCTAGCGCCTTGTTTGCGGCCTCATCCATGGCAGCAGCACGCTTGGCGGCAATGTCCTTGCCGAGATCGGTGAGCTCTACGGAGTAACCTTTTTCATCCTCGACGTTGACGAGGGTCACGTAGCCGGCGCGTTCGGCTTTGCGTACGATGTCTTTCAGGGCGATGCGCGTTGCTCCGAGAGCCACGGTCAGCTCATCACGAGAGACGGCAGTTTCAGATTCGTTAAGAGCACTCAGTAGAGCGCCCATGCCGCGCTTGAAGGAGTGAGGGCCGTTTTCTCGGAAGGAAAGGCGAACCAGCTTGTTAGCCTTGCGCATAAGTTTGATGGCGTTGATGCGATCGGTCATGGAAAATTCCTCTTTTCATAGTAGATATCTTCTTGCAACAGTGAGGCATCTTAGCGCAGTTTTGAGTGAAAGTAAATGAAAAATAATTATTCATATACTAATAACTGATTAAATATAAAGCCATGTCAATTAGTAAATCATATTTATTCTTGAATAAATATGATTATCGGGAAGTTTAATTTCGGGTAGGGACGCTCGAGGGTTTTCAGCATCAATCGGCATCTTGGTGTCTAGCGCTGCCCCGGTATTGAGTGGCACACCAGCATCGATCAGCGCTTGACGCGTTTCGACATCAAAGGGGCTTCCTCTCGCCGCTCGGCAGCGGCGCTGTATTATACTATTCAGCAATATTTTCAAGTAAGGAGCATTCATGGATGTGTTTATATCAGAGTCACGTATTGATCAGCTGATAGCCGAAGACGTTCCGTATCTCGACTTGACTACCCATGTGCTGGGGATTGGCAATGCGCCCGCACGCATTGAGTTTTTCACGCGTGAAGACGCGATGACGTGTGCTACGGAGGAGGCGGCGCGTGTTTTGCAGCATCTAGGCGCCTCGGTGACTGCTCTCACCCCTTCGGGGACGCCGGTGCAGGCAGGAGCGGTGCTGCTTGAGGCCGTTGCTTGTGCTGCCGTGCTCCATAAAGCATGGAAAGTGTGCTTGAACTTGCTGGATCATTGCAGCGCCGTTGCTACAAAGACTCACGCACTTGTGTGCGCTGCAAAATCCGAGAACCCTGTCTGCGAGGTGCTTACCACCCGCAAGAGCATGCCAGGCACGAAAGACCTGATGACCAAGGCGGTGATGGCAGGCGGTGCTTTTCCGCATCGTTTGGGTCTTTCCGAGACGGTGCTGGTGTTCGAAAACCACATGCGTCTCATGGGTGGTTTTGATGCTTTTCTTGAGTCTCTTCCTCAGTTGCGGAGCAAGTGTGTTGAGAAGAAGCTTTTCGTTGAAGCCAACGCCCATCAGGCGCGGATGCTGGTGTGTGCGGGGGTTGATGGGGTCCAGTTTGACAAAATTCCCGTAGATGAACTGGGCCCTCTGGTTGCGGAGCTGCGCGCCATCGACCCTCGTTGCACGCTAATCGCTGCTGGCGGCATCAATGCCAAGAACGCTGCTGCTTATGCCGCCACGGGCGTGGATGGCTTGGCAACAACGGCTCCCTTTTCTGCTGCACCGTTGGACATGAGTGCGCGGATTTTGCCCGTGTAGCTCTTGCTGGTGGCGATTTCTGCACAGGAATTGCGATTGTAATATGAGCGCCGGGTGGTTTTTGCCTCTGCCGTGGTCCGCGAGCCCAAAACCATCCCTTTTTGGGTGGATATATTAGGCGCACTGCACGAAAACCCATTACAAACGCAATTCTTGTGCAAGATTCAGCAGGCGGTGAAAAGAGAGGGCCAGCTCCGATGGCGGGCCGACCCTCTCTTCATCCCAGGGCAGAGGGATGCGCTACTTTGAAACAGTCACGGCGTTGGCGGCAGCGGCATCGCCGGGTAGAGAAATCTCTTCACCCAGCATGCTCGCATCAATCTCACGATCGGTACCCGATGTGGGCCGGGGAGCGTTTACCTCGAACGGTACAGCTTTGGTGAACAAGCTTACCACGGGTACGATGACGATAGAGGCCAGCATGGCAAAGGCACCGCAATTCAGCGGGTTGGCAAACACCCAGGAAATAAGGGGGATGCCATCGATGGCCTGGGTAAACGCCGGGGTCAAGCCGGCAAGGCTGATGGCCATGTTGCCAACAGTCAGGCAGACAGCAAAGATGAAACTGGTCCACACGGAGGCCTTGGAGATCTTACCGCTGTAGAGTCCCCACAGGTAGGGACCAATGAAGGCTCCGGAAAGCGCACCCCAGGAAATGCCCATAAGCTGGGCAATCCAGGTAACGGTGGAGCGATATTGGAGCAGGGCGATGCCTGCAGAAACGGCGATGAACACCACAATGAAAGCGCGCATAAGAAAAATACGCTTCTTCTCGTCTAGGTCTTTTATGATGTTGCCCTCGACAAAATCCAGGGTGAGCGTGGAAGAGCTGTTGAGAACCAGTCCCGCTAGCGTAGACATAGAGGCGGAAAGGACCAGCACAATGACCAGCCCCAACAGAATTTCGGGTAGGGTGCTCAACATGGTGGGAATGATGGAGTCAAACACCGGGGTGCCCCCTGCGGTATAAGCAATCTGGTCGCCATACAGGCGACCGAAGCCACCCAAGAAGTAGCAGCCACCTGCAACCACAACGGCGAACAGGGTAGAGATGATAGCGCCTTGCTTGATGGCGGGACCGTCCTTGATGGCGTAGAATTTCTGCACCATCTGCGGGAGGCCCCAAGTGCCGAGGGATGTCAGAATCACCACGCCCAGCAGGTTGGCTGGATCGGGACCAAACATGCTGGTGAATATGCCTTGAAAGCCCGTGCCGCCATCGATTTGGGACAAGGCGGTCATGGCGTCCATAAAGCCGCCATTTGCGTTCATGACGGCAAAGATGACTGCCGTGATACCAATCAGCATGACGATGCCCTGCAAAAAGTCGTTTACTACGGTAGCCATGTAACCGCCCACTACGACGTAAATGCAGGTAATCACAGCCATAGTGATAACGCAGACCTCATAGGGCAGGCCGAATGCCATGCCGAACAAGCGCGACAAACCGTTATACACCGAGGCGGTGTAGGGAATCAAAAATACAAAGATGATGGCTGCGGCGGCGATGCGCAGGGCCTGAGAGTTATAGCGCTTGCCGAAGAATTCCGGCATGGTGGTGGCGCCTATGCGATGTGTCATCTCGCGCGTTCGCGGACCTAAAACCCACCAAGCCATGAGACTGCCCAGAAGGGCGTTGCCCAGACCCGCCCAGAACGCTGCCAGACCATACTTCCAGCCAAATTGGCCGGCGTAACCCACGAACACGACAGCGCTAAAATAGCTGGTGCCAAAAGCGAAAGCGCTCATCCAGGCGCCTACGTTTCTGCCACCAAGAACAAATCCGTCAACGCCGTTGGCGTATTTGCGGCAGTAAATGCCTACACCAATGGCCACGCCAAAGAAGATAAGTACCAGGCAAATCTTTGCAATCACAACGTTCACTCCCTTATTTTTAGATGCAGCTCTGCATCGAGTTCGGCTAAAGCGGGTCTATCAGATAACAATGCACACGGGAATTTGGCACATAAAAAAGAGCACCGGGAAAACCCGTGTGCTACTAATATCGATAATACAGATGGAGGAGGGGAGGCGCGGCGGCTGTGGAACACTCCTCAGCCCAGCCAGCGGACAGTACGGCAGCGCACTGCTCGGCCCAGCGGGCGCGCGTAATGGCGCCAGCGGTCTCTCCGGCAGAAATATGTCCAGCGAAATAAAGCATGGACGAACTTTAGCACAGGAAGAAAAGCCAAGAAGGAGGAAATTTGATTTTTTTCATGAGAGGGGTGCGTGAGGGTGTAAGCTCAAAAGAGAAGATTGATGTACGCATCCAACGAACCGAGGAGTCAGCCATGGCAACCGTTCTTTGTCAGAATCCCGCTCTTTCCATCAACGCCCACAGCAGCGTACGCATTGCAGGTGATACTGGTGTGGTGTACGTCGACCCCTTCGACGTAGAGGGTGCTCCTGCTGATGCCTCCCTAGTGTTGGTGACCCACAGCCACTACGACCACTTGGACCCCGCAAGTCTGCATGCGGTCGCGGGCTCCGATGCATGGTATGCGGCACCAACCGAATCGCTTACCGCCCTGGTTGAGGCCGGGGTGCCTCTGGACCGCATAGTGCCTGTTTCTCCTGGTGAACGTTATGAAATTGCAGGATTTTCCGTTGAGGCGGTGGCGGCCTACAACGTGGGGAAGACGTTTCATCCTCGGGAGAACGACTGGGTCGGCTACGTGGTGGAAGTCTGCGGGAAGCGGGTGTACGTATGCGGCGACACCGACAACACGCCTGAGGCCCGTAGCGTTGTCTGCGATATTGTGTGTGTACCCGTGGGTGGCACCTACACGACTACAGCAGAAGAGGCGGCGGCACTGGTGGCAGCGATGAGACCCGCTCCGTATCTGGCTATTCCTGACCACTATGGAAGCGTTGCTGGCGATAGAGCGGCTGGGGTGCGCTTTGCCAAGAGCCTGGCAGGTCTGGTAGGTCGGAGTGTGGAAGTGGTGCTTCCCTATTGATGGGTTG
>CAYFWL010000073.1:0-9647 GCA_964346845.1 uncultured Eggerthellaceae bacterium | reverse complement strand
GTAAAACAGCTACCGCACCACAGGCATAGCCTGTGGGTTTCTCACTAGACTAAGAGCTTTTTCTGTCACTTTTCCTCCATTTTTCTGCACCGGCCGCAGGGCACATAAAAATCCGCCCCGAAAGGCGGATTTCGAAAGGAAGCTTTGCGCGAGGATCAACGAAAAGCGCATCGTTCAGGCCAGGAAGATTGGCTCATAGGCGTATAGTCGCCAATTGCACCGCATTGCACAAGCAAGAAATCAAGAGCCTCGGATTGCCCGCAACACCCGAATGTTTCAGGGCATCGAGCACCTTCGCGAACTAGCAACAATTAAACACGCTTGACGAAACGACCATCGCGCGTATCGATCTGCACGGTTTCACCTTCGGAGATATACATGGGGATCTGGACCACAACACCGGTCTCCAGCGTTGCCGGCTTGGTACCGCCCTGAACAGTGTCGCCCTTGAAGCCCGGATCGGTCTCGGTGACAACCAGCTCAACAAACATCTGGGGCTCAACGCTCACCAATTCACCATCGGCGTACAGAAGCGAGGCCTCATCGTTCTCCTTAAGCCACATGGCGGCATCGCCCACTTGAGCAACATTAACTTCAAGCTGCTCATAGCTATCCATATCCATGAAGTTGTAGGTTTCGCCATCGTTGTACAGGTACTGCAGCTTGCGCGTCTCCAGACGGATGGAATCAAACTTGGTACCAGCATTGAAGGTGTACTCAACCACGCGGCCTGTACGGATATCGCGAAGCTTGGTGCGCACAAAAGCGCCACCTTTGCCCGGCTTAACGTGCTGGAACTCAACGATAACGCATGCCTTGTTGTTGTGGCTAATGCACATTCCGTTCTTGAAATCGGCAGTAGAAATTGCCATGATGACCTCCTCTATGGCGAAGGCGCCTGATAAGCGCTCTTCAAAACTAAAAATAAGCCGTTATATTATAACTATTTCGTGCGTAGATTGGGAGAATACATCGAATCCGCTTTCGGTAACCACGCCGAAATCTTCCAATCGCATGCCAAACTTGTCTTCCAGGTAAATGCCCGGCTCAACGGTAATCACGTTGCCTACCTGCAAAGGCTCTTTATTGCGCGGTGAAAGCGTGGGCTCTTCGTGGATGTCGAGGCCCACCCCATGACCCAAACCATGCCCCATCGTGCCGCCAAAACCCGCTTCGGCTAAGATATGCTCCGCGCAATCATGAGCCTCGGCTCCCGTGATACCTGGTTTCAAAATGGCTTGAACGGTCTCGTTCGCCTGACGCAAGGCGGCATACGCGCAACGCATCGTTTCCGACGGCTCACCGAGAAACACAACCCGCGTCATATCGGAGCAATATCCCTGAAAGCGGGCACCAAAATCAAGGGTCACGCACTGCCCCGCCTCAAGCGGGGTATCCCCCGGGAGAGCATGAGGACTCGCTCCGTTTGTCCCCGTTGCCACAATAGAGGAAAAAGCCAGGCCCGAAGCACCGTGACACAACAGGTAGTGCTCCAACTCTCTTTGCACCTGACGCTCGGTCATGCCGGGACGTATATAAGTCACGATATGGGAGAAGGCCTCATCGGTGATAGCCTGGGCGGCCTTCAGGCGATGCAGCTCTTCCGGATCCTTCACCGCTCGCAGTTTTACCCCCTCCTTCTCCGTTGGCAGAACCGATACGGTCATAGCAGGATGCTCGCGCGCCCTTTCCTCGATTGCATCCAGCAAGCGACGATACTCTCCCAAAGTGAGGCTCTCCTCTACCCCAAGGCGAAGCTCACCCTGAGCGGACAGAGCTTCGAGTGCCACCGTCGAATGAGGCTTGGACTCCAAACTCAGCGTGAACGCCGTACCCATCACGGCACGCTTGGTAGCCGCCCCGTAGCGGGAATCCGTATGTAGAAGAGCCTGGTCAGCCGTGATTAAAAGGGAGAAGGCCCCTTCCCCATCGAAGATGCCATCAAAGCCCGTAAGCCACCGAATGTCCGATTCGTTGCGCATGAAGAAACCGTCAAGCCCCTGCTGAACCAGAGCCTGACGAAAACGAGCGAGACGCTCCTCATACATAATGCACTCCTTGCCGCTCGAAAAGAGCATATCGAACAGGGGTCGAAAGAGACTACAGCATCTCCAAAAGAGACTACAGCACCTCAAGACATGACAGAACCTCATCTTCGGGCACCTGCACTACCGCACAGCGCCCGATATCGCTCGGAAGCATGAGCTTGATAAATCCCGCCTCACCCCGAGCCTCTTCCCTCAATGCCTCAAGCACCGAAACTGGTTGAATACCCCGGGTTTGAATAAAGCCCAATCGGGCCAGCAAGACATCCTGAGCCCGTACAATTTCTTCCGAAAGCAATCCCTTGAACTGGGACAATAACGCTGAAAAGCGCATACCCTCCGCAAGCGACCGCTGTGCTGCCTGTGCAAACTCACGCCCATAGGATAAACAATCCCACACGGAAGCGTCCCCTTGCTCCACACGAGACGAAAGAGCAGCGCGAAAACCCAGCGTACGCACCAGGGCCTCGCAAACCGCATCGGGCGTGCGGTTACGCAAAGAGCCCGCATTGTCTGAGAGCCAGAAGAAGAAATCATCGGAATCCAGCAGGGCCGCTTGAGCAAAAAAGCCAAAGCCCTGCAGCCACTGATCGCTGGTCAATCCGGTGAAACAGTCGAGATCAATGCAGGAATAGAGCGGCCGAAGCTCCGCCTTCACCAGACCCTTTGAGCCAGGGACATCGAAAATAGCCTCATCGGATACCGCTTTTTGCACCGCTGCATCCAGTGTGGTGGGAGCGTACACGCACGGTAGACCCCCGCCAAAAGCCGTGCCCACAAAACCCGCCAGCTGCAAAAGGGGCGTATCACCCAAGGCGACCACCAAGGAAGGGACATCGAGGCCCGCTTGAGCCAAAACGCGCCAGAGCTCAGCTGCTGTTTCCAGGGCGTCATCAGGCGAAACACGTATCGTCATCAGACGAAATCCCGCAGATGTCAGAGAGGTCTTCGCCGCAATAAGCGCATCCTCGCTCGCTGATCGATCAGCGAGCAACAACGCACGCGTAGCGCTTTGCTGCACCGATGTCATTTGCACAAGTGAGGAACCGAGCGATGTGAGCGCCTGCGCTCCGATGCGAACATCGTAAGACGGCGCTTGCGTGAAGGTGACGACTAGCTTTGCCTTTCGCATAAGACTCCCTTTTTGACCAGGGCCCGACGCACTTCATCCGCTATGTCCCCCACGCTTCGACCAGCCGTGTCAACCACGATATCGGCCACCTCTTCATACATGGGCGCGCGCTCAAGGTTCAAGCGACGTGCATTTTCAATATCGCCGAACAGCGGCCTGTTAGCAAAATTCGTGATACGAGCCTTGGCCTCATCGGCAGAAATGCGAAGGTATACCACCGTACCGCTCTTCAGCAACAGCTGACGGCTCTCATCGGTAACCACAATGCCACCCCCACAGGAAATAAGCAAAGGGTCGCGATGGGAAAGTTCTTGAAGGATCTCCGTCTCAATGCTGCGGAACAAGTCTTCGCCGCCTTTGGCAAAGATGTCCGCTACGCTGCATTGCTCACGCCGCTCGATATAGCGATCCATATCGATGCTGGCAGCACCGCAGATTCGCGCCAAACGACGCGCCGTGCTGGTCTTACCGGCACCCATAAAGCCCACAAAGAACACGGACTGGGTCAGTTGATATTTAGGCGGCACATACGTCATCAGCGAGCAGCCATCTTCAGTCGGTGGGTGTAGGAATCGACAGCAGCGCGCATATCGGTCATATTTGAACCGCCGAACTGGTCAAGATAGGCATTGGCAAGCACGAAAGCAACCTCAGCTTCTGCTGCCACCGCGATGCCGGGCACCGTGCACACGGGCGCAGTCGCGTCGAAGGCATAATCCCGCTTCAGGGTATCGAGGTTCACCGTCTCCTGAGGCTGCCCCGCACTGGCTGGCGGCGCGACAGCAACCGTGATGACCAGAGTTTCTCCCGAAGTCAGGCCATCTTCCAGGCCTCCTGCATGATTGGAAGCACGGGAAAATCCCCCTGCGGCGCTCATGACCACAGCATCATGGAAATCGGGGCCTTTCTCTGCTGCAGCAGCGAAGCCGTCACCAAATTCGACGCCCACCACACCCGGCAGGGAAAAGAGGGCTGCTGCCAGCTGAGCGGTCAAGCGCTTGCGACGTTCAGCAAAACCTCCTAAACCAGGCAACAGGTCGCGAGCTATCACCTGAAAGGTGCCGCCCAGCGTCTGACCCGCAGCCAGCGCTGTATTTACCTGGGCAAGCATGGCTTCCGTGGCACGCTGACTCGGGCAGCGCAGCGGAGAAAACTCCACCTCCAAAGCATTATATTCATCGAGGGAACTGCATATTTCTTGCTCAGAAAGGGCTTCCATCCCGATACGAATCACCTGGGAACCCACCTCAACACCCAGTTCAGCCAAAAGCTCACGCGCCACCGATGCCGCCACCACGCAAGCGGCCTCATCGCAGGAATCGAGACGAGACGTAACGGCTTCCACCGAGTCGGCATCGGTTTTGAGGACAGCGGCCAAGTCCCCCCGTCCGGGGCGCGGAACAGCACCGGCAACCACCACGTCAGCGCTTTCTTTCTGCGAATCGTCGCCGTACACCAAAAACGCCACGGGAGCGCCCGTGGTGTTACGGCCCCTCGCACCGCTTACGATTTCCACATAGCACAGAGAGCGCGAGGAGGTGCCATAGCCTGAAAGGCAACGGCGCAAGTCGCTTTCAATCTGCTCTTTCGACAGCCGCAAGCCTGCAGGCACGCCTTGGACCAGCGCAATGAGCGCCTGGCCTCCCGCATCCCCCGCTGTCGTGTAATCCATAGTCCGAGCCTTTCATCGTTTCTTGAACGTTCATTGTACCCCAGAGCGAGACGAGTTGCCGTGCACCTGAATAAAAATGCAGGGAATGAACTCGATGGCCTGCAGGCACGTGGCCTGCAGCTTCCCAAGACTTCCCAAGAATGCCAGACGCAGCATAAAATACAGGGAATGAGTCGCTTGTGCCAAGGCAATCTTCGAAATGCAACGGGTTCGCAAGATGCAACGGGCGCCGTAGATATCCCTGCAAACAGAGGTGATCGTTGCAGCAGCCCCCTAAGAGACAACGGATGCAGGAGGCACTTATTTATTGAAACAAAAGCTGAGGTAAAGACATTATTCAGCCCGTATCGAACCCATGAGCCTGCGTTCAATGCGGCGCAGAAAGACAGTGTGGCGCAAATCCGCTTCGGACAGGGGGTCCACCAGATAGGCAGCGGCACCCACCAGATGCGCACCGCAAACATCGGTCAAAAGCTGGTCGCCGATAGCCACTGTCGTGGCGAGGGGGCATCCTATCTGACATCTTGCACGAACATAGGCAAACGGCAGCGGCTTCAGAGCCTTGGCAATCACCGGAAGGTCCAGGTGGCAACCGAGCTCAAAGACCCTCTCATGCCAGCTGTTAGAGAACAAACAGAGGACGACGCCCGCTTCAGCAGCCTTTTCAAGCCATACACGCACATCACGCGGCACCGAGCCATCCGCTCGCGATCGGATAGTGTTGTCCACATCGAGCAGCACATGGGTGAACCCCAAGGCCACAATATCGCGCTCGATGTCAATCTGGCTGACGCGCCGAAAAAAGCGCTCCGGTTTCAAGAATGCCATAGCACAGATGCGTGTCGCCTAGCCGAAAACGGCAGCGTTGTGCTCGTCGTTGGTCTCGCTGAAATAGTACTTCATCTCGCCGTTTTCTTCCTTGAAGAAGAAGTAATAGTATGAGGAAGACTCAGGACTGCATACTGCCTGGAAGGAAGCGAGGCCCGGGCAGCAGATAGGCGTAGGGGGCAAGCCCTTATGGGCGTAGGTGCTGTAAGGCGTATCTGCGTGCACCTCCTCGTAGCTGGGATCGTGGCCCACCTCGTAGGCAGTCGTCGCATCAGATTGCAGAGCCATGCCGATATCCAAACGATTGTAGAAAACAGACGCGACCAGACCGCGTGTGCTATCAGTGGCTTCTTTTTCCACGATGGAAGCCAGCTTGACAATGTCGTAGACAGACAGGTTTTTCTCACTGGGATAAGCAGTGCTCAGGGTAGCATATTCTTTCTGAAACTGATCCAGCATCATACGAATAATGCTATCGGCCGTAGCTTGCTCATCGACGCTGTAGGTCTTGGGGAACAGAAAACCTTCCAAGGAATTGGTGCCTGCATCAGCCAAGAAAGTATAGTCGGATGCATAAGCGCTGGCATCGGATGCAGCGTCGATAAACGCATCGGCCGTAACGCGCCCGCTGGTAACTTCCTCGACACGCGCGGCAATCTGACTGAGTCGAGCGCCCTCGATGACCGTGAGCTTGGCCCCCGTCATATCAGGACCCGCCTGAAGCATCCTGATAATATCATCGTCAGAGGTGCCGCCCTGGATGGTGTAGCTGCCTGGCTTTAAGGAGGTGTCAGCGTTCAGCGCAGACACACGCTTGGTAAATTCCCTGGAATCGGAAATCAAACGGGCTTCTTTCAGCGAAGCGGCAATAGCCGAAGCACCTGATCCCTCGCGAACCACAACGACAGCCGATTCGGTCGAAGACAGCAGATCGCCGTCATTTGCACAACCCCTGAGAAACGTCAGGATGCCGAAAACTAAAACACCCACCACCAAGAGGGCGAGAACAATCCCGAAAACAGCGGGAGCCTTGCTCTTTTTAGGCTGGATAGCTGAGGTGTCGTACGTGCGAAACATCTTTTCGCCCTTGGCATGAGCTGCGCGAGCCGCATGGTTGGGATGCGTCGAATAGGTGGAACGCCTCTTGGCCATAGGTGATTATCCTTCCGAAGGGGCGCGCCGGGTATCCAACCACGCCTGCAAAAACAAACTGGCTGCTATCATATCCACTTTTCCTCGCATCTCCTTTTCGGAAAAACCCTTTTCACGCAAACTCCGTTTTGCCTGCGAAGAACTCAGACGCTCATCGGCAAACTCCACGGGAAGCCCACTTTGACGGCTCACCTGAGCAGCAAAATCGCGGATAAATTCAGCTTGGGGGCCTTCTTCCCCCGCCAGAGTAAACGGCAAACCGCACAACAACAACTCCGGCTCCCAATCCTCAAGCACGCGCCGAAATGATTGTGCACCCACGCGCACCTCATCGGAAGGCAGCACGCACACGGGTGATGCCACCCGCTCCGCCGGATCGCACACGGCGATGCCCACGCGCACCGTTCCAATATCAAGAGCAAGGATCCTCATCGAGCACTAATCATCCGTCTTTTCATCGGTCTTTTTGACTCGATGCTGAGCAACACGTCCCTCCTGAAAAGGAAGCTCCTCCTCTTCCTTTTCAGCGGAAATAGGGGGAAGCTGGTCAGTACGAAGACGCTTCACAAAAGGCAAATCCAGACGAGGAAGCGACTGGCTGGTACCGTCCGCACGTATGGGGTCGATGCGGCCTGTGCGCTCTATGCGCTCCTGCTCAACCAGCTCATGCTCCTTTTCGTAGTTAGCCGGGGAAAGGGCATCGGCCATAGGGTCGACTTCATCCGTATCAGAGGGCGACCCTTGAAAAAACACCCCATCGTAAGCCACCAGCTGACGACCGGTGCTCTTCTCAAAATAATACACAAACAGGGACTTCATGACGGCAACGGCAGGGATCGCCAGCAGCATGCCCACAATAGATCCGCCCACGCCTCCCATAGCACCACCTAAAGAGGAACCTACCACCAAAACAATCAGCGTCAGCACGGGATGGATGTCAACCGAATTTTCCATGAGCTTTGGCGACACGAAGGTATAAACGAACTGCTGAATCACAATCATGCCCACGATGATGATAAAAGCCGTCATGGGGGAAATCACCAGGCCGATGATGCTTACCACCACAAGGGCCATCCACTGGCCGATAACGGGAACCACGTTCAGCACGGCAACAACGCCCGCCAACGCCAAAGCGCTCGGCAAATCAAGCACCAGATAGAGAACGGCGCAACCCGCGCCAATGATAAGGCATTGGAACAGCGTGGCTTTGATGAAACCACCTACCACCCGCGTTACGGTAAGGGTGAAAAGATCATAGCCCTCTTGGTGATTCGGACCCACCAGGCGACGGAATTCGCGGTCAAGCGCCGGCAGCTCCATCAGCAGCCAAAAAGCGATGACCAGCGAAAAGCCAATGGCAATAATGCCGTTGACCACGCTTGAGCCAAGCGACACGATACCCGAAGCGCCGCCCTCAAAGAGGTTCGTCACCGCAGTGGCAATCGTAGCAGCCGCATCGGTAAGCCATACCTTCAAGGTATTATCCTCGAAGAGGTGGCTAATGTTCTCATAGAGAGAATTCACCCACCCGGTAAAGTTATTCATATAGGAAGGCATGCTTTTGATGAGCTCGGCAAACTGGGCATTCAAGCCAAAGGCAGGCGAGAACATCAGCAAGGACAGAAGACCCAAAATCGCAAACATGACCAGATATGCAAGGCTTGTCCCTAAAAGGCGGGGAAACCCTTTTTTCTCCAACCAGTCAACCGGGCCATACAGGCAGAATACGAAAATCAGCGTCCACAGGGCGATACTGACCGGAAGCGACAGGATGTTCAGCAGATACACCAAGGCGGCCAGCAGCAACAAAACGCCCACCATGGTCCACACGCCCAAAAAACGACGATGCGCCCGCGCGCTTGCCTCTTCGGACGAGATATCTTTTTGGAGAAAGGGGCTACTCATAGACGGCAAAACCTTTATTCATCAGTTTGCACGAGGCGTATAGGTAAAATAGCCGTCGTTAGCAGAAACTGCTGGTTCCGAAGCGCTCCGGGAAATCTCCTCACCTGTCTCCCCCGTTATTTCCACTTCGACCACGTTCTCGGGAGCAGCATCAGCGCCCTCGAGCCCTTTCACGACTTCGAGCCCTTCGGTAGCCCCAGGTCCCTCTGCATCCTTGGCGGCCTGAGCCAACACCTCAGCTTCTTCATCGGAAAGCGCCGTCACTTCATCGCGTGGACGGGACATCTCTTCGAGAGCTTCTTCCTGCACAGCAGGCAGAACGTCTTTTTTCGGCGCACTGCCCAAAGCTACCGACTCATCGCTTGCCTTGCGTGCCTTAAACACGCCGCGGACTTTTTCGGAAGCGGTGTTCACCAGCTTCATGGGCGCATTGGCGGCGGTATCAACGGCATCGACCGCCGAAGAAACACCTTCGGTGATATCGGTAACATTTTCCAAAATCTGATCGACTCGCATAATCTCAAGGTTGGCAGCATCTACCGTAAGGGAGATGCGCTCGACCAACGGGTCGACACGCGCAACCACTGGCTCAAGCGCAGCGGTAATGGTTTCCACGTGGGCAAGCGTGGGATCAATCTCTTGCTTCAGCGCATTGACGGTTCGCGTGGTAGAGCGTAAAAACTTGATAAGCTCAATGAGAAACCAGATGAGAGCGACGCCCACGAGAATATAGACAACTGGTAGCGCGATAGTAAGAACAGCCTCGATATCCATCTTTTACCTCCTGAAAAGCGTATCAACTCACTATACCACGCTCCGCCACACAGGTATTTAGGCAGAAAACATTTTACTCAAAGTGAAGTCATGACCACCGGCCTAGCCGGTGGCTTGATCATCGGCCCTAGAAGGGCCA
>CAYFWL010000072.1:0-9854 GCA_964346845.1 uncultured Eggerthellaceae bacterium | reverse complement strand
CTCAGTTGGTAGAGCAGCGGACTGAAAATCCGCGTGCCGAGGGTTCAAGTCCCCCTCTGACCACCATGCATGTTCAAAGGGCTCCCCAATGGGGAGTCCTTCTTCTTTGTCGTGGGTCCTGCAGGAGCCTTGGATCCCGGGGAACTTCACAGGGGCTTTATCCCGATAGAGGGAAATCGGGCCGACGACGACCCTTGAACTCTGACCAGAGTAAAGCGATATCCCTGCCATCAGCCTTCGATTGCCCTCTTGTTGTCCCTATGTTTCATTTGCCTTCAAAGGCTTTCTTGTTTTTTGAACTTACAGCAAAAGGACGGCGGGGCGTACAATAGGATCGAACTCATATATCAAGCCAAATCGTCTCAAAGGAGGACTATTATGCAACGATCAATTGTCAATCAGACCAAGGGGTTTAGAACGAAGGACGGCGCCGGCGTGAGCCTTGTGCGCGTGCTGGGCGCAGAGACTGCAGATGAGCACGATCCCTTCCTTATGCTCGATGCCTTCGATAGCACTGATCCGGCTGATTATCGGGCTGGTTTTCCCGTGCATCCGCATCGCGGCATTGAAACGGTGAGCTTTCTCAGCAAAGGTTCGATGCTTCATCGTGACCACCTCGGAAACGAGGCGATAGTTCACGACGGCGAAGCGCAATGGCTCACGGCGGGATCAGGGGCCTTTCATGAGGAAATGCCCCAAGCTGATGAGCGCCTGCTTGGCACGCAGCTGTGGCTCAACATGTCCTCTCAGGACAAGATGACGGCACCTCCTGCCTATCATGGCATTGAGCGCAACGAGATCAAGGAGTTCCCCTTTGATGGCGGCCTTTTGCGTTTGGTGACGGGAAGCTACCAAGGCACATCTGGCTGGCAGGGAAAGTATCAGCCCCTTGACTTCTACGACATACATATGGAGCCAGGTGCGCATATTGAACTTGAGGTGCCACGCGAACGCTCTGCTTTTCTGTTTACCCTGCTTGGCGCAGTAGAAGTAGCAGGCACGCGCGTGGAGGAAAAGACGGCAGCTAAGCTTGGTGAAGGTGACAGCTTGATTATTCAGGCGGGCGAAGAGCCCGTTGAAGTGCTGTTTTATAGTTCCCTGGCTTTGAATGAACCTATTGCTTGGTATGGCCCTATCGTTATGAATACGCAAGAAGAACTGCGCGTGGCCTTGGACGAAATTGAGCGAGGCACCTTCGTGAAGCAAGAGGAGTCCTACGAATAAATCATCGTGCTTTCAAGGTGTGCCATCAGGAAGGAATTCCACTTGAACGTGTTGCTTGCTTTTGTGATCTTGCTTTGTTCGGTCTTGCCGCTTTTTCTCATTAACGCGCAAACCGTCCCGCTTTTGCTTGCTGCAATTGCCGTGGTGCTTGTGGTTTTTCGGGCGGGGATAAGCCGAATGGGCCCGTGGGCGCTTCTTGTCGCGGTGGGCGTGGTTTGGGTTGTGGTGCTCGTTGTGTACGAGGTGACGGGATTGCGTGAAGTTCTCGTTGTGTTTGAGGTGGCCGCTGTAGTTTTGGCAGTAATTCTGCTCATCGCTAGCTGGGAATCGATGGGTTTACCTGCGCGGATTTTCGGCAGTGCCTTTTCCATGATCCTCATCGCGGTCTGTGCTTTTGGTTTGGCAGTGTGGATCAACCCCAATGTCATAGCCAGCAGGTGGATGGAGAAGAATATCGATGAAGCCACCGAAAGCAAGGTAGTGCGCGAAGACGGATCTTCCCAGATCATCGACGTGCGCTACGGTTCTGAGTACCCCAATAGCTTCCTAGATATTTACTTGACATCAGAGGCTGATGCCACCACTGCACCGACTCTCGTATATGTCCATGGGGGCGGCTATGTCTTTGGCGATAAGCTCTTCGGAGATCCAACAGGCAATGCTAACGGAGGATTCTACGTCTACCTGCAGCGCTATTTGAGCGCAGGGTATAACATTGTGAGTGTGAATTATGCCCATCCTCCCGAGCACCTTTATCCGACGCCGGTTTTGCAGCTTGCGCAGGCGATGGAGTTTCTGAAAAGAGAAAATCGCTGGGGCCTTGCTATGGATAATGTGAGTTTCGCCTGCGGGAGTGCCGGCGGCAACATTACAGGCATGTATGTGCTTGCTCAAAGCGACGAAAACTACGCACAGGAGATCGGTATTGACCGCATCTTTTCTTCGGGGGAAATTCGCTCGGTGGCCTTTAATTGTGCCGTGTTTGACAATACCCGTATGGGAGATACGCAAAATCCGGTGATGGATTTCGGCGGAGATGTATGCGCCCGTTCGTATTTTGGCACGAATGATCTGAAAGCATCGCAAGAGGTTGCTCAGAGCAATCTTCTGACGCAGGTAACTGCGTCAATGCCGCCTTGCTATGTGGATGATGGTACCGAGTACACCTACGATGATCAGGCGGTTGCTTTTGCAGCACGTTTGGACGAGTTGGGGGTGTCTCATGAACTGCACATTTATCCGGGCGAGGTTCATAGCTTCGACACGACGGATTCAGATTCGGCGCAGGATAGCCTTACGCGTCAGATAGCTTTTATGGATGGTTATGCACGATAGGAGATGTCTCAAGTAAGGAGTTCTTGTAGGCAGCTTGATTGGAGCAGAGGCAATAGGTAAAATAGCGGAGCACCTTACGCGAGAAATGTGCTGTGTGCTATCTGGTCAGGTAGCTCAGTTGGTAGAGCAGCGGACTGAAAATCCGCGTGCCGAGGGTTCAAGTCCCCCCCTGACCACCATGTATGTTCGAAAGGCTCCCCAACAGGGGAGCCTTTCTTGTCACAGAGCCGATCGGTGGGTCTGAACCTTGCGAGGATTGAATGTGTTACGTCTTTTAAACCCTATAAATCCTGCCTGGATCGTCTTCTCGAAGGTCTCGATTCAGGTTTTTCACGAAAACTGAGATATTCCTGCCAAAAAGCCGATTTGACAGAAAAATTCGTCTCCATTTCATGCATTACTGGCAAAAATACCCCCTTTGAACGTTCTTTCATATCGTTTTAGCCTTGGTTTCAAGGGAATCAGGCTCTCTACTTTCTGTCAAATCGGTTTTTTGGCAGGAATATCCCGTAAAACGTGATAATCCGTCTGCTCCAACCAATGTCCTCCGGCGTAGGTGGCGACGGAGGCGAGTGTTTGACCGTTCCGATTCAGGAAAAGTCACCGCAAAAGAAGAACGCCTGGCTCATATTGGTGGTATAAAGGCGTTGGCACGAGCAACTCTCATGTTGCTGCTATGCTTGTAGAGGCCTCAGCTTGCGTCCGAACACGTCGCCAACGCCTGCTGCCGCCCGTACGTGAAAGGATGAGCATGAAAGGGAAAGCATGCAGATAATAATGGAACCCATTGGGACGATTCGCTCACAATTCAGAAATTCGCGTGATGTCTCTTCAGCGGATACTGCATGCGCTCGGGCTACTATAGAAATTGATGAGCGCTTTGCTGAGGGCATCGCTGATATCAAAGCAGGAGATCGCATGACCGTCGTATTCTATTTCGACCGCTCTAAGGAGGCATTGCTCACGGTGCCCCGGAGGGGTGTTGGGCCGATGGTTGGCGTTTTTTCGACGCATTCCCCAACGCGCCCAAATTTTATCGGAATAAGCGACGTTACTATCGAGTCACTCACAGGACTCACCCTGTCTATTGTTGGGTGTGACATGTTCGATCGAATACCCGTTCTCGACCACAAGCCAGCCGCCACAGCGTAGAGGACTGCCATGGCGCAGAAGAAAGCAAGCATATAAAGCTGCTCCGGTGGGGGGAACGTGCGCCACGGGAGCACGGGCCGCTTCAACAAGCTTTACATGACAACAACGCGTTTGTTGCCGATTTCGATAATGTCTACCGTTATACCGTAAATCTTTTCGACTAATTCGGCTGTCGCAATTTCGGTTGATCCAGCTGCTGCGATGCGACAGTCTTTGAGAAAAATCAGGTTGTCGCAGTAGCGAAGAGACAGGTTGAGGTCGTGCATGACCGCAACAGCTGTTATGTCGTTTTCGTCAACAATACGCCGAATCGTCTGCATTACCTCAATTTGGTTGCGGGGGTCTAAATTGTTCGTCGGCTCATCAAGCAGCAAGTAGTGCGTTTGCTGAACAAGGGCGCGAGCCAAGAGCACCTTTTGAAACTCACCGCCTGAAAGCACATCAACATTGCGTAAGACAAGCGATTCGAGTCCCAGCTGAGAAATGACATCGCTCACAATGCGCAGGTCTTCTTCCTGAGCACGAAAACTCATGTAAGGACGGCGACCCAGCAACACGAAATCAAAGACGGTGAGATTGCTAGTCGCGCTTCTCTGAGCAACAAGAGCCACCTTTTGCGCCAATTCATTGCGTTTAAACGACGCTATATCATCCTCGTCAAATCGGACAACACCGCTCTTTGGGCGCAAAACTCGGTTCAGGCAGTATAGCAACGTTGATTTCCCTGCCCCATTGTTTCCCAAGATGCCTGTGAGCTTTCCCTCCTCAACAAGAAGGGAAAGCTCGTCGAGAACAAGGTGGTCCGCATCGTATGCAAACGAGATTCCTTCAGTCGATATCATCTCCGTTTCACCCCCTTGAATAGGAGATACAGGAAGAGCGGTGCGCCGAGGAACGATGTTATGGCACCAACGGGAAGAACAATCGGAGCAATGACCATGCGTGCAAACAAATCGCTCAACACGAGAAGGATTGAACCCATAAGCCCTGATCCAATCAAGAGGAACCGATTATCACCTCCGAGAAAACGACGCATAATATGGGGGGCTACCAGTCCTACAAAGCTGATGATTCCCACAAGTGATACGATGACTGCGGTTACCAGCGAGCCGACAGCCATAGTGATGAGGCGCACGGTATGGGCGTTAATGCCGAGCCCCATCGCCGAAGCCTCGCCTCCCTCCATCGCGTTATAGCTCCATCCATGAGCGATGAAGAACACAAATGACAGTGCAACGACGAGCGCAAGAAGTCCGATTTCGGGATATATCGTGCGCCCTAAATCACCAAACGTCCAAAAAACAACGGCAGCAATCTGAACATCGCTCGCAAAGTATTGGAGTAGGGTTGTTGCGCCCGAAAAGAGCGCACTCAGCGCAACCCCGGCCAGAATCATCGATTCTGGTGTGATCTGGCGAAAACGAGACAGGCCCAACACCAGGAGTGTCGACATCATCGATCCCCCAAAAGCGCAGATGGTCACGATGTAGGGGTTGTTGATGCTCACAATATCCGACGCAAGTGCACTGGCTGTTGTGGAGCCAGCACCCAATGCGATAATACCAACGGAAGCGCCGAAGGCTGCCCCTTGTGATATGCCGAGCGTCGAGGGAGAAGCAAGAGGGTTTCTCAAAACAGCCTGAAATGAGCAGCCAGCAACTCCTAAGCCAAAGCCGCCTACCAATGCCGTCAAGATACGGGGCATGCGCAGATTCCAAACGACAAGTCCCGTTCGGTCGCTTCCTTGACCAAGCAGGGCGCTAACTACCTCGAAAGGTGTCAGATCTGAAGAGCCGGAACATACGGCTCCTACTACACTTGCTGCGACAAGGATCACGCAAACAGCAAGCATCATGCATTTTCTTCGCGTGTAGGCTTTATACGGCGCCAAGCTGCCCACGTGATCTTGCCCTCCAGGCGCTGAATAATTTGCCATAAGGGTAAGGCTATTCGCCGATCGTTATTGGGCCAAAGGTAACGCCTGCCTCTTTCATGGTGCTGATAAAAGGTCCTCCGAGTGTCTTCTCGAAAATCTCATCGGCTTTCTTCTCGATGTCAATATCTTTGAATTGGTCAGGATAAATTGTCTTACCCACAAAATAGGCATTTGCTATAGCCAGCTCATAATTGGTTCCATAGGCGATATAGGCGGGTTGTGAGTAAACCTTGCCGTTTTGGACGGCTTTCAGCGTGTCGAAAAATGCGGGGTTGTTTGCAAACTCCTCATTAACCTGAGACATATTTTCGGGATTGAGGAAAAGGAAGTCAGGGTCCCAGGCGCTTATCTGCTCCAGATCGACTGAGAACGGTCCCGTTTTACCGGTTTCATCGACAACGTTTTTCGCCGCAACGGCATCAAAGGGGCCGTATCCGCCATAGGTTCCTTCAATCCCGTGAGGTCCACGATAGCTGACGCCGCCGATATAGACGGTCGGCTTGTCTGCGTCACTCACGCCAGCCGAGCGATTTGCCAAGTCTTTTTGCCATTCTTTCATGGCCGCAATGACCTCATCGGTATGACTTGTCGTGCCAAACACCTCGCCGAGCATCGCGAGCGATTGATAGTATTTGTCCTCGAAAATGTCGTAATTATTCATGTGCACCGTAATAACGGGGATGTTCAGCTTCTTTTGGAGCTCATCGTCAACAGAAGGGTCGGTCGACGTCGATATGATTACATCGGGGGCGAGCTTGACCATTTCCTCTTCGAATACGGTGTTGTTCATCCCGCCACTACAGACTGCAGGAAGTGCGTTGAATGTGGCGGCATTAAGCATAGCATACGGAAGAGAAACGCTGATTTTCTTGTCGGTTTCACTCACGCCGACCAGCTTGTCGATCGCGCCCGCATACACAATCGCCCGCGCACCGAAGCCGCTTCCTGCGGCAGTGTTCACCACAGCGGGGATCTCAACCGTGCGACCAGCGTCATCGACGATCGTGCGCGTTCCGCTTGCAGATGCCGAGGTAGATGCCGACCCCGATGTGCTTGCGTTCGGTGTACACCCGAACATCGTTCCTGCATATACTCCGACGATAGTTGTTGCCGCAAGTGTCTTCAGGAACCTACGCCTTGAAATATCAGAAATGTTTCGCCCCATCGTACCTTACCCTTCGTTTTCGTGCGCACCAAACGCATGTACAGGAAGAACTGCATCAGAAGGGTTGGGAAAACAAGGTGCGCGAAACCACGCAAAGGGCTATCAGCGGTTATCGCAGCCAACGGAATCGCAGCCGACGGAATCGCACAGTGCATCCCGCTTTCTCACGATAAGCGCAACAAGTCACACCCTCTCTCCTACCCAAGAGATGGAGTTCTCGACGACGGGAAAGTATTCTGACTCGCGATTCTTCCTCGGGAGCACCTTCTCATCCGCATGCGGACAATGGATACTGCTCTTTTGTCTTCGCGTACAGCAGGGGTAAGCCTGTGCCGGTTTCGGACTTCCTTAGCCCATCATCGTTACGGGACATGATAACGGCATTTATTGACACAAGCAAGAAAGACTTTTTCGTAAAATCGCAGGTCAATCCCTATAGTATTGCTATGTTTAATGTCCTGTTCGCTTTTTGCCGCAGCGCCGCGCCTAAGCGAGATTATCGGGCGAAAACCGTTTTCTCACCCTCGTCATCTTTGCTATTCCGTGTGCTCTTGCCGCAGCAACCAGTAGCGTTCAAGCGTGGATCGGGCATAACGTACTGGGTGGGATCTCCCGTCACCCACCAGTTGTTGCCGTCTTTGCGAAAGCGCGGATCGGGGTCAATGGGTCCCATGGTGAAACCGGCCTCTTCAAGGAGCTTAACCGCTTCGGGGACAGTGAACCCACGCCAAACGTTTGTGTTGCATTCGGTATCTCGTGGGTTGGCGCCGCGCTCTACGGTGAACGCAGCAGCGCCTGCATAGAGCGCTTCAGGAATGGCGGGATGGATGCTTGTGCAGCGCACTTGGGTGCCCACGCTCAAACGCACCGTAGCGAGAATCTGAAGCATGCGCTCTGGGGAGATAGGCTCATAGTCTTCAAAAGGAGTTCCCGGAACGTTAACGCGTGCCATAACGCCCATGCTGTAAGGACGGTAGCTCAGGTTTTCCAGTATCTTATCGGCAAGCTCTTCGTTCGTGTGCTCGATACCGATAGGCTCAACGCAGGTTCCGTAGCGTAAGGGGGAATCGGCGATGGCATGGATTGTTTCCCTGCGTAAATCGGGCTGGAAGGGTGTGTCGATGCCTTCTCGCATGCGAATAACGTGGTAGGCGCTCGTGGCCCCAGCCTGGTAGGCGGCTTCAGCCATAGCCGGCGTGAGCTCTCCCACATTCAGGTTTATCAGATAATCTCCCGGAACCTGCTCTCGAATATCTTTGAGCCATTCGGTCAGCGTAGCCATGTCGTAGAACTCTGTTGAGCGTAAGGTTAACGTGGTCACTCCGGCTTCAACATAGTCCCGAGCCATCTGAATGACCTCATCTTTCGTGTAGACGATTTCTTCATCAACCAAACCCCATTCGGTTCCAAAAGAGCAGAACTTGCAATTCATATCGCAGCTGCATAAATCAACGCCGATGGCTCCGGAGATACTTGCCTTATTGCCCGTTGCTTTGTGCGTTAAAGCAGAGGCTTTTTGTTTCATGTAAGCAACTTCTTCAGAGCAGGGATCTTGTTCGAGCATCCGCAAAATATTCTCGCGTGGCTGAGAGGCACCACGCATACCCTCATCGTAAATCGTATCAATGAACGCCTTAAAGTCTTGATTCATGACCAACCGTGTCCTTTCAACTGCACTGGTTCTGCTTTTGAGTGATTACAGTGTAATTCACAATAGGCTTCAATCCAATAGAAGATTAAAATCAGTAAAATCATTGCTCTTATATTAGACTATACCTATTATATCAAAATATAGTATCGCACCGTACAGTGCGCTCAGAGATATCGGCCCGAGGGACGATGCAGAGAAAGGGAATGAATATGGCTGTAACTCGTCGTAATTTTGTAAAAGGTGGGATGGCTGTAGTCGCAGCAGTCGGTGCCGGTGCGGCAATGGCAGGCTGCGCGAGCTCTGGCTCTTCAGCGGGGCAGGCAAGCAGCTCGGCAAGTGCTTCTTCGGGCACGGGTGCTCAAGAGGCGTTCATGAGTGAAGGGAAAGGCAAGCATCTTGATGTTGGCGTAACCGGCAAGCTCATCAAGATTGCCCCCTGCATCTTAGCTGATCAGCTGGGGTATTTCAAAGAGGAGGGTGCCGATGTAAGCATCCAGACCATCGCGTTGGCAGATGCCATGGCTTCCATATCCGTCAATAAGCTTGATATCGACATGTTCGGCATTGTCCCTACATGTACCTATGTTTCCCAGGGCGCCCAGGTGTATGCTTTTGGAGGGACCATTCTGAATGGCTCCGAAATGCTGGTTCCCGAATCCTTCAACAAGGACATCACCAAACCCGACACCTACCGGGGAATGGATATTGCCTGCAGCCGTGAGGAAACCGGTCAGATGTATCTTAAGAACTGGTGCCAAGAGCAGGGCCTGGAACTGGGCAAGGATGTAGTTTTCACCTATGTTGATAACTCCACTACGGCACTCGAAGGACTGCGTTCTGGCCAAAACGACATGTTCATCACCAATAACGCTATGGGTTACAGCTTGGCGAAAGACGGCATTAAAGTTGCGGGCGGTGTATGCGATGTTGTGGGAGACCATATCTGCTGTCGCCAGAACTGTTCCGAGCAGGCTTACAAAGAGAAGTACCTGTCTTTGGTTGATTTCGAGGTAGCTATTCTGCGTGGCTACGATTATTACCTGAACAACAAGGAAGACGTTATCAAGCGCCTGTGTGATTACTCGGCGCAAGAGCCGGGATACGTTGAGGCTGCCATGTACGGCACCGATACGTATCGCAATCTGATGAACGCGTCGCCCGACCCTTATGTTGTTCGCGTCAAAGAGTTCTATACCGTTTTGAAGAATATTGGCGAAATCGACAAGGACAATCCCTACACCATGGACGACTACGCGACGCCCTACGTGTATCGTGATGCTCTGGATATCATGCTGAAGCGCGAACCGAACAACAAGACCTACCAGGATCTCGATGCGGTTTACCAGGAGCACAACGTGTAAGTTTTCATCGTGCAGCGTACGCAAGGCGGT
>CAYFWL010000071.1:0-10206 GCA_964346845.1 uncultured Eggerthellaceae bacterium | reverse complement strand
TCGTGGCCGTCATCTCTTCATGAAGCGCCACATCGCTTAAGTAGCGGGGGTTGCGGTGGCTCTCATTGATGCCTGCCGTCACCGATTCTTTGCGTGCCCACACACACACCCGATGGCCGTTCCCTGCAAGGAGCTGTGCCAATGCGGTTCCCCATGAACCTGCGCCGATAAGTGCGATATCCACAAAAACCTACTTGTCTGCAGCCTTTTTGCTGCCAATCTTACTTTCAGTCCCTCGTATCAACCGCTCGATATTGGACCGATGTGACCAAATGACCACTAAACCGATAGCAGAGCTCATGATGACAGCAGGGATATTCCCCCCGTAAGCCCAGAAACCCAAAAACGGGAAAACGGCGGCTGCGGCAATCGAGCCCACAGACACCATGCGGGTCACCATCACGAAGAAAGCAAACACCGCTAAGAGAATCAGGAAATGCACGCCGCCAAAAGCGACAAGGGCAACGCCGCCGCCCGCAGCAACACCTTTCCCGCCCTTAAAGCCCAACCAGGGACTGAAGATATGTCCCAAAACGGTGCTGAGACCTGCAATGATAAACAGGATACGGGAATCCACCATTTCCCTCGAAATCCACCCAGCATCCAGCGCGATCGCCGCAAGAGGGTAGACCACGGCACAGGCGAGGATCGCCTTAGCGAAGTCCAAAACAAAGCAGGCATACCCGAGCTTCTTGCCATACGAGCGAATCATGTTGGTGGCTCCAATATTCCCACTTCCCCGTTTACGCACATCATCATGACGAAAGAAACGAGAAATCACCACACCCCACGGAATGGAGCCCAACAAGAAGGCTTCAACCACAACAGCCAAAATAACGAGTAAGGAGGAGGACATGGCCTAATCCTTTTTCTTGAACTTGAAATACACCGGCGTACCGGACAAATCGAAAGACTTGCGCATGCGGTTCTCCAGGAAGCGTCGGAACGTGTCGTTGATCAAATCAGGGTGGTTCACGAAGAAGGTAAAGCGCGGCGGACGGCTATCCGTTTGGGTCATGTACTTCATACGCAAAATCTTGCGCCCCTTGGAAACCGTATGGCCCGTTTCTCGAATCTCGCCCAACCAGGTGTTCAAGGCGCTGGTAGAGATGTTCTGGCTGTAATTGGCAAAGACCTGATCGATGGCATTCCAGATACGGTCGACGTTTTTGCCCGTTTTGGCAACGATAGCAACTACGGGGGCATAGCCGACAAACATCATGCGATCTTCAATCGTTTCACGAAGTTTCTGCTTTTCTTCGAGGCTGCCCGCCAAATCCCATTTGTTCAGCACGATCACCAAAGCGCAACCACGTTCGGCAGCAAAACCCGCCACACGCTGATCCTCGTTGGTCAAACCGATTTCGGAATCCACCACTAACAGAGCCACGTTAGCGCGATCGATTGCGCGCATAGCACGCACAAAGCCATAATACTCCACGTCCTCATCGATGTGGCTCTTCTTACGCAGACCCGCCGTATCGACAATAGTGTAAAGCTTACCATCATGTTCCACCAGGGTATCCACGGCATCACGGGTCGTGCCGGCAATATCGGATACGATGGAACGCTCATTGTTGGTAAGCTTATTCGTCAACGACGACTTCCCCGCATTAGGACGGCCGATGATGGCGATGTTCACACTCGCGGGATCGGGCTCGATATCTTTATCCAACCCCAGGTCACGCAGCTTATCCACCACAGCATCCAACAAATCGCCTGTACCGTTTCCGTGACTTGCCGAAATAGGCCAGGGATCCCCCAGGCCCAGAGAATAGAATTCCCACATCGCATCGAATTTATTGGGGGTATCCATCTTGTTTACCAGCAACATAACCGGTTTGTCGGAGCGCTGCAGAATGCGGGCAACTGCCTCATCATCGGCCATGATGCCCGTTTTACCATCAACGATGAACAGGATCAGATCGGCTTCACGGGTGGCTTCGAGCGCTTGATTGCGAATGCGTCCCTGAAATTTGTCGTCATCGCCCATTTCGATACCACCCGTATCGATGAGCTTGAAGGAAACACCATTCCAGTCGGCAATATGATAAGAGCGATCGCGGGTTACACCGCGCATCTCGTGAACAATGGCCTCATCAGCTTGGGCAATACGATTCACAAAGGTTGACTTACCCACGTTGGGGCGTCCCACCACGGCAATAATCGGCAAAGGCATACGGTACCTCTCTATTCAAAATAAAGCGCAGGGAACGCGCATGCATTCGTGCGCTGATAAATTTCTATATGGCGCTCATTATCGCAGTGAAAGGGAGATCATCGCTAGATAAGCTGCATGATTTCAACAAGAAAACCTGAAGGATTGCACGAAACGGGATGTATCTCAACGCCGGTCTGGAGAAAAACATCTTCCAAGCTACCATCATCAAGCATGACGCCATCGTCGTTCAGCACGACTTCGGGGATAACAACCGTATCGTGCTGTCCTTTTGGCAACGCCTCAGACGATACCGCCTGAGCGACATCCGCCGATGTCAACAGGCCGGTCACATCCACATTGCCGCTGAAGAATCTGTTCTCTATGGGAAAAACAAGCAGCAATCCAGAAAGTTCGCTTCTCTCGACCAATTGCTGGAAGAAAGGCATCATAGCATAGCCCACCAAGATGATGGCACGGGCCTGCTTTGCCTGCAATTCACACGCGCATCGCTTCACCAGACCCGTCTCAATACACTCTTCCCAGTCATTCACAAAGGAGCGGATGATACCGACACCATCCTCGAACATATTGAAGTCCCCGTAGAAAGAACTTAAAGGCAGATGCTCCAACACGCGATCTTGATAGGCGTTTCGATAGAACTCATCGGCAGCAAACACCCACGCATACCTGCGCTTTCTGAGTGCCTTCTTCTGAAAAGGAGCGATGAGATCGATGATTTTTTTGGCGTGGCTCGGCTTATTGAAGCTTCGGCTGAAAACGCTTTGATGGCGGGTGAAACCCAGGGGTACAATGCCCACCTCCGCGATTCCTGGCCGCTCAAAGGCCCATTCCAAGGTGCGCACCAGCTCTTCCCCATCATTGACGCCCGGCACCAGCACGATCTGGGCATACATTTCAATACCCCGATCAAGCAGGCGCTCGATAACCTCGATGCCATGGGAAGCGTGTTTGCCAATGAGCTCGTGGCGCACATGCGAAGAGATGGCATGCAAAGACACCCGCAGCGGAGAGATACGCTGTTCAACGATGCGCGCTTCGTCTTCGGGGGTGATATTCGTCATAGTCACAAAGGTACCCGCCAAAAAGCTCAGACGATAGTCGTCATCCCGCAGGGAGAGTGAGGGGCGCATCCCCTGAGGAAGCTGGCGCATAAAGCAAAACGTGCAGGCGTTACGGCAAAGTTTTATCTGATCGAACACCACGCCTTCAAACTCAAAACCCCAGTCTTGACCGGGGCATCGCTCTAATTCGACGCTTCCCTCTTCCCCATCGAGGTCGACATAGGAAAGTTCAATGAGTTCTTCAGAGGTCTGCCAGCGCCAATCGATGATATCACGCAACGGCTGACCGTTGACAGAGGTGATTCGGCACCCCGGCTCAAACCCCGCATCGTAGGCAGGAGAATCGGGCAGCACCGCAGAAATCATCGCAGAGGGCACTTGCCCTTCGCTTTGGTTGACCATGTCGGGCGCAGGATAGATACTCACAAGCTCTCCAGATACGTGATAAGCTCTTGGATTTGGTTTTCGGGCGTCGAAGCACCTGCAGAAACACCCACGGTCGTGCAATCGGCAAACCAGGCAGGATCGATATCCTCGACAGTCTCAATGTGATAGGCTGAAGGTGCCGCCGCATGGCATATTTCGAAAAGACGCGTGGTGTTGGAAGAATTTTTTCCACCGATGATAATCATGACGTCAACAATGCCCGCCAAGGCAGCAGCCGCATCTTGGCGCTGACGCGTTGCAAAGCAGATGGTATTGCTTACCTGAGGGTGCAATCCCCGCTCTTCAAGAGCGCTCACCACTGCATCCAAGGCCTCACGTTTTTGCGTGGTCTGCACAACCACGCCGATAGGCTCATAGAGGTCTTCGGGCAGATCGTCAGGAGTCGCAGCCACCAAAGCACGAGCGCCCTCCCTGCGCGCATACGCGGTCAAACCCTCTACCTCGGGATGCCCCGCTTCACCCACGACAATCACCAAGCAACCCTCCTTGGCAAGATCGGCCGCAGCCTTCTGAGCACGCGCCACATGGGGGCAGGTCGCATCGATAGCTTCCAAACCCCGGTCGTTGATTTCGTCCATGACCGCAGGAGCTACCCCATGGCTTCGAATGATGACGATTTTGTCCGTTGCCTCATCCAACTTATCAATCGAACATATTCCCTGTTCAGCAAGGTGCTCAACCACCTTAGGATTATGGATTAGGGGGCCTAAGGTCACCGTTGGCTCGCAGTCGAGAATGGCGGTTTCCGCTAAATCCAAAGCACGCTGAACCCCATAACAAGCTCCTGCATACTTAGAAAGAATGACTTTCATAGCTAATTGCCTTCCTGGTTTTTCTCGAAATGGGCAATGGCTTCTTCGGGAGTGTGCTCCGAAATAGGATGATCCAAAAATGTCTGACGATAATCCTTGCTGTTGGGAAACAACGCCGCCATATCAACCTCTTCACGAGGAATGCGGTAAAACAAAGCGAACGATTCACGCAAGGCATACCAGGTGCATGCATCCAAGCGTTCAGACTTTGGCAGAAAATCGAAGTCATCGAGCAGCACCGGTTTGCCAAATTCAATGGTAACCCGAGGAAACCGAAACCCGCGTCCCTTTTGCTTGATGTTTTCAGCATCACGCACCGTCATAGGAAGAATCGGAACCTTTGCCATACGGGCGATAAGCGCCGCACCTCCGTGAAGCTCAGGCACGCGATCACTCTTACCGCGACGGGTCCCCTCAGGCAGAATACCCACCAGCTCGTTGTTTTTCAGATGGCGCACAGCACGCCTAATAGCGGTGCGGTCAGCAGTATCGCGCGTGATGGGAAACGAGCCCACCCGGGATAAAATCTGGCCAAGCAAGCCGCCGGCGTTGCCAAACAGCGAGTCGCGACCCACCAAACGTAACCACTGGTCGGGGCGAGCAGCCAGAAACATGAACACCACATCGAAAAAAGACGTGTGATTGGCGATAACCAAGCAACCGTGTCGTTTATTAAAGGCCCGAAGGTTTTCACGACCATCAATGTGATACCGCCAGAAAAGCTTGCAGACAAACGCGACCACGGCAGAGATGATGTTGCCGCTCCAATGGGGGATTTGCTTTTCCGGAGAGGTACCGCCAAGCGGGCGATCCCACATTTCCTGAGAAGAAAGGAACATATTTACGCTCCCCCCACCTGCCGAACACGACTGCAGATGATCTCGACCACCTGATCGATCGTAAGCTTCGAGGAATCCAGCAAGTACGCATCTTCGGCTTGACGTAAAGGAGAGGTTCCGCGCGTCGAATCCGCTTCATCTCGGCGAATGATATCGGCCAAGACTTCGTCATAATCCACCGATCCAATACCCCGCGCTTCGTTTTGGGCAAGGCGGCGACGAGCACGCTCTTCGGCGCTGGCGGTCAAAAATATCTTCACCTCGGCATGAGGAAATACGGTGGTGCCGATGTCGCGACCTTCCACCACATAGTTGCCAGCATTGCCGATACGTCGCTGCTGCTCGAGCAGGGCAGCGCGCACTGAAGGAGCAGCGGAAACAGGCGTTACCGCCTTATCGATTTCGGCAGTACGGATAGCAGCGGTGACCTCGTGACCGCCGATAAACACATGCTGGGTCTTCTCTTCGTCATCATCGAAGGTGAACCGTATCTCGTAACTGCGCGCGATGGCTCCTACCGCCGCGTCATCGTCCAGAGCAACCCCGTTTTTGAGAGCCTGAACGGCAACGCTGCGAAACATCGCGCCCGTATCTAAACAAGAAAAGCCCAGCTGCTTCGCCACGATCTTTGCAACAGTGGATTTACCAGCACCCGAGGGGCCATCGATGGCAACAATCATGAAAGAATCCTTTCCAAAATCTTTTGCGTACAGGATAGCGCATTTTACAGAGAAGCCGCCCTGCGGCGAAATTATAGAGACTCCAAGATCGAAACTTCCTCATGCGTCAGCAGACGCCACGTTCCCCGATCAAGCCCGGCAAGAGAAAGCGGACCGAACGACTGGCGATGCAAAGCAAGCACCGGACACCCCACTGCCTCAAGCATGCGGCGCACCTGGCGATTGCGTCCTTCATGGATAGTCAGACGAAGTAGGCCCTGGTCACGCGCATGTGTTTTCCGCCGGCGAAGCATCTTTTGAGCCGTAGCGCTGGAACCACTGGCGCCCTCCTGGGCAAAATCGAAACAGATGAGCGCTTCGTTGCGCGCAGAGCCCTCTAAAAGCTCGACCTCAGCGGGTTGGGTCACCCCATCAGTGAGTTCCACTCCTCCTCTGAGCTGGTTAAGCGCTTTTTCGCTGGGTACACCCTGCGTCAGCGCAAGATAGGTTTTTGCCACATGATGACGAGGATGCAGCAATTTGTTGCCCAGCTGCCCATCGGTAGAAAAGAGCAGCAAACCCGTGGTGTCGCGATCCAGGCGACCCACCGGGAACAAACTGGGATAGACATCCAAAGGAACTAAAGATGCCACGCAGGCACGCCCTTGGGGGTCATCCATAGTGGTCACGTAACCGGCAGGTTTGTTAAGCATGAGGCTTATCGGAGCTTCCTGCAATGCCACCAAAACGCCGTCCACGCGCACCTGATCGCGCGTTGCGCACACCTTGACGCCCAGCTCGGTAACGAGCTCCCCATTGATGGAAACGCGTCCGTCAAGAATCAGCTGCTCACTCGCACGCCGACTGGCCACACCACTTCGAGCCAGAAACTTTTGCAAACGCATGAGCTCAACGGTAGATGCCGTGTCTTTTTCGGGAAAAATGCTACTCATCATCGTCTTCGAACTTCAACTGGCTGAAGTCAATCTTATCCACCAAACCAAACGAGGAAGCCAGAGCGGCACCGAGCACGTCGCTTGGTGAAGAAGCTCCCCCAGGAATCTCATCCTCATCGAGAAGGCTCAGCTGCATGTCGCTCAGGCACTGCAGCTGATCTTGCGCATCGGACTGAGGCTTCGCTTTCACCGTTGCGCCAGCGGTCCCGCTCAAGCGCTCACAGATAAGCGCGCGCGTTTCTTCATCGGGAGCAAATTGAGACACATCGGGCAAATCAGCCACCGAACGCAAACCGAAGCGCTCAAGGAAAACGCGTGTGGTTGCATACTGCATGGGATTTCCCGGAGTGTCAGCCGTGCCCGCCTCACGTAGCAAACCTTTCTCCACCAGGGAGTTTATAGAGCTATCGGAGCTTACGCCGCGAATAGAGGCAACACCTGCACGCGTTATCGGCTGGCAATAGGCAACGATGGCCAAAGTCTCCAAAGCCGCCTGGGAAAGCTTGCGCGTATCCCAGGAAATCACATAGCGCTCGATGATGTCATGGAAAGCCGGATGGGTAAACAGCCGCCAACCCCCTGCCACTTCACGTAGTTGAATACCGCGATTCTCCTGTTCAAAACGGTCGCGGAGCGCGATGAGAGCATCTTCCACCTTGGCGGCATCGACTTCCAGCATGGTGGACAGATCGATAACGCTCACCGGTTCGTCCGTGACAAAAAGCAGCGCCTCCAAAGCTCCTGCGATCTGGTCTTCGTGCAATCCTGAAAACATAGCCTATCCCTCCACAACCGACGTCAGCGCGTTGTCGTCATCCAACAGCAATGCGCCCGAACCCTCAATATACTCAATATCGATATCACCGAAGGGCTGGTGCTGGTGAACCGTGACCAACGTGCGCTTATACAGCTCCAGTACCGCTAAAAATACAACCACAACGACCTGGGGTTCAGCGTTATCGCCGAGCAGCTGCGAGAAGCGCACGCGTTTTTCGCCCTGTATGCGCTCATGGATAGAGCGCACATACGTCTCGACGGGAATAGGCTTGGGCGCAATATGCTCGGACTGCAACAGGAAAATCTCACGGCGTGCCAACGCTTTGGCGGCAAGCTCCCCCAAAGCTTCCAGCGAGGTATTCGCCAAGAAATCAGGCAGAGCCCCCAAGAATTCCCTATCGGGACCAAAGGGGCGCCCGTGCATACGCCCCTCCGCTTTAAACCGAGCATTAAGAGCATGGGCGGCATTTTTGTACTGCTTATAGGCGAGAAGCCGTTCGATCAAGATATCGCGTGCCTCGCTGGGAGAAAGCTCGGCGAACTCATCATCAAGCGGCACGCTCTCTTTTGGAAGCAGGCTTTCCGCCTTGATCTTCAGAAGCGTTGCCGCCACCAGTAAAAAGTCGCTCGCCACATCCAGGTCCAAATCTTTGAGACTTGAGACCTCGGTCAGATACTGGTCGATAATCTCGGAAATGGAGATAACGCCAATATCCACTTTTTGTCTGCTTACCAAATAGAGCAGCAGGTCAAAGGGCCCCTCAAAGCTATCTATGCGAACCTTATACGACACATTCCTCCCTTTTTATAAAAGCAGCCAAAATAACGAGCCCGCTGTAGCACCCAAATACCACGCAATGGGATTAAACCCTATGGCCTGGGGCAGCAGAATCACAACAATCATAAAAACGGGTAAAGCCCATTGTTGCACCTTGTAATACTGGGGCAGATATTGAGGGGGCAGCAGCACCGCCAGCACTGAAGAGCCATCCAGAGGCGGAATAGGGATAAGGTTGAAGAACATGAAGATCAAGTTGATATACACAAACAGGGGCAGCAACAGGGCAATTATGTTGTAGCCCACTATGTTGTTCAGGAGGGCTGCGGATGTTTCTGAGGGCATCAGACTGAGGGCAAACATAACAAGGTGATAGATCGCTGCACAGACAAGCACCATAGCAAGGTTCGCCGCAGGCCCCGCAAGCCCTACGATCAAGTCACCCTTACGCTTATCCTTGAAGTAAAAGGGATTATAAGGCACCGGCTTGGCGTAGCCGAAGACCGGTAAACCCGCCACCATGAGCATCACGGGCATAATAACGGTACCGAAGGGATCGATGTGTTTCAGCGGATTCACCGTTAAACGACCCTGCATCTTCGCGGTGGGGTCCCCCAACTTGTAGGCAGCAAAACCATGGGCCACCTCGTGAAACACCATAGCGGGGATGAAACAGAGCACGCTGCAGATTACATAGGCGATGTCGAAGCTGTTAAACATGCACTACTCCAAACCGGGATATTTATTTTGGCGCAGCGCCTCGTAGGAAGCGATGGCAACTGCATTGCTTAAATTTAAGCTCCGCTGACCGGGGCGCATAGGGATGCGCACACAGCGATGTGCATAGCGGGCAAGATACGCCTCGTCAATGCCACGACTCTCACGCCCGAACAGCAAAAAACAAGCCGGTCGATAGCGCACCTCACTCATCGTGGTAAGAGCGTTCCCCGTGAAAAGATGCAAGTCGTCGGCACCGTGAGCCTCGAAGAAAGCATCGATTGAGGGCCAGCGTATGATTTCCACGTCGTCCCAGTAATCGCAGCCGCTGCGAGAGAGCTGCTTGGATGTCAGGCGAAACCCCATCGGCTCCACCAGATGCAAGGTCGCGCCGATAACAGCGCAGGTACGAGCGATGTTGCCCGTATTTTGGGGAATCTCAGGCTCGATGAGCACAATGTTGAAAGGAGCATTTACCATCAGGCCATCTCCTGCTGCTTTCTCAGCTCTTCTTCCAGTTCCTCGGTGAGCAAAAACCACTCCTCTTCCTGTGCGGTGATGCGCTGTTTCAGGCGAGCATGCTCGGCAACAACGTCGCTGCTTGCGGACTCATTGATGTAAAAATCAGGATCGGCCAAAAGCTCCATGATCTCCGTCATGCGCGCGTTGTCTTTTTCCAAGCGCTTATCCAGCTCGGCGATACGCTTACGGTGGCCTTTCAGAGCCGCATAGGCACGGTTGCGGGCTTCAGCTTCGCGACGTTTTTGCTCCTTCGTTTTAGGCGCACTTTCCTTCGGTGCCGTCAGCGGAGGAGCGGAAGCATTCTTCTTTGAGGCTCCGCCACGATACCTGCTCACGGTAAGGGAAGGACCAGCACCCGTATTGGTCTCCCCAGCGGCACCGAGACTCTTGTTCTCGCGGGGGTCCTTGCGGGGGTCCTTACGCGCAGCCCGGTTCACCGCGTTGCTTGAGGCGTTC
>CAYFWL010000070.1:0-10481 GCA_964346845.1 uncultured Eggerthellaceae bacterium | reverse complement strand
CACCCCATTCAGAACATTTTGAACCCCTGCCGGAAGGGGCACCGACACCGAAAAGCTCGGTCCTTCTTCCCCAAAGGGGCTAAACTCGGCTATCTCCAAAGTACTGCCCACAAGAGTTTCTCCATCGTTTCGTAGCGAAAGAGCGGTGCTCGACCACGCCAGCACAGCATCAACAGAGGATGCCCCCTTCAGGGCCTGCTCTTTGATTTGGGAATACCTCTGGGCAACATCGCTATCGCACGCCGCCGTCACATAGCTCGTATTCACCAAGACAGGCTTCAGAGCCTTCAGCTTCGCGGGCTGAAGACCCAGCCGCTCCATGGTTTCCTTAAACGCATGAGATGCCCAGGTTCCTAAACCGCTTGCCCCTATAAAGGGAAGACCGTTAAGCATGTCCTCCAGTGTAGCAGTCAGGGCTTCTTGCCCTGATCCGTATATCTCCAAAACCCCTGACCAACATCGTAAAGCCACCGATACTGGTCCCAGGATGGTTTTAGCTTCACCGCTCATGCCATCAAGAAGAGCAGTCAAAACCGTATTGCCCTGCCCCGATGAATCCGCCAGAAGCGTTGCCCCCGACACAGCAACGCGTGGTCCTAAGAGCTTTCCGTGAGCAAGCAGAGAGCTTTGGGAGATATCCAACTGAGAGCAATCGAAGACGAGCGCCACCGCGCCATATCGACCAGGAGGACTCACCTTGATACGTCCCTCTTTTGCCAATTCCGCATACTCCCTACAGGTATCAAAGAGCCCTTGCGCAGACTGCTTCGCCTGCTGAGTAGGGGGGTCGAGCTCTTCACGTGCCTTCTGGTAATCCCGTGCTGCCTGAGCAACCTTGAGATAGTGATATTCAAAACCCGTTTCTACCGAACTCGTAGCTGCTGCCACATTTCCCAAACTGGCGGCCTCAAAACAACAGGCATCACAGCGCTGGAAACCACCGCTCTCCCACTCCCGCACCGAGCCCAACCGCGTAAAACCTGCCGCATGAGGGCATCCCGACCAGGCATGCATCGTGAGGCTTCCCTCGTCTTCGGTCACCGGGTAAACCGCCTGATCGTACAGTCTCGTCCCTCTCATTTGCTGCATATTGCGAGGAAGTAACGGGAAGTAGGCGCTAAAGCTGCTTTCGGTTTCGTTCACATACCCTTTCTGCATCTCTTCGTAAGCATATTGGTAAAAATGTTTCCGTATGGCAGACCGGCATAATAGGCCCGCGCTCGATCGAGAGCCATCGAAAAAGTCCATGTATCCACCGAGGAATAACGCGGATTTTGCACACCGCTCATATGCGCCAGCGACGCCGCGCGCTCTTGCATGCAGTAAGCAGAACCACAATCTGCCTCAAATCCTCGAAGCTTTGCTTCAAGCGCTTCGGTAGCCGCCTCTTCCGCTGCAGTTGCTGCTTCCTGAACCTGAGTCTGTTCTTCCTGAACCTGGTCGAAGAATTCACGATCGGCTTCGCTGCTATCAGGTATTTCGATAGCCGACCCTTCAAAGGGAAAGCTCAGGGCAACAGCATGGTAGGCAGTAGCACGCCCTGCATTGTTCGAGGCTGCCACCAGCGCCGCTTTTGCAGCAGCAAGGAAGGGTAACGCTTTCTGGAATGCCTCTAAACCCTTTTTTGCCGATTGAAGCAGTTCGTTTTTCGCTTCAGCAAATGTTCTCCCCACCTCAATAAACCCTTGCGAATACCCCATAGTTGCTGGGGTACAGAGACAGGCAACGCCTATCCCCGTCGATACCGCCGAAGCCAAAGAAAGCGAGAGGACCACCGCATCGCATACTTGAGCTACCACCATAAACTCAGCCACCTCGCTTTGAGCAGCAAGAGCCGCCGCATCAGCCACATCTTGCACCGCCGATGAGGCAGAGTTTATGCGATAGACCTGCGCCGCCGTGAAAATCAAGCAGAGCGAAAGCAGAAGCGAAATCGTCATTCCCAACGTAGTAAAACCTTGATCATCGCAAAAAATTCTGTCACTCATGCCTTCAAACACACCTGATTGCACTTTTCCATAAGAATTCCTTTCTAAAAACCGCCCATCATTTCCAATAAGATGGTCCCATCACCAAAATCAACATTGCCGGCAAAATCAATGTGCCTGTAGGCACCAACATCTTCACCGGTGCACGAGCAATAGTCTCCTCACAGCGCGTGCGGTACTGATTGCGTGCCTCATGGGCAAGCGCCTCCAAATTCTCCGAAAGCGCTGTGCCGAAACGCAAGGAGCGAATCATGGACTCAACCGCTTGTTCAAGCAGGTCAGATCCGTAAGAACAAGCAAGGTCACGAAGGGCATCCTCTCTGGCAGCAAGGGCTATTTCCCACCGACGCTGGGCACAGAGGCAGGCTCGAGCAAAATCGGTCGAAAACCCTTCCGCATACAAAGAAAAACTCCTTTCGAAGGTCAAACCACCCCGCAAGCCTAAAGAAACCATAGCCAACATCTGGGGAAGCTCCCGCTCCAGATCTTCGCGGCGCCGTTGGATATGCTCCTTTGCCACACGAAAGGGCAGACGGGATGCAAACAAGGCGCCTATGGCGCAAAGCGATACGACTCCTGAGGGAGGTAGGCCGAAGCCATACCCTAAAACGAATCCCACAAGCGCAGCTGCTAGAGCACACGTGGAACGCACCGCGCTGAGACCCTGAACCGAAAGATTGCTACGACCCAGATAGCGTCCATAGTTAGCCATCCAACGCTCGGAGCCTCTTCGAAAAAGCGCGCAAAGAAGCTGCTGGCTGCGTGCCTGTCGAGCACTTCCGTTCATCGAGCTACGTTCCCAGAGGGAAAAGACGGAATCCGCCATACTTTGAGAGCGTTTTGTGCGCGTCGAACCGAGCAGAGCACGTGATTGCTCCTTACGGCGTGCCCGCGCCAGACCGTCCCCAACAAGCGAGGACTGCCAGATCATCACGACGACACCCCTCGCACTCGGAGCGTTCTTCGCACCATCAGGACGCCTGCAACCTGCATCACCACCGCCAAAACAAAAAGGAACAATCCTGTCGCACTAGAGAAGAAAGGTTCCAAAAATCCTTCGGTGATGAGAGAAAACACTCCTATTAAGACCAGAGGCAGAGCGCTTACCACCCGCGCCGACAAGCGCGCTTGGGCTGTTTGCACCCGAAGCGATCGCTCCAATTCAAACTGGCTTCGCGCTGCCTGTTCGGCATCTTGCAACACGTTCGCCAGACTTCCACCCGTTCGATGCTGTACCTCCAGAGCAACCATCACAAAGGCAAACTCCGGAGCATGAATCTCCTGCCGCAAGCCATCGAGGGCCTCAATGGCCGAACCGCCCAAGCGCAGTGATTGGAGAGCGTGTCCATACGCTGCCGACATTTCACCGCAAGAGTGCTGGACCAAATACGCTAGGGTTTGTTCCAAAGAAAGCCCTGCTTGAAAGCATGACTTCATAGCTTGAATGCTATCGGGCACACACAGGCGAACGCGCCCAACCCGTTTTTCTGTTTCAGAGCGCACGAAGAACACGAGTACCGCACCCAAAGCTAAGGCAAGCGCCAGAGCTGAGAGAAGAGACCCCAGCAGAATGCTGCCAAGCACCAGCACCCCGCATAGCCCCGCCAAAACCGACCCAACAACACCTTGGGACTGCGCACCGATAAACCCCTTCTCCCGAAGAAGGATTGCAGCTTCATCCGCGACGGCACCCAGCGGCGGCCATCGCACCAACAGAGCCACAAGGGGTCGAAAGCAGGCAACCCCTCGTGAAAGCAAGCGATGAAGCGCCAGCACAACCCCCGACTGAGCGTTCCCCTGCAAGCGCGCCTGCCGTAAAGAACGCTGCGTTCTTTGAAGCAGCTGCCATCCCCCTGGACCTAAAAAGAAAAATCCTGTGCCACTTGCAAAGGCAAGCGCAGCTGTCAGCAACAGATTTGTCGTTTCCATTGATCCACCTCCTGACTGGTGGCATATCCGTAACGAACCAAATCATCCACCCAGGAAGGAAACATGAGCCAGTGCCCCTTGTCCGTGAAAAAAGGACGCTCGTACAGCTTCTGCACCGCACAACAGCGACGTTCCTCATCAAAAGAGAAACTGGCGAGCTCACACACGTAGCGCTTCCCGTCTAAACTACGCGCTGTTTGCACCACAACGTCTAATGCTGTTGCAATATAGGATTCCACCACCTCAACCGGCACGTCTGATGAGTAGCGCACCATGGTAACGAGACGCGATATCGTTTCACGGGTAGAATTCGCGTGCAGCGTGGTTAAAGAGCCGTCGTGGCCCGTGTTCATGGCCTGCAGCATATCTAAGGCCTCTGAACCGCGACATTCACCCACCACGATACGATCGGGGCGCATACGCAAAGCATTTGCTACTAAATCACGTATGCTCACCTGTCCAAGTCCCTCGGCATTCGTGGGACGCGCCTCCAAACGCACGACATGCGCACTCGGAGAAAAACGCAGTTCCGCAGAATCCTCGATAGTGATAATACGTTCTCCTTCCGAAATGAAGCACGAAAGCGCATTGAGAAGAGTCGTTTTCCCGCTGCCCGTTCCACCGGAGACAGCGATATTCTTGCGCGAAGTAACAGCCCAGCTCAAAAACGGAATAAGCTCTGGCTCAAGCGAGCCACCGCAAGCCATGTCTTCCAGTCTGAGCAATCGATCCGAGAACTTCCGAATGGTTAAAATCGGGCCATCGAGCGATATCGGGTCAATGATGGCATTCACCCGAAAACCCTGCGGCAAACGCGCATTCACCATGGGAGAAGACTCATCAATACGGCGACCAAGCGGCCCAACAATACGATCCATAAGCGCTCTGATCTGCTCTTCGTCTACAAAACGTACAGCGGTAAGCTCCAGTGCGCCATTGCGCTCCACATAGACTTTATCGGGGCCGTTAACCATGATTTCAGTAATCGAAGCATCTTCGAGAAGTCCATTCAGGGGTCCAAATCCAAACACCGAATCGATGAGCTGAGCTACCAGGCGCTGTCGACGTTCGGAGGAAACCGATGACCACGCAGGCTGAGAAAAAGCCGCTTGACAAAGACTTCGAATCTCGTTTTCTATGCGCACTGAAGGCGTTTTCGCGGAGGAAACCAAGCTATCGGAAAGTTGCTGGTTCATGCGCCGACGCAAATCTGAAAAGAGCTCTTCATCTGAAATCTCTTCCTGCTCGGCAATGCTTCCTTGAGCACGATTTACGCGATCTATCAGAGACATGACTGATCCTCCTTACGTCTCTTGCGTGAGAAAAATGAAAAGGGGCTTCGATGTGGCTGTTTCAAACCCTTCAGCACGTTGCACCCCGGAAGAATATCCATCATCAAATCGCGGATGGCCTCGGCAAAGCAATTACCTTCTTCCAGCAGCTCCATCGCCTGTTTCGCCTCAAGATATTCGCTGATAAGACGCCCGCCATCAGGCAGTTCCTTACAAGGAGCACCCTGTATCGCACAGGTGACATCTAAAGACGTCAGTTGAGCTTGTTTGCCGCATTTATTCAGCAAGAACAAAAACGGCGAGCTTGCCAAACCGCAACGCATGCATAAATCGAAGGCTCTCTGAGCTGCTTTTACCGACCCCAAACGTTGATCAACCACGAAAAGAATCTTTCCCGCTCGCTCTAGAAGCGCCATATGTTGGTCATTCCAGAAAGCCGGTCCATTTGACACAATCACATCAAAATGCGCCGCTGCTGCATCAAAAACTTCTCCAAGCCTTTCCACGACAGCCTCTGATTGCTCAGGAAGAGCACATGCCGCCACCAATGCGAAGCCCTCAGGACCTCCGTTTACGTGACGAATGCGCTGAGGGTCAGCCAGCAGCTCATCTAAAGAAATCACCTGTTCATCCTGAGAAAATAGCGCCATATCGCCAAATTGCATATCAAAATCGATCAGCAACGTCTTACAGCCAAAACGAGCAGAGCAAAGAGCGCTCAAGAAAGCTACCGCACTTTTTCCCACACCTCCGCATGCGCCCACCACGGGCACATAGAAGGCATGAGGCTCCGCAGATCGCACTACCGTTTCCCTCCGAGGGGGCAACGTCGTTATCTCGGGGCAAAAGGCTTCCTCCAATAGATCCTCTTCAAAAGAATCAGCTACTAGCGCATCGGCAGCATAAACATCCAGAGGAACAGTGTCGATAGGGTTGGGTAGCAAGTTTTTCTCAAACTTAGACGAGATCAACACTGATTCAGACGCTTCGCGCGATGCTCCACGAGGCGATTCGTACGGCACCCCCTGAGACTTTTCACCAGGCGTTTCGTGAGAGGCTCCATCACCAGGCGTTTCGTGAGGCGCTTGGCGAGGCATTTCTTGAGATGCCTCACAAGGCACTTTATTCAACTGTTTTTCAGGAACCTCACGAAGTGCTCCCCGAAGCTTTTCACCAGATTGTTCATGCGATGCTCCCCGAGACACCTCATCCAGCTGTCTGCCAAGCGTTTCATCGGATGACTCTTCCTGCTTTGCGTCAGACTCTTTCTCCCTCTCGGTAAAGAAGTCAGGCGCTTTTATATGACGCTTCAGCAGCTCTTTGTAAAACTGCGCAGGATTGATGCGCCCGTCGAGACGTGCCGCACTCATACGATAGGCAAGCCAAGCCGTCTCATCCCCAGCCACAAGAAAAACTTTCTTGTGAGGAAAATCCTGCTTGAGCGCAGCAGCTACGTTCAAAGCAGGTATCTCGTTGGACGAATAGACCAGCGCACAGTCGATATTCAGATCGGAAAACGAGCGTCGCGCCTGATGAGCCGAACTTTGCAGCTTCACAAACGGTAACTCTAAACAACTCGAAGTGGGCATAGAGAGCACTTTTGGGCTGCCCAACGTTGCAGTATCAATGCAAACGAGCGTCTTGCTTGTGCCCCTTAGCTCCTCATACGCCCTTTCAACGCGTGGCTCTTCGACGCATGGATCAAAAGACCGCACCTCTTTGCCCTGCTCTTCTTCAAGCCACACCCCTTTGACACACGGCTCGAAAGCCCGCGCCTCTTCGACCAGCGATCCTTTGCCTTGCCCTTCTTCGACTCGCCCTTCTTCAAGCCGTGATTTTTTAGCGCACAAAGCTTCGGCATCTAAGCCTTCGCACCAAAACTTCTCTTCGGTATTTGCGTCTCCTTCAACGAGCATATTGAGCGACAACGCACGCGTCCCCACACCAGCAAGCCATTTATTTGCCACCATCGCCTGCTCCCTTCTCCGAGGGAGAAACACTTTCGCCCGGCAACGCGAAGTACAGTTGAGTACGTTCTTCAGCGGAAATGAGATCCGCAACAGCATCAGGCTTCACCGCAAGGGCAACCCATGACAAAGCTGCCCCCGAATGGGAGCCATCACTTTCGCGCGCGCTGGTTGCCAAGACCGCTACGGTTTCAGCAATAAGCTTGGTTCCGCTTGCTCCCACGGAATACACATCCACGTGAGATCCCGGCTTAAGAGCACCACCCACTGCTTGGACCTCCTTGGCCGACACGCTCAGCGCAACCATGCCCTGAGGGACCTCAAACGTTGTCGAGAGGCTTCCAAAACGTTTGGCGGAAATCACCTCGCCCGCCACAATAGGAGAGGTAAGCTGCTGGCCCAGCACATGTTGAGCATTGGTGACGGCCTGGTCAGGCAGCATACTCACCAGCCACATACGCGTCTCGGTCGCTGCGGCAGTCAAGGTTTCACCTGCCGCGATATCACGGGTTGCCACAACAACTTCCACCTGATCACCGCCGTATTTCGCCAAAGCTTCATCCCTCACGCGATCAGCTTCTCCCCGCACACTCTGGGTAAAACCGAACACGCACAAGGCGCACGACAGGGCGCACACGACACCAAGAAGCATCTTTTTATCAACGCGCATCTGATTCCTCCTTTGCAATGGAAGAATCATGGCTTATGCCTCTATCAAAGGGTCTGCAAAACGGCGCTGCCACCTAGCAATGGGTACACAAAAACCTATCAATACGACTACAATGACCTATCAATTTAATTGCACGCTAGTATAATTATCATGTACCGCATTTCGCAGGCGGTAAGAATACGGCACCTTTCGAGAGAACAAGGAGCGATTTATGGCAACAAATAAGTACTCAGGCACTCAGACCGAAAAGAATCTGGAAGCCGCATTTGCCGGAGAATCTCAAGCGCGTAACAAGTACACCTACTTTGCCTCCGCCGCAAAGAAGGAAGGTTTTGAGCAGATGGCAGCGTTGTTCTTGAAGACCGCTGAAAACGAGAAAGAGCATGCAAAAATATGGTTTAAAGAGCTCAATGGGATTAGCGATACCGCTGCCAATCTCGTCGATGCCGCCGAAGGCGAAAACTATGAGTGGACCGACATGTATGCAGGATTTGCCAAGACCGCTGAGGAAGAAGGATTCCTTGAGCTGGCGGTAAAATTCCGCGCTGTGGCTGCTATTGAGAAGCGCCACGAGGAGCGCTACCGTGCCCTGCTGAACAACCTGGAAACCGCTCAAGTCTTTGAGAGGTCCGAGGTTAAGATATGGGAATGCCGCAACTGTGGCCACATCGTTATAGGAACTAAGGCTCCCGATCTGTGCCCTGTGTGCGATCATCCTCAAGCCTACTTCGAGATTTGCCTCGAGAATTACTAGTCTGCGTAAAAAGATTGTGACAAATGACCCGTCCCCTTGTCACAAAGCGGCGCCGGCTTTTATAGTTGGCGCCGCTTTTTATCCCATGATAGCTTCGCCGTCAGCCGCGGAAAGCTTGACCGAAGCGCTAAGACGCACCGCAGGAGCGCTGGCATTCCACTCCCTCAGCTCATGTTCCACCTGATCGACCTCTTCATCAGAAACAAGGTCGATCTTATTGAGGCACAGCACGTGAGCAGGCGCTATTTGCCGTTCAAGCAGAAGACGCAGCGCCACCCTGATGCGCTGCCAACGCGAAACATCCACTAACGTAACCACCCGCACTTGACAATCTGCCCACGTCTGAAGAGCGTCCACCATCGTTTGAGGCTCCGCAACGCCCGTTGCTTCAAGAATCATCAGATCAGGGTTAAGATCTGCCTGAATCTGGCGTACGGTCGGCACCAACTGACCTACCAGCGTGCAGCACACGCATCCATTGAGCATGTCGGTCACAGAATACCCCGCCTGTTCGATAACGCTCGAGTCAACCGAAACGGCTCCTATCTCGTTTTCTATGATGGCGATTTTATAATCGAACCCCTTTTTCTCTCGCAGATAATCCAGGAGCTTTACCAAGAGGGTGGTCTTCCCCGAGCCCAAAAATCCACTCAAAATAAGTATGTTTGATTTCATATTCATCCTCTACTGAAAAACACCTAAGCTCGGCCTGTCAACGTAGTAGTTCGTAGCGTAATTGATAGCCTCACCGTTCATCTCAACAACGGACTTCATCCTCAATTTGCCACGTGTTCAGCTATTTCTCAAAATTATTTTCTCAAAACCTGAGGAAATGACAATCTGCAAAACGAAAATGCGTGCATTTTCTCTAAGATTTTACCAGTATCCCCTTTTGCAAAGCAGACGGTGCGGCAATTCGACTCGGAAGGCGCAGCTCTGTATCGGCTCTGTGGATTGCATCAGCAAAAGCCCCTTGCAAACGGAATGATGGGAGCTCTTCCCCTCTGCACATCACGTGCAATCAATGCGGTCGCAGAAAAATCGGTATCGGATGCTTTCTCCTAAATGTGGAGAACAGATGAATGCGCTTACGAAGAAAAGACGAAGCCGCTAAAGTGCCTACTTGCTTAAGCACAGCGAAGTGTCTGGAAATATCAGAAGAGTCGTAGCGATAATGCTGCGGCTCTTTTTTTGTGCTCCGACGCATGAGGAAGGAATGTCTGAATTGTTAGACAAGCAACACGAAATGCCCAAAGCACGCATGCAGGTCAAGCATCCTTACTTGGCTATGATGGGGCTGTACCTTGGCGGTTTCACGGGTATGTACTCTGAAACCGCGTTGAACATCGCACTGCCTTCGATATCCGCACAATTGGACGTAGATATCTCCCTAACCCAGTGGCTTGTGGTGGGATACATGCTGGTCATCGGCTTAATCATGCCGTTTTCCAGCCTGTTGAGCAAGTGGTTTTCTGCACGCGCTATCACCACGTTTGCCCTGTGTGCCTCCGCCATTGGCGCGGTAATCAGCGGCTTCGCACCCAATTTCGCCGTGGTGCTTGTGGGCCGTGCGCTGCAAGGAATCGGCACCGGATTGGTGCTACCCCTCATGTTCTCCATGATTCTCGAGGTTATACCGCCCCATAAGATTGGCGCCGCCATGGGTCTCAATGCGCTGATTATCATGGGAGCCTCCGCCATTGGCCCCACCTTAGCGGGTTTCCTTGTCGGGGCGTTCTCGTGGCGCGCTATTTTTGCCAGCTTCGTTGTGGTACTGGTAGTGGCTTTTGCTATGGAACTGAAATTCGGCGTGAATCCTTATAGGCTCAGTCATGACCACCGGCCTAGCCGGTGGCTTGATCATCGGCCCTAGAAGGGCCA
>CAYFWL010000069.1:6816-10833 GCA_964346845.1 uncultured Eggerthellaceae bacterium | reverse complement strand
GCTTGTTTTATATTGATTGACCTGGCAAAACAAAGAAAGGCGGACACACTTTTTGTCCAGGTAAGAAAGTCGATTAATTTGACTTTTTAGCATTAAAAAGGGCTGTTGACCTGCGTCAACAGCCCTTTTGCGGACACACTTTTTGTCCTATAACCCAAGATACGGGGAGACGAAAAGCAGGGCGTCATAAAACAAAAAGCCTGGTGAACCGGCATAAAGCCGACTCACCAGGCTCGAAAAAAAGCTGGTGGAGGCGCGGAGAATCGAACTCCGGTCCATACTAGACTCCCCACAGGGCGCTACAAGCTTGTCCAACGATTTATCTTCGACGGCGAAACGCCCGTTGGCGGGCTTTTCTGCAATCTAGCTGGTTCAGTCTTAGCCGAGCTCATACCAACGACGTAGCTCAGCGCATTTCCCTTGAATGACGCGTTCCCCGAAGCGGGAAAAATCCGGGTTCAGCGGCCCTGTGCGATTAAGCAGCGAGAGCGAGATTGTTGTTAGTCTTGCCAATTAATTTGACAGTACCCCTGTTTAGCGTGGCGAGGAGACCACGGCTTGCTCCCCATGTCAAACCTACCATGTCGAAACCAGTCGCCCCCATGATGTGCGCTTTTATGCGCAGGGGAGAAGGCCCCACCTTTTCAAAGTGCAGGGTCATTCTATACCGATGGGCAGGGAAGTCAAGGGGGATCGCCTGCTCGTTGCTTTTTTGTGAAAGTCCCTTGCGTATTCTTTTTGGAGCGAGTAAACTACTTGAGTTTCTAATCACACATGCTTGTGCGACCTGTACCGCTAGTGGCCACCGGAAAAAGGCTGCGGACCTCCAGGGATGACCACAGGCAGAGGACTAACGAATGGAGAAAGCTATGGCAAAGATAAGCATTGCCGGCCTGCTTGACGCGGGTGCACACTTCGGTCATCAGACCCACCGCTGGAACCCCAAGATGAAACCTTACATCTTCGGCAATCGTGGTGACATCTACATCATCGATCTCAAAAAGACCCTCATCGGCATGGATGAAGCGTATACTGCCGTGTCCAACATCGCTCGCAAGGGCGGTACCGTGCTGTTCGTGGGCACCAAGAAGCAGGCTCAGGAAGCAGTGACCGAGGCGGCAAATCGCTGCGGTCAGCCTTACGTCAATGCTCGCTGGCTGGGCGGCATGCTCACCAACTTCGTCACCATCCGCTCTCGCGTTCAGCGCATGGAAGAGCTGGAAGCAATGCAGGCTGATGGCCGCATGGCCCTTTTGCCCAAAAAAGAACAGGCTATCTTGGGCAAGGAGCTGACCAAGCTGCAGACCAACCTGAACGGTGTTCGCAATATGACACGTACTCCCGATGCCGTCTTCATCATCGACACGAATCGTGAGGCGCTGGCCATCAACGAGGCAAAGCGTCTGCGCATCCCCATTATTGGAACGTTGGACACCAACTGCGATCCCGATGATGTGGAGTATGGCATCCCCTGCAACGATGATGCCATCCGCTCGGTGCGTATGATGGTCGACTTCATCGCTGATGCCGTTTTGGCAGGCGGCGTTGCTCCGGTGACCGCTGCAGAGATGGCTCCTGAGGCAGTCGAAGAGCCTGCTGCTGAGGCTGTTGCTGAAACTGCTGCTGAATAAGCAGCGCTACCGATTTTTCAATTCCGGCGGACTCTTTTTGAGTCCGCTATCTTACGAGAAAGGGTTGAACCATGGCTGATATTACTGCTTCTATGGTCAAAGAACTTCGCCAGATGACCGATGCCGGTATGATGGAGTGCAAGAAGGCGCTCGTCGAGGCCGAGGGCGATATGGACAAGGCTGTTGATATCCTGCGCACCCGCGGTCTGGCTGCTGTTAGCAAGAAGGCTGGTCGTACTACCAACGAAGGTGTTGTGTGGCCTGTTGTTGCCGAGGACGGCAAGTCTGCGCTCATCTTCGAGATGAACTGCGAAACCGACTTCGTTTCCGGCAACGCTAAGTATAAGGAATATGCGCAGCGTATCGGTGCTGCCGCTCTCTTTGCAAAGCCTGCCGACATGGATGCTTTCAAGGCCGCTAAAGCTGAAGATGGCATGACGGTTGAGGAAATTCTCGCCGAGGCTGTTCACATCTTGGGTGAAAACATCCAGCTGACTCGCTTTGAGGTCATCGAGGCCGATGCTGTTGCTTCCTATATCCACATGGGTGGCAAGATCGGCGTTGTGGTGACCTTTGACACCGACTGCGATACCGCTTCTGATCTGTTTGCCGAGTACGGCCATGGTGTTGCTATGCAGGTAGCTGCCGACAGCCCCCTTGCGGTTGATGCTGATGGTGTTGATGAGGCGCACATCGCTCACGAGCGTGAAATCTACAGCGCACAAGCTGCCGAATCGGGCAAGCCCCAAAACATTCAGGAGAAGATTGTTGAAGGCCGCGTCGAGAAGTATCTGGCTGAGGTCACCTTGGTTGGCAAGTCTTATATTAAGAACCCCGACCTGACCATCGCCCAGTATACTGACGAGACGGCGCGCGCTCTTGGTGGCTCTATCAAGATTTCAGGCTATCGTCGCCTGTGTGTTGGCGGCGAATAAGTAACGGATCGGGGTCTCTTCACGCCATTAGCTTTGCTGTCTACGCCAAGTGTGCCCGCTCTTTTTTAGAGTTCGGTCTTTCGGAAAAACGCCTTCGGGCGTTTTTCTTTTTCTGACCCTTTTCTGAGCGAATACGAAAAGGACTTCTCGCCTTGGGTTTCGCAGCACACGGACTCTTTTCGACGCATCGACTCTTTGCAGCGCGGTGCTTTGGGAAGGTATAATGGCTCTATGGAACAATTTATTGAAGAATATCTGTCCTACTTGCGCATTGAGCGGGGGAGCGCCCCAAAGACCACTGAGGCCTATCGTCGCGATTTGCTCAAATTCAAAACCTTCCTCGACGATCAAAGTCTTTCCCTCGACGATGTTCAGCGTGAGCATATCGTGGCCTTCGAGATGCAGCTTATGGAACAGAACTTCGCGCCTACCAGCATCAAGCGCTGTTTATCGGTGATTAAGGGCTTCTTTAAGTTTTTGGTGCGCGAGGGGTATCGCGACATCAATCCGGCGGATACGGTCAAGGGGCCCAAAACGCCCCAGCTTCTCCCTGATGTGCTGAGCATCGCTCAGATTGACGCTCTTTTTTCGCAAACTTTCCCTGACACGCCTCTGGGACATCGGGACGAGACTATTCTTGAGCTTTTGTACGGTTGCGGCTTGCGTGTCAGCGAGGTGTGCGGTCTTGATTTGAGGGACGTCCAGATCGCACAGGGTTTTTTGCGCGTATGTGGCAAGGGGGACAAGGAGCGTATTTCCCCTATCTCGGGGGCAGCGGCCCGTGCTCTGAGCGCCTATTTGGCCAACGATCGGGCGATTCTTTCCCTCAAGGCGAAGCGGCCGGTGTCGGCGGTATTTCTCAATGCTCGTGGCACGCGTCTCTCTCGTCAGAGCGTTCATAGAATTGTTGCTGATGCAGGTCTGGCGCTTGGGATAACAGGCCTGCATCCTCATACACTTCGGCATTCGTACGCTACCCATATGCTGGAAGGCGGTGCTGATCTGCGCGTCATTCAAGAAATTCTGGGTCATGCCGATATCTCAACGACGCAAATTTACACGCATGTTGATCGCTCTCATATACGGGAGGAATATCTCAGCGCTCACCCGCGCGCTAAGACGGGGGTGTAGTTTTCCGAGAAACCGCTGTTTGAGCTTCCAAGGTGCTTCTCGCAGAGAACGTGTCAGTCGTGGTCGGCTCGTGAGCACGCCCGCCGCGTCCAGCCCCGTTTGGCCTGCTTTGGCGCGATCTGCTTTTGGCGTGACTTGCTTTGGCTCATTTGAGACGGCCTCTTCGCCGAGCAGCATGAGGGCGTATCGTGTCAGCATGTTTCCCGTGCGAAGCCCGTTGTGGCCCAACACGCCCTTTTCCTGGGCGGCATCGAGTCCCTCAGGTCGCCATATTCCGCTCGTTGGGCTCTTCTGTCCAACGCACCCCACGAACCCTCGTG
>CAYFWL010000069.1:0-6716 GCA_964346845.1 uncultured Eggerthellaceae bacterium | reverse complement strand
CCGCTCGTTGGGCTCTTCTGTCCAACGCACCCCACGAACCCTCGTGTTCAGTGCCCTCAGGAGCGGTATCCACGCACCTGTCACTCTCCCTAAGCGAGGCGCACCCGCCAGATTCTGCTGCAGCGAAATGTCTTCATAGACTCGAGCGTGCTCCATACACCCGATCTGCCCCGTTGGGTGCATTTTTTGTGCTCTGTGTGGGAAAGAGAACATAAAAGAGTTGATTTGGGTTGCTTTGTGGGGAAAAGTGTTTATACTGAACGCATACGGAAAGCTTAGGTGAGCTGTCTGAAGAAAGGGGGTGACACGATGCTCGATCTTATGGGCCAATACGGATATAAGGTCGATGCAAAGGGTCGTGTTGCTCTGCCTCCGAAGTTCAGCAAAGAGCTTTCCCGGGAATTGATTGTGACGCTCAATCCGGAGAAAACTTGCCTCTTTCTTTTCGAGCCCGAGGACTTCAACGAATGGGTGAAGCGCTTTTTCGAAAAGGATGGCGGGTATCAGCAATCTAATCCGCGGCACGAAAAGATCAGAAGTGTATTGAAAAGCCGTGCAAAAGAAATTGAAACGGACTCCGCCGGCCGTATCAATATTCCTTCTGATCAGCGTGCAGTAGTTGGCATCGGCTCCAATGCGCTGTTCATTGGAAATACCGGCTACATCGAGATTTGGGATCCGGAAGCCCGCGAAGCATTCGAGTCCGATATCGATTTGGCAGCTCTTCTGTATGGCGCCGCCGAATAGCACCTTGACTGAAGAATTTAGGCACATACCCGTCCTGCTCCCCGAGTGCCTCGATGCACTCGCACTCAAAACACACACCGTATTCGTGGATTCCACACTCGGTGGGGCAGGGCATTCCGTAGAGGCGGCTAAACGCCTTGGTCCGAAAGGCTTACTGATTGGCATTGATCAAGATGATGTGGCTCTTGCTGCTGCGAAAACTCGGCTTGAATCTCTGCCAGAAGGCATGCGTCCTCAGCTTGCCCTGCTCAAGGGCAACTTTGGGAATCTGGATGAGCTTCTTATGAGCGTTCCTGTTCCCGGTATCGACGCTATCCTTTTTGACCTGGGCGTTTCTTCCGCTCAGATCGATACGCCAGGCAGGGGCTTTTCCTTCAAGGAGGATTGCCCGCTGGATATGCGCATGGATGGTTCGGGTAAACACACTACCTTAACTGCAGCAGAGATCATCAACAGCTATAACGAAGCAGATCTCGCCCGAATCATTCGCAGCTACTCCGATGAAAAATGGGCATCGCGTATTGCCCAGTTTATCGTGAAAGCCCGCGCGCGACAGCCTATCGAAACCAGCGCTCAGTTGGTGGACATCATCAAGGGAGCTATTCCTGCTTCGGCTCGCCGTGCAGGCGGCCATCCTGCCAAGCGCACCTTTCAGGCCCTGCGTATCGAGGTCAACGATGAACTCGGCGCTTTAAAGCGCGGTCTCGAATCGGCCGTTCGCTGGCTCAATCCCCAGGGTCGTATTGCCGTGATCACCTATCACTCGCTCGAAGACCGCATTGTAAAGGATTTTTTCGCTGAATGTGCGAATCGCTGCACCTGTCCTCCCGATTTGCCGCTCTGCGCCTGCGGTCGCACACCACTTTTGAAGCTGATCAATCGTAAGCCTATTCTTCCCGCCAAGGACGAAATTGACAGAAACCCGCGTTCACGGAGCGCCAAGCTGCGTATCGCGGAGAAGCTCGAGCAAGCGTAATAAGAGAACCAGGGCGCATCTGCGCTCGTCGAGAGGAATAACGTGGCAAGTGCTGTTCGCGCATATCAGTCATACGGATACGAGAGGGTATATCAGCCGTCTCGTCCTGACGTACGTGTGCGTCAGGGGAAAAATCAGCAGCACGAATCCTCAGGTCTGTGGCTTACTGCTGCAGTGCTCGTTGCGGCGATGTCGCTGGTGGTCGCCCTGTTCGCCGTTGCTCATGTGTGGCTCGATTCCGCCTCGGTGTCCCTTTCCGTGCAGGCCCAGTCGGTTTCCACGAGCTTGGTTGAAGTGCGCCACGAGGGCAGTCTGCTTGAGGTTGAGGTGAGTTCTCTTTCCAATCCTACGCGCATTCAAGAGGCAGCCAATGCTCTTGGCATGATTTCCCCCGACAGCGCTACGATCATCAAACTTGGTGAAGATGTTGTGGTTACCAACGCAGAAGGGGATCTGTCGCTGGCGGGAAGCCTTAAGGTTGTAGCACGTAACGCGTAAAGCAAGGATTCATCTTCATGCCCGACTATGCCAACGACAGATCACAACGGGAAAAATCTTCAAGACCCCCTTCGGGTCTTTTTTCTGCGGGGTCCTCACTGCTCACGGCGCGATCCCGTGTGGTTTTAGGTCTTTTTGCCGTGCTTATCGTGATCTTTGCTGTGCAGCTTTTGCGCTTGCAGGTGTTCCAGGCAGCCGATACCGCAGCGCTTGGGCAAAAAACGCGTGATTCCTCCATTACCCTTTTGGCCCATCGCGGCACCATATACGATCGTAACGGCAATGTTCTTGCGACCAGCGTTGAGGTGAAGTCGGTGTACTGTGACCCCACCCTCATTTCTGACTTGCAAGAGGAAGCCGAAGATGTGGTATCAGTTCTAGGCAACACGGTGGAGTACTATTCGGACATCATGACCACACCCAATTCGCGTTACGTGTGCATCGCCCGCAAGATTCCCGTAGAAACTGCCGAGAAGCTGATGTCTTTGAGCTTGGATGGCTTCTATTATGAGGACGAGCTTGATCGCGTCTATCCTTACGGTGAAACGGCGGGTCAAGTTATTGGCTGCCTGGATTCCGACGGTAAGGGTTACACGGGTCTGGAAGCCCAATATGACAGCATCCTGGCGGGTACCAACGGTGTCAAGCGAGCTCAGGCTGGCGTTGGCGGCGCGCCTATACCGGGCACTGTTTACGAACAGACGGATCCCATCGACGGCGAAGATATCATGGTGTCCCTTGATATAGAGATGCAAGCCTTCCTCGAAGAGCAGCTAAAGGCGTCTGCGGAAAAGCTGGACGCTCCTACCTCAACGGGTGTTTTGATGGATGCCGGCACGGGAGAAATCTATGCAGCAGCATCGTTACCTCTGTTCAATCCAGGAGATAGAAGCGTTGTCGAGGCGGGGGCAACCGATTTGAAATGTGCCACACATGCTTTCGAACCCGGCTCGGTGTTCAAGACCGTGTCCTCGTTGGCGGTTCTTGAAAACAAGGTGCTTACTCCCGATGACGAGCTGGATTGCCCTGCGGTCCTCGAAGCAGATGAATATACCATTTCCGATGCGCATCCCCGTGACGATTGTACGTATTCGTTCCGCGATATCTTGGCGTATTCATCAAATGTCGGCATTTCTCTCTCGGTGGAGAAGCTGGGCTTTACCTCCTTCTATCAAAAAATCCAGGACTATCTGCTTACCCAAACCACCGGTGTTGACTATCCTCATGAAAGCGCCGGCTATCTACTCAACCGCTCCCAATGGTCTCTGATTCAAGGCTATAATGTAAGCTTTGGCCAGGGCGTGATGGTGACGCCGCTTCAGATGACGCGCTTTTATGGCATGATCAGCAACGATGGTGTGGCGGTGACCCCCCATTTTCTCGTGGCTCTGCCTCAGACGGGGGAATATATTTCGTATGAAACTACCACGGTAAGCACGGACGAGCAAGCCCTCGAAACCGCTACGAGCATGCTGGAATCAGTGACAGATTACGGTACGGGTACCAGTGCTGCAATTGAGGGCTATACCGTGGCGGGGAAGACGTCCACGGCTGAAGTAGCTTCCGATACCGGCGGTTACAAAGACGGTGTCTACAATTTGGCGTTTTGCGGCTTTTTGTCAAACTCCACCAGCAAATTGGTATGCTTTGTGGCAACGGGCGAGACGCCCTACCAGACAAATGTGTGCGCTCCGTTTAAAGCTATAATGACTTACGCAATAGAACGCTACAAAATTTCGCCAAAATAAGGGAGAACCTCATGGCTAAGACGTGTGCGGAGCTCTTTTCGCAGATTGAATGCACCATTATCGGTAACGCTGACGAGCCCATTGAAGGCATCGCGTATCGAAGCGATAGGGTACAGCCGGGGGATGTGTTCTTCTGCATTGTGGGCAAGGTGACTGATGGTCATTCCTATGCCCAGGACGCTATCAATCGAGGCGCGAAAGTGTTGGTGGTCGAGCGCAAGCTCTATCTGGCCGATGCTACGGATGTGACGGAAGTGGTGGTAAGCGACTCGCGCAAAGCTATGGCTTTGGCTGCCGCCGCCTTCAACGACGACCCCTCGGCGCGTTTCTCGTTGGTGGGCATCACGGGCACCAATGGTAAAACGACGACCACCTATTTAGTAAACCATATCCTGAACAGCGCGGGTATCAAGACGGGCATCATCGGCACGGTGGGCGTGCTGGTGGATGGAGCGGTAGAGAAAACCAGCAATACCACGCCCGAATCAAGCGACTTACAGGCGCTGTTCAAGCGCATGGACCAGGCCGACTGCGCTGTCGTGGCTATGGAGGTAAGCTCCCATGCGTTGGATCTCTTGCGTGTGTGGGGAAGCCATTTCGCGGTGACGGCGTTTACCAACTTGACCCAAGATCACCTGGATTACCATCACACCTTTGAGGAATACTTCGAGGCGAAGGCGTTGCTCTTCGGTCCGGGCTATCCAGCCAAGCGTGTTATTTGCATTGATGATGCGTGGGGGCGTGAGCTCCTGAAGCGTTGTTCAAAGGCGGGCGACGATGTCATTACCGTCGGGTTCGAAAAATCAGCCCAGATTCATCCTGAAGAGGTGACGTATTTCCAGACTCATACCCACGTGAAGCTGTACGCACGGGGAGCACGCTACGATTTCGATTACCCCCTCGTGGGTAAATTCAACGTGTCGAATATGATGACCGCTTTCGGCATTGCGCTTTGCTTGGGGATGAACGCCCGCGCCATCATCGCTTCCTTCAAAAAACCCCTTTCGGTGCCGGGTCGCTTACAGCGCGTTCAGGCACAACACGATGGGGGCATCTCTGTCTATGTGGACTACGCCCATACGCCCGATGCGTTGGAAAAGGCGCTCGGTGCCGTTAAGGCTTTGAGCGATAAAAGAACCCTTGTGGTATTCGGCTGCGGTGGGGATCGCGACATCACCAAGCGCCCTTTGATGGGACAAGCTGCCTTAGCCGCTGACTATGTGGTGGTGACCAGTGACAATCCCCGTTCCGAAGACCCTTATATCATCATCAAGCACATCGTTGCCGGTATGGGCGAAGCTGCTGGTCGCTATGAGATCGAGCCTGATCGGCGTACCGCCATCGCTCGTGCCATCGAGCTTGCAAAACCGGGTGATTCCATCTTGCTTGCGGGCAAGGGCCATGAGGATTACCAGCTGGTAGCTGGCCATACCCTTAGTTTCGACGATGCCTTGGTTGCCGCTGAAGAGCTGGAAAAGGCCTTCGCGGAAGAGAACTGAGGAGATTGCGCATGCGTTTGAACGCGAAGCAGATTGCCCACATGACCGGTGCGCGCGTGGTGGTTGAGCCGGTGGGTGCCCGTGATTTGGCGACTGGCTTGGTGTGGGATTCACGCGAGGTGAGCGAAGGCGATCTTTATGTCGCTTTACCGGGTGCGCGTGTTGACGGCCATGACTTCGTGGATGCTGCTTTACGTGCTGGTGCGGCGCTGATTCTCGTTATGCAGGAGCTCCCGACGCAGACCTGCGCATTAGCCACGGAACTGGGTGCCGGAATCTTGGAGGTTTCTGACACGGCCACGGCCATAACCGATATCGCTGCTGGCTGGCGTGCGAAGCTTACGGGAACGCTTATCGGCCTGACAGGTTCCAGCGGCAAAACCACGACCAAAAACCTGGTGCGCGATGTTCTCTCAGCTCAGTTTTCCGTGGTCGCGACCAAGGCCAATCAAAATAACGAACTGGGTGTCCCCAAGACCCTTCTCAGTGCCGAACGTACGACCGACTATGTGGTGGTGGAGATGGGCATGCGGGGTCTGGGTCAGATTCGTTCGCTTTGCACCTTCGTGAAACCCGATATGGGCATCATTACGAATGTGGGCGAAAGCCATATTGAGCTTTTGGGTAGCCGTGACAACATCGCGCGTGCTAAAACCGAGCTTTTCCAGGCGCTTCCTCCCACGCGCGGTATCGCTTTGGTGAATGCTTCGGATGACTATGCCGATTTCGTTTGCGAAGAGGCCTCGCTTGACGTGCGCGGTGTGCGTACGGTGCTCTTTGGCCTATCAGAAGCTCCCCAGGAAAAGGTTCCTGCTGTTTGGGCCGAAGATCTGCGTGTTGATGAGCAGGGACGACCCTGCTTTATCCTGTGCGCACAGGGCTTTGACCAGCTTAAGCGCGGTGCATCGCGGGTGGCGGTCGGTCTGAAGCTTCGTGGCCTGCACAACGTCTCAAATGCTACTGCAGCTGCTGCTGTCGGCCTGCAGTGCGGCATGATGCTGGAAACGATCGCGTTAGCGCTCGCTTCGTCTGAACCTGAAGCGGGAAGGCAGCAGGTGCTGCGGGCGCGTGCGGGCTATACCATCGTCAATGACGCCTATAATGCAAACCCCGAATCTATGCGTGCCTCGCTTTTGACCTTTTCCGCTATGGATGTTTCGGGGCGTCACGTTGCGGTGCTCGGAGACATGGGTGAGCTGGGGGATTACGCTCAAGCCTGCCATGAGGGAATCGGAAAGCTGATACCCA
>CAYFWL010000068.1:0-10836 GCA_964346845.1 uncultured Eggerthellaceae bacterium | reverse complement strand
CTGCTTTGAGAAAGTGTCCGCGATTAAGTGTCGTACAGCTTGGAGTATCCCGAAAGTACCCTTATCGCGAAACATAACGGCGAATGGGTTGTCTGGGGCAAACCCACCTTTTGTGCTAAGAATGTCGTGTCCGAATAACAGTCGATGGAACATAACATAGTATCTGTCGCCTTCCTGATTGGAAAAACGATCTATTGCATCACCTTGATGATTAAAGAGTACACCAAGGATTTTCTGCAGGAAATCACGATCATTGGAAGACGGGCTGCTTGCAGCATCGTGCACTTCTGCCAGCCATTTTTCAAATGCTTCGTTTGTTGTAAGAAACGTGCTGACCTCAGCAGCAAAAGAACAGGCTACAAAATCCCATCCGTCCATGTCGGATTCAAGATGTTCAGCTTTTTCAAATACAATGCTTACATCATCAATCTCAGCAGCATCGAGAATCATTGCTTCTTCAACCTGAGTTAAGGCAAGTTGAAAACCAGTTTCGTAATCTTCATTCACATTGATAGCTTTCTCACGATTCTATTTGCGCCATTATCTCACTGAAACTCTATTTGCTCACGATTAAGAGCGTATCGCTCGGTTATTTCAACAAAAGAGCGGCTGGATAACCAGCCGCTCCGCGTTCGCTAGACTTTATCGCTGCGCGTATAGTCTCCGCTAACCTTTGCACAAGCAAGCGCGATTAGCGCGAACATTCCTGATGCAAAGCCGAGAAGCCATAGTGCGATTGCCTTTATAAAGCCTCCTCATCTTCGTCAACTGATGCTCTGCTCTTGCGAGCATGATGTATCGCCCCTCCAGCACAAGTAGCTGCGCCTGCTAGTGCGGCAAACGTCCACCAAGGGAAGCTGTCACCGGTTTTCGGCAAGTCGCTGTCGGAGGTTCCGGGCGTTTCAGGCGTAGCCTTATCCTTCATTTCTACTTTCTGGATTTCATCCGTGGCCTCAACTGTGAACTTCACGTCCTCTGCGATTTCATAGCCGTCAGGGGCGCTGGTCTCGCGCAGGATGTAGTCACCGGGCTCAAGGCCGTTGATGCGGTGAACCTTACCATCGGTATCCCATTCGGCAACAACCTTGTCATCCTTGTTAATTACCTGCAGATGCGCTCCAGGAAGCTCATCGCCAGTGGTGATGTCGGTCTTTGAGATGTCGACTTTGGTGTAGTCGTCTTTCATCTCAACTTGCTGGACCTCTCCGGTTGGCTTGACCGTGAACTCAACGGAGGTTGCGACCAAGTAACCCTCGGGAGCGATGGTTTCGGTAAGTACGTAGTCGCCCGGCTCGATGCCGACGATGCGATGGGCCTCATTGGTCGATACCCACTCTTCTACTACGTTGCCCTGGCTGTCGGTGATGACGAGCGTTGCGCCCGGCAACTCCTCACCCGTGGTGGCATCGGTTTTGCTGATATCCAAAACGGTTGGCGTATTCTGGAAGATGAGCTCAAGCGTGTCGCTGAACTGGGCGCCTTCTTGATCCAAGCCGATGAAGCCCTGGTCATTAACCTTGAAGGGGATGAGCTGCGCATCCGTTGGAATGAAATAGCCAGCAGGGGCCTCAATCTCTTCGATTTGGAACGTGCCGTGTGGCATGTAGGGCAGCGTAGCCGTGCCGTCAGCCTCGGTGGTCAGCTCGTATTCCCAGTTGACGTTGAAGCCGGAATCCAGCTCGTCGGTAACTGCAGGTGCCGTCTGCGTAATGCGGAACGTAGCACCGCCGAGTACCTTGGTCGTGTCGGTAGAATCCACCTTCAACAGCTTGAGCGTAGTAGGCATATCGACCGCATCGAATTGCTCAACAACCACGGGAATCAGCTGGCCCTGAGTCACGATGCTGATATGGTGCTCCTCTGTATCGAGCGCCCAGCCCTCGGGGCTCTTGGTTTCGTAGGCCACATAGTTGCCCAGATATAAATCCTCGATCGTAGTTTTGCCCTTCGCATCCGTGGTCACGTAACCGACGATCTGGCCGTCGGTAAAGTGCACGGTACCATCGCCAGTCACCACGTCACCTTCGGCCTTGATGCAGTACTCGGCACCTTCAACAGGAGTCTCGGTAGCACCGTCGGTCTTGAGCAGCTGGATCTCCGCGCGAATGGGCGCGTCGGCATAGGTTACGGTGATGGGGTTATCCCAGGTGCGGTACTCGTCAACCGTAAAAGTGACGTCCTTGCCGCCCAAAACGTAGCCCTCGGGTGCTTGCACCTCATGGAGGGTGTAGATTCCCTCATCAAGCTTCATGGGAAGTGTGACATGACCGGTGCTGCCGATGGTGGTCCACGTGTCCACGACCACTTCGTTCATATGGTCGGTGTAGGTGACCAGCTCGCCTTCCTCGTCGAAGATCTGGAAGCTGCATGCAAGCGGAATCGACTTGCCCGTGGTGCTATCGATCTTCTGGATGGTGATTGGCGTCTGTGGGATATGGTTTGCCACGACTTGGATCGGGTCGTACTGGCCCTCGGCAGAAACCGTTATCTTCCAATCATCCACGCCGATGAGCGTGATGCCGTGCTCCGCTTTCACGCGCTCGGCAACATCATCGGGGATGATCTCATGCACCGTGTATTCACCGTAAGCAAGCGCGGCGCTCCAGCCAGCGGGCACATGGGTCTTGGTGGTAGCAAAGCCGTTCTCGTCGGTCTCAAGCGTGCAAACAACGCCGCCTGTGGCAACTTCCTCGCCCGTGTCGGGGGATACCACAGCATTCACGTTCTCATTGATTATCTGGAACTGCACGCCTTGTATGGCGATGCGGGTCAACTCTTGGTTCTCCTCGTTGTTGTCAGTGGGAACTTCTTTGAACAAGCGGTAGTCGCCACGCTGGATGGTATCGGGAACCTCGGGGCTGTTCCACGAATACGCGCTCTCGCCGATGATGCCGTCGTTGGTAATCTGTACGACGAATTTCTTCGGTGGGTTGGCAGGATTCACGCCGTCGTCGAGGTTGTAGCCTTGCGGCGCTTTGACTTCCTCGATAACCGCAGTACCTAACGGCATGCATGCTGTGGTGCCGTTGGTCTGGTAGTAGAGTGCGTCGCCCGCAACCTTATAGTCGTCAGAGAAGTAGGCGAACCCATCCTCATCGGTTGCAAACGTCCATGAGCGCGTAGGATTGCCTGATGCTGCTGCATCCTCGGCGTTGCCGTAGAAGCCGTCATAGTACTCGATGCTGAACTGCGCGCCAGAAAGGTCTGCCACGCTTTGAGGTCTGTGGGCGTTGGTGGTCGCATCAACCTTGCCCACCAGCATGCCCACCGGGTCGGTACGAGCGAAGTCGATGACCGTACCACCGTTGACGGCTGTGGTCTCGTCTGGTTTGACTGTTACGGGATAGACGGTCTCATCAAGCGCCATACCCTTAGAGGGCGTCACTTCCTTGATCCAGTATTTGCCTACTTCGAGCTCGTCTGCCTTGGCGTAGCCGTTGGCGTCAGTCGTCATAGGCTTTACCAGCTTGGTGCAACTTGAATCGGAGTAGACTCCATAGACCGCATCCTCGACCGAATAGCAGTCATTGCCGTTGGTCACGCTGGGATTAGAGGACAGCTTGGTCAAAGCTACCGCACCATAGGGCGTGTACTTGAACGACAGGATAAGCTGCGTATCTTCACCCGTATAAAGCATGAATGCTTCGAAGTTGTTCGGCACCTCTCCCACGCGAGCCGCGATCTGGCGGCCTGTAGCCCCTGGGTTGATCTCGAAGTTATCGCTGTCAAATCCGATGACGTACTTTCGAGCCCAATCCTTGAAGTCCTGACTGCAGCCGTACAGTGCGTAGTCGCTGTTGCTGGAGAACGTGTCGGAAAGCAGGATGTGGGTAAGTGCAACATAGCGACCGTCGGTCATTGCACTGCCGTCATACCAAATATTCGGCCATAGCGACTTGTCGAAGCCGGGGCTGCCGTAGCCAAACCACAAGTCTGCAACGGTTTCGGCATCTCGTCCACTTGCTGCGGATACCGCATGTTTGGAATAGCTTCCAGATGGAGGCGTTGCCGCGCTCGGATTGCCGCAATAGGCTATTTCACCGTCGGCGTACATCCATGTGGTTCCATAGCCAGCGTAGGGGATTTCGCCTCCAATGATTAGATCGGCGGATTCGGCGGCATGTGCGGTTCTGGATTGCGTGAGCACGCCTGCAAGTCCGGACAGGGCGATAAGCGCTGCAAGCAGGATGCGCATCGCCTTCGGGCTGTTTCTTTTTAAGATCTTTTCCATAACGCACGCACCTATCGCGTTTGGGCATTGAGCTGCGGCTGGGAGGATCCTTCAAGTGCACCCGCACCGTTACGCGCAGCTTGGGCTTTGCCGTTTAGGCCTGCCTCCTGCGTGCGGGGCTCGCGGTCACGTGCGTGGGCCTGCAGGTAGTCGCTGCGTTGTTTTTCAATCGCTTCCTTGATCTCCTGGGGCATGACCTTCACGGTATCAAGCTCGGGCTTGCCATCGTCATTGAGGACAGGGTTGCCCTCGCCATCGAGGAGGGTTTTCTTGAGCCAGACCTCTCGGTTGGCGAGCATCGGGATGTCGCGGAAGTTATCTCCCCTGAAGCGCGATTCATTGACGAACAGCGGGCTGAACTGGTAGCACCCGACGTCGATGCCGTCGATGGTGGCGCCCTTTGGCAGCGTCACCTGGTTGAAGGTCTTGGGCTCGCCTGTTTTTTTGTCGGTATACTCGATGTCCGTGCGGACGAAGTTCTTGTGAAGCGTCAGATAGACATTCTTCTTCTCTGTTTCGGTCATTTCTCAATCTCCTTTACATTGACAGTGGCGTGGCGTTGTGGAAGACCGCGCCGTTGATATCTGCGTCGTTCATCTGTTCATTTGGACATCCTTCTCAGGGTCGTTGCGGCTGCGTCGGTCACCTGCTTGGAATGCTCGTGCAGTCTCCTCGTGCTCGGAAAGGAATCGTGGCGTTTGAGAGACAGCGCGCTCGAACTCCCCGTATTCCACAGGTTTCGCCTCAAAGGCCGCAAAGGGCACTGCCTCCGCGATAACGCCCTCTAGATTCTCGGCACTTTCGTAATCCCAATACCGGCCGCTGTCGTATTCAGACCAGGTGCCATCGGCGTTTTGCGAATGCGACGAGAAGCACCAACCGAAGCCGTTCGGGCTCCCTTCGTCGTCCGTGACGTGTGCCCCGAAATACATAGGCTCGTGCTCGCACATGAGGTCATACACGCGCCAAGCCGCCTGCTCGCGAGGACAGGAAGGGTAGTCATACATAAGGGTTCACCTCCTCTCTGCTATCCGCCAACGATGTCGCGGGCCCAGCTGCCGCTCTTGACCAGGGATAAGATGAGCAGGATGCACATCGCCAGGTACTGGAGCGCATAGGTGAGCCCGTTTGCTATGTCGTCGATGGGCGTGCCCGTTGCAGGGTTCGCCGCATTGAGGCCGCCGAGGATTATTGGGAATGAGATAAGCAGCACGAGAATGATGATCCCAGCCAGGCACACGGCCACGAAGTTCTTGACGTAGCCGATGCCGATCTGGCGCGTGTCCTCGGTGCCCATGAGCGCGAGCGGTATGGGGCTGAATGCCGCCATGAGATAGAGCTGGATGGCTCTCGCCCAGGAAACGACAAGCGCCACGATATAGGCCACCAGCACCACGACCCAGCGGATGAGCGCCACGATGAGCATTGCCACAAGCGCCGCCACATCGTCGTCGGTGGTGACGATGGACACGGCATTGAGGTCGATGGCGCCGCCCGTACCGAACATGTTGATTACGCGTTCGATGGCGAGCTTGGTGACCGAGTAGATGGACGCCATGAGGTCGAAGCTGTTTTGGATGAGGAACAGGAAAACCGCGAAGAAGACGAGCAGGAACACGACCTCCTTCACGCCCGGCAGGCTCGCGTTGCCGTCCATCTTCTGCGAGATCTGGATGAGCTTGATGGTGAACGCGAACCCGAGCACGCCGCAGCCGATGGGTAGGATGGCAAGCTGCCATACCCCGTGGACAAGCGAGTACATGGTGGTATTGCCCGCCGTGCCGAGCATCGAATCAAAACCTGCAGCGAGGATGCCGTCGTAGCCGATGGACTTGAGCATGTTTATCTGGTTGGCGAAGATCCAGTTGCAGCAGTCGCGCAAAACCTCGCAAAGCCACTTATTGATGTCGTCGGCGATGGCGGCGAAGGCGAATTCCGGGAACAGCATGAGCGAGCTTAAGGTAAGGAACGTACCTGCGAAGGCCAGGACGAAGCGTTTGTCTTTGATAGTTGCCGGCATCCGCATCACCCCATGACCTTGAACGTGGCTGGGCCTCGCGCATACTCGACGGTGAGCACGGTCGATGCCGCATCATCGCAGGTAAAGTTGGCACTTACCGTGCCGCCTGCATAGTCGACCACAAGCGATTGATCCCACGTTGCCTTGGTCGTAGTGGGGACATGCGCATGCGCGTAATCGGTTACGGCTTTGGAGAGTCCTTCGGTCGTGCCGCCCAAGAGCTCCCGGAACTCATCGTTAACGCCCGCGACCTCAACGGCACCAGCGTCAGACGCTCCCTGGCTGTAGGTTTTCGCTAGCGTGAAGTCATCGCTTGATACGGTGCAGGCACCTGCTGCGTCTTGGCGCACAAGCACGAGGGAATCCTTGGTCGTACCATCTGGCAAGTCGAGCTTGAGCATAATCGATGTCTGGTTGTTTTCCTCCACCACCGACGAGACGTCGAAGGCCGTCATGTTGTTGGCAACGCCATCGGACTCGGCGTAGCGGCCATCCTTAAACGTAATGGTCGATTTGCCGCCATCAGCAGTCCATACGCTGTTCTTCAGGGTTGCTAGCGCGTCTTTCTCGTCTGCAGGCAGCTTTTGGCTGGAAGCATCTAAGGTGTTCGGCTTCGCCTGGCTGTCTTCCGATTCGACTGGGACAATTTGTCCCACCGTTTCATCCCGGTGGACGAGCGTGAAACGCACAACGCTCGATCCGACCAGGACGACAACGGCCCCTATAGTAAGCGCCATGAGGATCTTGCCCTTCTTGTTCATTGGTTCAGTGCTCCTATCTGTTCGCGCGTAACGCACAGGTGAAATAGTTGATGCCGGTGGAGATCTTGCACACATCACCGGTCTGCGGTTCGTGGATGTATTGGTCTCCGCCGATATAAATAGCCACATGGCCGTACTTGTAGAGGATGTCCCCAGGCTGGGCTTCAGAGAGAAGGACCATGGTGAGCGAGTTCTTCTGATCCTCGGTGTAGTGGGGAATGGATATGCCCGCCTGGGCGTAGCAGTACTGGGTCAAGCCCGAGCAGTCCAAACCGACATTGGGAGTAGATCCGCCCCACACATAGGGAACCCCAAGTTGGCTGTAGGCAGCCTGCACAATCACGTCCCCATTTGCTGCCATGGACTCGAATTGCTCGACGGTCATCCCGTCAAAGCGGTAGAGGTCGTAGGTGGTCATGATGCTTTTGAGTGATTCAACGTAGTTTGAGCTCGTGGCATAGCCGGCGTCCTTCAATCCCTCCGCCATCTTGTCGGATGAGTGCGTGGCCATTGCTTCCTGGATAAGCGGGTTCTCCGAATAACGGGAGTTCTGTAAGAAGATGCGGCTGCGGAAAACGATGCAGTCCTTGTGCGACTTGAAGCTGGTGAACTCGGCTGTGATGGTGACATGCTCTCCGCCGTGCTCCTCGCCGGTCTGCCAGCTGGAATGCCCGGATACTTCCTTGGCCAACCCATAGGATGAGGCCCACTTGATGCCGAACAGGTTGTTGTCGCGCGCAGCCAAGCTGGACAGATGGTCTCCCTGCCCCGATTCGCCGATGATCTGCGCGATGGTGCATCCCGCCGGATGGCCGTATTTCTCCTGGCACTCAAGCGCCGTCACCACCATTTCCTGAGTGATGTAAGGAGGCAGCCCCGCCATCGACTGCTTTGCAGCCTCGTTTTCCCAGAAGCCGAAAAGGGCGCTGATGAGCTGAGACACTGCCATCATGGCCAGCATGAACGCGACGATGCCCGCAATCACGCCGGCGACAGGTGCAAGCGCGCCGGATGCCATTGCAGCAAGCGTCTTGGTGCCGCCTGTCTTTGCAGCGGTCTCTCCAGCAGCCTGGGCTGCCCTTGCCTGGGTGCCGTGCGCCTTGAGCCAGGTGCGCCGCGACTGCATGCGCACCTTCGCATCGGCGGCCTTTTCCTTCGCCTTATTGGAAACAGCCTGATGAGCACGATCTTCGGCGGATTTGGCAGTACTGGGACAATTTGTCCCAGCGGACTTTGCAGCGGCATTGTCTGCGTCTTTCGAGGTGCTCATAGTTTTCGCCCTGCGGGCCAGCGCCGCTGCATCGGAGCCCTTCTGGTAGGCATTCGACATCCCGCCCGTCTCGTCTGCCTCGTCCATCTCGGCTGCAGCGGAGGCCAATATCGCCGATCGCATGTTTCGGCTCTTCTGCAGGGCCACGCCTGTCTGGCGCGTGATGTTGCGCGCGGCCTGGTCGCCTGCGTCAGCGCCTTCCTGTGCGCCTGCTTGACGTGCTGCGCGGCCGAGTACGTTTCTAAGGGACGCACCTCCCTTGCGCGCGCCTTTCAATTCGGCTTCGGCAACCGCATCAGCCTTCTTGGCGATGCCGGCGCTCACCGCATCGGTGCGGCCCGCCTTGGCCTCAAAGGCACTGTCGGACTCGCCCCGGGCGAACTTGGTGGTCTTTGCCGTGTCAGTATGTTTGAGAAGGCTGCCCGACATGAACCTATTCCTCGGTCTTTTCCTTGAATCCGAGCTCGAAACGGGCAGCGCGCTTGAGCGCCGCAATCTCCTCGGGCTTGGTGTTGAAGGTGTTGTAGAGCAATCCCTTCGGCCAGTTGTCTGTGATGGCGATGCGGGCAGCACCTGCCACCAGTAAGCCCTCACCAGGCTTCACGGACTCATCGATGCACGCCTCTTCCTGGGCGGAGAGATCCAGCAGGCGCACCCACTCGCGGCGATCGAGCGGAGACTGCTTCAGCAGCATGATGTAGTCGGAATTCAGCACCATGTTGCGTGCTTCTTCATGTTCGAGCATGTAGATGGAGTTCTGCGTGATACCCGTGCAGATAAGGTTGAACTTGCGGCCCTCGGCCCAGAACTTAGAGAAGTAGCTGATGATTGCCGGGTGGCTGAAGAGGCTTTGCACCTCATCGATATAGAGCCAGGTGGTAACGCCGCGCTCGAAGTTGTAGTACATGCGGTTGCGTACCGCTTCAAGCGCCGTGAGCATGCCGAATACGCGCATGTTGGAATTCAGATCCTTGAAGTCGATGCTAGTGATGCGGTTCTTGAAAGCGACGTTGGATTGGTTGTTGAAGAACGACAAGGCACCCTTCACATAGCGCTCATAGCGAAGCGCAATGTCGCGCGCCTCAGCCTCGGGCTGGCGCGTGAGAATGTCATAGAAGTCACCAAGCGTCGGCATCCTGTCATGCATGGATGCGGCAACGTAGGCCGCCTCGACGCAACGGCTGATGATGGACTTGTCCGACTCCGGCAGGCCTTGAGCGCCTTCTGCCATGGTGGCAGACGATAGGGCCAATATCGCCTCTATCTTGAAGGCCATTTGCGACGCATTACCCATGTCTGCAACGTCGCCTAAGTCAAACGGATTCATGTAGGTTGACGAATCGGGCGCGAAGCGGATGGACGTGCCACCGGCTGGCTCGACCACGGGCGCGTATTCGCCTGCAGGGTCGAAGATGATAATCTCGTCATCGGGATAAGCCAAGATGGTGTTCATAATCTCGCGCTTGACGCTGAAGGATTTGCCGGAACCCGGCTTGCCGCAGACGAACCCCATGGGGCTTGCCAGATCCTTGCGGTTGCAAATGACCAGATTGCCCGACTGCTTGGACTGTCCCACGTAGCCACCGCCCGGCTGATTGAGCTCTTGTGAGGCAAACGGCATCTGGATAGCCACCTGCGCGGTGGTCATCATGCGGCTCATCTCAACATGGTTGTGACCCAGCGGCAGCACCGAGTTCAGACCCTGGCGCTGGCGGTAAGTGAGCGTATCGAGGTCGATGGAGTTGCGGCGCGCCGTGCTCATGATCTGCAGCACTTGTTCATCAAGCTCTTCCGGGCTCTCGGCATACGTGTATACCAAGCCCGTGAAGATGAACAGGCGCTGGTTCTTGTTCTGCAGATGATCGAGCAGGTCTTCGGCTTCTTCTTTGGAGTACTTGAGCTCGGAGGGCAGGATCTGAAAGTCGTAGCCCTTCTTCACTGCCGTCATCTGCTCGTCGATGATCTCCTTGTCCATCCAGGCAAGGCGCTGCTTCACGTAGGCAACGGCTTTTGCCTTGTCCATTGCTTGAATGTGCAACGTGACATTGAGTGGCAGGGCCAAATCGATGATGTCGGCCAATGCGCGATCGGAAAGCTCGCTGCCGAAGCGGCGAAATCCCAGTACCTGGCCGTACATGCCGTCCGAATAGAAGCAATCGGCGCGCCCTTGCGGCTTGAAGTCGAGAACGCCCGGGGCGATAAGGTCTTTGGTGCGCAGGCCGCTTTTGCATGACAGCTCCTCAAATACGGGAGAGGTTAGTTTCTTGCCCGGGCGCAGCTGCGAGTGGATGGCAGCTAGGCGCTCCTCGCCGCGTACTACGGTCGCATCGCTTCTGATGCGTGCAAGCGTCTGTACGCAGTCGTTTCTCATGCGCGCGAGCTTCGGCACAGCAGCGTCCACGTTGGGCGCACCCACCGCGAACGTCAGGTAGCGCTCACGAATGAGGTTGGATACTCCCTCGCGCATCTTGTCATTCAAGATGCGGTTGTACTCATCCACATATGTTTTGCACTCCTTTACATGGTTTCGCGACACGAGGTGGAAGTAGCCGCT
>CAYFWL010000067.1:0-10901 GCA_964346845.1 uncultured Eggerthellaceae bacterium | reverse complement strand
TAAAACAGCTACCGCACCACAGGCATAGCCTGTGGGTTTCTCACTAGACTAAAGAACAGAATGCAATTTTCGCCTCTTGTGTCGGCCCACTGCACTGCGGTAGACGGTGACGTAACCGATAGCATGGTAGCTTGGATTGGCGCACAGGCCGCCACCGGCGTTGGCCTGGTAACCATCGGCTCCACACCGGTCGATTTCGGTCAGGGTCGCGATTTCTACGGTTGCCTCTCCGCCACCCGCGACACCGACGTGGCGGGTCTCGAGCGCCTCTCCATTGAAGCTCACCGCTATGGCGCCAAGATTTCCTGCGAGCTTATTCATGCGGGTTGCGTTGCCAATCAGGCACGCGTAAACGAAGGCCCGAAAGCATTGGTGCCCAGCCTGACAGAATACCTCAACCCCAACTGGCGCTTCCAAGAGATCACCGAAGAAGAAATTCTTCAGGTTGTTGATGAGTTTGCCGCTGCCGCCCGCCGCCTGCGTCAAGCCAACTTCGACTGCGTCATGATTCACATGGCGCACGGTAATCTGCTTTCAGCTTTCCTAACCCCTCTCGCCAATCGCCGCACGGATCAGTACGGTGGATCCCGTGAAAACCGTATGCGCTTCCCCTTGATGGTACTGAAAGCTGTCCGCGAGGCAATTGGCGCCGAAATGGCCATGGAGCTGCGCATCAGCTCCTGGGAATACCTGGAAGGATCGCCGTCCATTGACGATGTGGTCGCCTTCCTGCAGCAGGCACAGCGCTACGTCAACCTGGTGAACCTGTCCGGCGGCCTCATCTGGGATCCGAAGATCGTTCCCTACATGATGCCTGGCTACAATGTAGAGCGCTGCATTAACGTGGAGCGCACCGCCTACGTTCGCGAACGCCTCGACATCCCCGTTTCCGCCGTGGGCAATATCCCCGACATAGCCACCGCCGAGCAAATCCTGGTCGAGGGCAAGGCCGATGTTATCGCCATGGCTCGCAACCTGGTGGCCGACATGGAGTTCGTTAAAAAGGCCTACCGCAACGCGCCGGAAGAGATTCGCCCCTGCCTGCACTGCAATGTCTGTTGTACCACACCGGGGCGCGCCGTTCAGATGCGCTGCTCCGTGAACCCTCGCGTGGGTCGCGAGACCATTTATGGCAGCATCTACAAGGTGGACAAGCCCAAGAAGGTCATGGTCATCGGCGGAGGTCCCGCTGGCATGCAGGCTGCTCAAACCGCCTGCCTTCGTGGGCACAACGTTACCCTTTACGAGAAGACCGGCAAATTGGGTGGCCGTCTGGCGGAGGCCAGCTCCCTGTGGTGCAAGGACTATTTCCGTCGTTATACCGCATGGGACATTCGCGAAACAGAAAAGTGCAGTGCCGAGATCATCCTTAACACCGAAGTCACCCCTGAGCTCATCGCTGCCAAAAAACCCGATGTGGTCATCGTTGCTGTCGGTGCTGAGCATGTCAAGCCAAAATCCATTCCCGGTCTTGACAGCGAACATGTTATTGACGTAACTATGGCTGACCTGCATCAGGGCCTTGAGGGCAGCAACATCGTGTACTGCGGCGGGGGCACCAGCGCCGTGGAAAGCGCTATCGACTTGGCTCACGAGGGCTATCGGTGCACCGTCATCAACAACTTGTCTTTGGAGAATTCTCTGTCCGAACTCTCTCATGAGATTCGCAGCCCCTTGTTGGCTCTCATGGAAAAATACGGCGTGAACTACATCACCGAAGCGTGCGTCACTGCCATCGAAGACGGCACGGTGCTCTACACCAAGGACGGCCAGCAGTGCGCCCTTCCCTTCGACACCGCTGTTACCAGCTTTGGTCTGCGCCCTAACGAAGACGTGGTAGATGGCCTGCAGTTTGTAGTTCCTGAATCCTACGTTGTGGGCGATGCCCAATCGGCTCGCAATATTTACTGGGCAAACATGTCCGCTTTTGATTGCGCTGTAGAGATTCAAGGGAAATAGAAAACGACACGGAAAAGGAGGAAAACATGGCTGGAAGACTAGAAGGAAAGCGCGTTATCATCACCGGTGCCTCATCGGGCATGGGGGCTGAGGTGGCCCGCGCCTTTGCGGAAGAAGGGGCGCGCCTTGTGCTGGCCGCTCGTCGCGTCGAGAAGGGTGAAGCAGTGGCTCAGGAATGCCGCGATCGCGATGGCGAAGCCGTTTTCGTTGAGTGCGACATCTTGAAGACCGAAGATTTGGACAAACTGGTCCAGACCTGCATCGATACCTACGGCGGCATCGATGTCATGCTGGGCAATGCCGGCACGGGCAACTTCTTCAACCTGCATGAGATGGACTTGGCCCACGACTATCAATGGACCTTCGACCTGTTCTGCCGTTCCAATTGGTATCTCACCTCGAAAGTACTGCCCTCCATGATGAAGCAGGGCAAAGGCGATGTGCTCTACACCCTTTCCACCGCTGCTCTTAACGGCGTGCCCCAGGGCAGCGCCTACTCGGGTGCCAAAGCCGCTCTGAGCCGCCTATCCAAGGCGGTTACCATGGGCTACGGCAAGTACGACATTCGCTCCAACACCATTATGCCGGGCCTGATCACCACGGAGCTTTCTGAACCTGGCGGCCCCATGGAGCGCTTGCAAACCCCCTTTATCCCCGAGCATCGTCCCGGCACCACCCGCGAGGTCGCAAACGCCCTCATCTTCCTGGCAAGCGACGAATGCCGCTTCATGACCGGCTGCGATCTGATCATCGATGGCGGTATGCAGTGCGGCACCATGTTCCCCGTACCTCCTGGAGACGAGGAGTTCTGGCCCGACGAGGCTTAATGAGGCTTAAAAGCTTAAAGATTGCGCCTAAAAGCCGTCCGAAAGGGCGGCTTTTTCATGACAAGTATCCCCTTCATTTGAATGATTATGACAAACACCCGCTCCTTTACTATAATTCGAGGAATTATGCGCCAAAGAAAACCGACCAATCTGCACCTAACGCTTGAGCGCTACCACGCGCCTATCGTTGATGAGCCCGCCGTCCTTTCCGGTCGCTGGGTTCAAACCTTCATGCCTCACGCCCCAGCCCTTTACCTGGACCTTGGCTGCGGGAAAGGCAGTTTTTTAGCAGAAACCGCCCACAAGCATCCCGATGTTTTGTTCGTGGGCGTTGATAACAGCCCCGTCTGTGTGGCGCGGGCCGCACAAAAGGTGGTCGAGAAAGGCCTTGAGAACGTACGGCTTATCATCGCCGACGCCGATAATCTGGAGGATTATTTCGCTTCAGGGGAACTGGACCTTATCTACCTCAACTTCAACTCGCCTTTTCCCAAGAAAAAGCACGCCGAAAAGCGCCTGACCCATCTGAACCATCTTGTGCGCTATCGGCGCCTCCTGAACAGAGGAGGCCGCATCGACCTGCGTACCGACAATGTTCTTTACTGGAGGTTTTCTCTGGTCGAGCTCGATATCGCAGGATATGAAATCCTCACCCATTCTGACGACCTGCACCGCGATGCCCGTCAATTCGATGCGGTGCTTGCCAGCGAATACGATGCCCTCACCACCACCCGCGGTGCTCGTGTGCGCTACCTGCAAGCTCAGCCAGGCCCCGCTCGTGAGAGCTATCAGCAAACCACAAAATTAGGGCTCGCCGATTACTTGCCTGAAGATATTGAGAACTTTGACGAAATTCCCTACGGCATGGAAGATACTGTTACCAACATGCGTAATCGGAAAATCAACGCCCAAGCCCGCCAACAACGCCACCTTGCGTCCAAGTGACTCAAGAAAAAGTATTCAAACGAGGAGCAACGCCTATGTTTACCTTGGCCCTTGCGCAGATGGCGCATCCCGCTGACGGCGATGTGATCTCAGCCGCCGAGGCGTACGCCGAAAAGGCAGCCGAGCAAGGAGCTCAGCTGCTGGTATTCCCCGAATGTCTCATGACCCCCTTCGAGAAGACCCCTGAAGATTTTGCCGGGGCAGCACAGCCTTTAGAAGGGCCTTTCGTCCATGCCCTGCGCTCCCTTGCGAAAAACATGAAGCTCTGGCTGGTATGCACCGTCAATGAGGAAAGCTCCCCCGGTGGACGGCCCTACAACACCGCTATGGTGGTGGACGATGAAGGAGGCGTGGCAGGCTGCTATCGCAAAACCCACCTCTACCGTGCACATGGCTTAGATGAAGCCCGGAAGATGACACACGGCGATGAGTTGTTCACTCCTATCGAAACACCTTTTTGCACGCTGGGCCTGGGCATTTGCTACGACCTGCGCTTTCCTGAACTGGCGCGCGCCGCTGCCCTGGCAGGCTGCAAGCTCATGATATATCCCTCCGCGTGGGTGGAAGGCCCTCACAAGCTGGCCCATTGGAACACGCTGCTTGCCGCACGCGCAGTGGAAAACGAGATGTTCGTAGCTGGATGCTGCCGCCCCGACCGGGGCTGCGTGGGGCATTCCCAGGTGATAAGCCCTCAAGGCGAAGTGCTTGCCCAGGCAGAGGATGAAGCCCAGCTTCTCTTCGCTGAAATCAACCTTGACCAGGTCACTTCTACCCGTGACGCCATGCCTATTTTCCAGCATCGGCGTCCTGACCTGTACCAATCCCTGACCGAGCCGCTGCCTCTCTGACCAAGGCGCCGATCGCTTACCCGCTTAAGAACCCTGGAAGGTAGCTTGATGACCCCTGAAGAAATCACCACCCTGCTCCCCGCCTTTTTAGGACCTGAGCTGCGTGCCTCATACGGAGATGACGCCGATCGTATTTTGACAGGCTACACGCACGAGCGTCCCACCACCTTACGGGCAAATACGCTACGAGCAAGCCAAAACGAGGTGGCAAATGCATTGACGGCGGAAGGCTTCACGTTCCAAATACCCGCCTGGTATGCCGATGCCTTCATCCTCGATGAGCGCCCGCACAATAGCCTGTGGAAGAGCTCTTTGATCAAAGACGGCAAGGTCTACGTGCAGAGCCTCTCCTCCATGCTGCCAGCACTTTGTATGCGATTAAGCGCGGGGCTCGATGTGTTAGATATGTGCGCGGCACCGGGGGGAAAGACCACTCAGCTGGCCGCTTCGGGCTGTGGCAAGCTTCATATCACCGCCTGCGAGCAAAACCCTGTGCGCGCCGACAAACTCGACTTCAATCTGCGCAAACAAGGTGCTTCGAACGTAGTAGTCCTGCGCCAGGACGCGCGTAAACTGGATAGTTTTTTCTCCTTCGATCGCGTGCTTTTAGATGCCCCCTGCTCGGGGTCGGGCACGCTCAGCATCGCTGATCCTAAATTGGACAAGCGCTTCTCAGAGAAGCTGGTGAAGGACTCCTGCAAAAAGCAAGCGGCCCTTCTCGCAAAAGCCCTCACCTTGGTAAAGCCCGGAGGGTTCCTGCTTTACTCAACCTGCTCGATACTGAAACGCGAAAACGAAGAGATTGTCAGCGCGGCGCTGGCTCAAGCCGCAAAGAGAGGCCGCTATGTCATCGACGCGCTTGATGCAGCCTCTTTTTCCGAAAAGGGAGTCCCTTTGCTACCTTCTACCCTCAAAGGCGCTCTCACCATCTGCCCCACCGCGCTTTACGAAGGCTTTTTCCTCTGCCGCATAGCACGTCTGGCCTAGCGCCCGCACCCGGGCAGAGCGCCTGCTCAGGGTAACGCGGAAAGAGACGCGAGCTCTACCGGGGTCAAAGGACGACTCTCCCCTTCCTCTAAGGCAGAATCAAGAAGCAAGGGACCCATGGCGAGGCGCTTCAGGTAGACAACTTCGTTGCCGCGCGCCTCAAACATACGTTTAACCTGATGATAACGGCCCTCGTGCAGAGTAACCAGCACCTCGTTGGCACGGCTTTCATCGGGAATCTCCACATGGGCGGGCAGCGTTGGCTCGTCATCACCGATGTCCACGCCACGCGCGAAGGCTTGGATATCTTCGGCGGCAACGCGGTGGTCCAGACGCGCACAATACACCTTATCCACGTGATGCTTGGGCGAAAGAAGCCGATGCGCTAGCTTGCCATCGTTGGTCACGAGAAGCAGGCCCACCGTGTCTTTATCTAAGCGACCCACGGGAAACAAATCCTTGCGCGATGTGCCTTCGATCAAATCAAGTACCGTTTCTGAAAGCTTATCGCGTGTGGCACAGACCACGCCAGCAGGTTTATTCAGCATCCAGTACTCATAGGGAACATAGGCGATGCGCTCGTGATTGTACTCCACTGTGTCGGTTTCCGTGTCAACCTTTGTATCGACTTTCCGTACACGCCAGCCGTTGACATAGATACGACCAGCGCGTATCAAGGCTCTCGCTTCATTGCGCGACCCCAACCCCATGTCGGCCAGGTATTTATCCAAGCGAAGCTTCACGGCGCGCCCCTATCACATTCAAAAACGTAGCTCTTGTGACAAGGGGACAGGTGATTTGTCACAATTTTTCATCTTCGGAACTCTTTTTCACCCGCAGGCGGTCAATTGTGACAAATCACCTGTCCCCTTGTCACAATCGACGCACCATAAGCGGGATGAGCGCTAAAACACTCAGGCAATAGCCTTTGCGACGAGCTCAGCGTACTCGGCATCGCTCAACTTGTAATTGTAGAAGGTCTCGTAATAGCTGCTTACGACTGATTTCAAATCGGTCGTAAACGCCTGGGGGTAGCACAGACGCGGGAACCACTGAAGACCCATAATCTGGTTCACCGTGGGTGGATTGTTCAGCCAGGTATAAGGCTCGGAGGGAACTTGGTAGTAGTTCTTGTTGGCGATAGCGGCGATATGCGCCCAGGTCTCATCGTCGGCAACCGTATCGTAGATGCTGTCAGCACCGAAGACGATCATCTCAGGATCCCATACCGAAATCTGCTCCAAGCTGATTTCGTTTCCTAGGCCGCTGCCCGATACCTTCTCTACTTCCACCACATTGACGGCACACATATCTAAGATCGCACCCTGGTAAGAGCCCTTAGCGATAGCGGACAAACCCGACTCACCCACTAGGTAGGCAACCCTCACGCGCTCATCCTCAGGGATAGTCTTCATGGCATCTTCAACTTCCTTATAGGCGTTGGCGCAGTAATCGCCCAGCTGCTTGCCGCGCTCGGTCATACCTAAAAGATCGCCCAGCATGGCATAGGCTTCACCGTAGGTGGAAAGGGTTGCCTCAATATGAACGCAGGGAATGCCCAACTGTTGCTGCAGATTGTCCAAATCTTCCGCCATCCCCTTTTTTGATTCACCCCAGTCGATGAGGATCTGGGCACCCGTAGCGGCCACCTCTTCTTTGTTCAAATTGCCCTTGTTGCCAAAGATAGCGCCTAGGATAGGAAGGTTCTGGTACTGTTTGCCAAGGTATTTTGCTTGATCATCCGAGAGCTCCTGAGAAATACCCACCATCAAATCAGGGGCAAAGGTTAAAAGCACCTGATTGGCCGTATGACCCGAAGGCACAATCTTGGTGATGGTGCCGGGAATTTCCACCTGCCGACCGAGTGAGTCGGTAAAAATGCGTGTTTCGGGCACGCTGGCAGATGCGCTGGCAGACGCAGACGCCTTGGAGTCAGAAGATGAGCTGCTGCATCCTGTCATCAAACACCCTGCACCCAAGGCTGCAACCAGCACAAGAGCGCATATCAAAAAACCTGTCTTTCTCATACTGCCTCGTTCCTTTCTCTTTCTCGAAAGCTTTTTGCTTACTACCGCCTAATTTCGCTGACAGGCACGCACACGCGCACCTTGTCGTCATAAAGGGAATTGACCTCGACATCCACGCCATAAATATCGCTGACGAGCTCCCGGGTAATCACATCCTGTGGGTCGCCAAAGGCCTTCACGCGACCACCTTCCAATACCAAGGTCTTATCGGCATATAAAAAAGCCTGATCGGGCTGGTGGGTTGACTGCACAATGCTCATGGCTTCGCGAGCAAGCTGGCGCACGCAGGAAAGAACGCGTACCGTGTTGCCGTAGTCCAGAGCACTCGTCGGCTCATCCATGATGATGGTGTGCGCATCCTGCGCAATGGCACGCGCGATAAGCACCAGCTGCTGCTCGCCCCCTGAAATCTGCGTGTAAGTGCGTCCCGCCAAGTGGCCAATACCCACTCGCTCCAGGGCAGCGTAGGCACGCTCGACATGCTTCTTGCGGGGCGAACCGATGATGCCCAGGTCGTGTCCGGTGCTCATGATGACCACATCGAGCACGCTATAATCATAGACAGGCGCATGAGATTGGGGGATATAGGCGATTTCCTGGGCACGCTGGCGGATACTCAGGGTGCCCAGGTCTTTCCCGTTCACGAAGATACGCCCCGTGTAGCCACGATTGAGCCCCAGGATACATTTGAACAGGGTTGATTTACCCACGCCGTTGGGACCCAAGACGTTCACCAGGGTGGCATCGGGAATCTCCAGATTCACATCAAACAAAACTGGATGATTGCCATAAGAGAAGTTCAAATGCTCAATCTTAATGCCCATTTAAATCTTCTTCTTTCTCATAATCAGATACAAGAAGAAGGGAGCGCCGATGAAAGCCGTCAGAATACCGATGGGAATCTCCGCCGTGGTCATCAGGCGAGAAGCATCGTCGACGATCAGCAGAAAACCCGCACCCATCAGCATGCTGGTGGGCATAAGCTTGCGATAGTCGCAGCCAACCACCATGCGGCATAGGTGCGGGATCACCAGACCTACCCAGCCGATCATGCCCGTAACGGCAACGCTCGCCGCAGTCACCAGGGTAGCCGCCAGAGTCACGACAAGGCGAATACGCTTGGCATTGACACCCATAGTTGCCGCTTCATCGTCACCCATGGTAAGGATATTGATGCGCCAACGCATAGCAAAGAGCACCGCCAGGCCCAGCAGCATAAAAGGAGCTGCCATGAACACATCTTTGAACTGGATGCTGGTCAGGCTACCCATGAGCCAATAGGTGATAGCGGGAAGCTGATCGGCAGGGTCGGCAACCAGCTTGGTGAAAGAAACTCCTGCGGAGAAGAGGGAGCTTACCATAACACCCGCTAAAACAGTGACCAGAATACGATTGCCCTTAGCCCGATTGCTGATAGCCAAGACCAACAGCACTGTTCCCATAGAAAAGACAAAGGCCCATGCAGAAATGCCAAAACTGCCCTGCCCTACCAGGATGGCGATAGCAGCGCCCAGGGCAGCACCTTGGGAAGCGCCGAGGATATCGGGAGATGCCAGCGGATTTTGAAACACGCCCTGAAAGGCAGCGCCTGCAGCAGCTAAACAACACCCCACGAGAAGTGCCATGACGATACGCGGAGCACGCACGTTGAAAAACAACGCTTCAGCTTGAGCCGTCCATGTGGGTTCAATAAAAGGAGCACGGGCAAACAAGCTGGAAAAGCGATTGGCCATCATACCAAAAGCTTGGTCGACCTCAATGGGAAAGCGACCCAGCAAAAGAGAGATGATAGAGGCCACAACGATAAAAACAAGCAGCGCTGCCGTCACGAGGCGCATGCGTGCATTACCGGCGCGCACCACTTTCTCTGCAGGAGAGAGGTACTCGGCAGCACGAACAATCTCTTCTTCGCTTACCGGCTGTTCGCCTTCGCTTGTCAATTCCCCATCCTTACTCTTCAATGAAGATTATTTTCCTAAATGAATATTTTATTGTCAATATAATTTCACTGCGAAACGCGTAGGCTGCCCCCTTGTGACAAATGACCTGTCCCCTTGTCATAATTATGACAAGGGGACAGGTCATTTGTCACAAAAAGGAGGGGTCGCGTGCGTGCACGTGAACCCTCCTTCCCTTTTCCTGCTTGCCGAAGCTATTCGGATTTCTTCTTGCCGCCATGCGCTTTTGCGCAGGTGGAAACAGCACCGGATAGGGCAATCAGGGCAATGACGTTGGGCAGGACCATAAGCTGGTTGAACATGTCCTGCAGCTCCCATACCAAGTCATTGGAAAGAACCGAGCCGAGGAAAACAAAGATAACCGCCAGGACAGAAAACACCGGCAGGGCCTTTTTGCCAAAGAGGTAAATAAAATTGATCTTAGCAAAGAGATTCCAGCTCAAAATGGTGCTGAACGCGAAGAACAGCAGGCAAATAGCCACAAAGACATTACCAAAACTAGAACCAAACAAGGAGCCAAAAGCATACTGGGCCATATTGGTCTTATCGAGACCAGCTGAGGCAATGAGGCTGTAGGCTTCCATGTTGATCTGGCCGTCCTGTATGTAGACGGAAGAAACAACGACCAAAGCGGTCATCGTAACCACGATGATGGTGTCGACGAACACACCAACAAACGCAACAACACCCTGCTCATGGGGATCCTTCACGTTTGCCTGAGCATGCGCGTGAGGAGTGGATCCCATGCCTGCCTCGTTGGAGAACAAACCGCGCTTGGCGCCCTGGGTCATAGCCGCAATGATGCCGCCGACGGCGCCGCCGAAATAGGCCTCGGGATTGAAAGCGCTCTGGAAAATCAGGGCGAAGGTTGCGGGAATGGCATCCAGACGGGTAATCAGAATGACTAAGCCGCCGACCAGATAAATAACGGCCATGAGGGGCACTATCTTCTCGGTAACCGAAGCGACGCGAGAAACACCCCCGACAAAAACGATAGAAGCGATGGCGGCGATGACGATGCCGATGATCCACGGAGCGATACCAAAGGCGGTCGAGCAGGTAGAGGCGATGGAATTAGACTGGACCATGCAACCCATGAAACCGAGCGACAAAATAATAGCGATAGCGAAAAAACCCGCCAAGAATTGGCCAAAGGCTCCCTTGAAAGCCGTCTTGATGTAGTAGACCGGACCGCCTTGAACGTTGCCGTCAGCATCCACCACCTTGGTCATCTGGGACAACACGGCTTCGGCGTAGTTCGTGGCCATACCCAGCAGGGCAATAATCCACATCCAGAAAATCGCACCCGGACCACCCGCGATAATGGCACCGCAGGCACCAACGATGTTG
>CAYFWL010000066.1:0-10930 GCA_964346845.1 uncultured Eggerthellaceae bacterium | reverse complement strand
CCCCTTTGCCTCAAAGCCGCACCGAAGACAAACGCAAACAGGAATGCAAACGACATAGCATCAGGAGAGCCGCAAAAGCGCCCAGAACAAAGGAGCAGCGCATGGACAAGCATTCTCGCTACATGGACGAAGCTGTCAAAGAGGCCTATGCGGGCATCCATGCCGGGCATGGCGGCCCTTTCGGCAGCGTTGTGGTGATGGATGGCGAAATTGTGGGACGTGGACACAACCGTGTACTGGAGGAAAACGACCCGACCTGCCACGGCGAAATATCCGCCATCCGCGCTGCGTGTAAAGCTTTAGGGACTCATGATCTTAACGGTGCGGTGCTCTACACCACCGGCGAACCCTGTCAGATGTGCCTGGCTGCCTGTATGTGGGCACGCCTGGACAAGGTCTATTACGGATGTACCCTCGAGGACAATTCCCTCATAGGCTTTCGGGACGTAAAAATCGACGCACTTATGGGCGGGCGTACGTTCCTGCATGACTTTCTCGTGCAGGTGGACCGCGATAAGTGCCTTAAGCTGTTTTCAGACTATCTCGCCACAGAGCACACTCTTTACTAGCTACGAGCGCGCCAATCCCACATTCATCCACGAGACAGCATACGCTGCGTTGTTTCTGAGGCGCCCTGTCTTTCCGAATCTCAGTTTCTTCTGGCAAGGGGACCGGTCATCTGTCACAATTTTTATGTGTTACGCTAAGAAAATCCCCTCTGACGAGGGGATTTTCTTCTGCTGCAAGATTTGTGAATTGTGACAGATGACCGGTCCCCTTGTCAGAAGAGGGGGGGCTGTTGCTAGCCTTTCACCCGCCCTCGGAGAACGCGGTACGCAATCACGTGGTACACCAGCATGAGAGGCACACCGATAGCCGCGATAATCGTCATGGGAAGCAGTGTTGCATCGGTTGCCGCGCTGTTAGCGACGGTAAGGGCAAACGCCGCATTCGTAGCAGGAATGATGTTGGGGAAAAGCGTTGCCGCCATCAGAGCCACCAATGCCACACAACCAATGCTCAGTAGTATTTGGGCGATAAGGTCGATGCGGGGAAGGTCTTCTTTACACGCAAAAGCCGTGGCCAAACCCGTCACCACATACAAAACACCGCAGATAGCTGCCAAAGGCATGCAACCAATGCTATACGAAGCACTCGGAAGGACAAATGCGAAGAACAGCGCCGTCACCACAACAAACACCAGCACATCTACAAGCGCGAGAGCACGGCGAAGGGCGGCAGCACGCACGTGAAGATCACTTCCTGCCGGTGCCTTCAGCGACACCCACGCCGCACCCTGAGCCAAGAAGTGGACCAGGCCGAGCACACCGCAGAGCAGCGAAAACGGGTTCAGCAGGGCAAGGAAACCACCCGTATAGTCGCCGTTGGCATTGAGTGGTAAGCCTACGATGATGTTACCGACTGCCACACCGAAAAGCAGTGCCGGAAGCAAGCTCCCCACAAAAAATGCCTTATCGAGCGCTGGCTTGAAATCATCGGCATGCAGACGGTATTCGATGGCAACCGCGCGAGCAATCAGTCCGAACAGCACCAACATGATAGCCAGATAAAAGCCCGAAAACGCCGTTGCATACGCAGGAGCAAACGCAGCGAAGAGCGCGCCACCGCCGGTGAGCAACCACACCTCGTTTCCATCCCACACAGGGCCAATAGAGAGCAGGATGGTCTTCTTTTCCTTTTCGGATTTTGCCAAAAATGGATATAACACGCCCGCACCCAAATCGAAGCCGTCTAGGATGAAGTAGCCAGCGATCAGCACGAAGATAAGAACGAACCACAAAATTCCTAAGGTGGTCATCGCGCATCAGCCCCCTTCCCTACACGTACGGCGCTCGGAGCCGCATCAGCCTCCCCTTCGAAAGCAAGAGGCGAATCATCATAGTCGTCCCTTGCGACGCCAGGCAGATAGGCATCAGGACCCTTCTTCACGATCTTCAAGCTCGTTCGAATCCACAGAGCATAAATGGCGAGGTAAACAAGCAGGAACAAAACGAGCGTAGTGATGAGCATCCACGGCTCAACAGCCAAAGATGTAGCGTCCGCCGTAGCAAGCTCGCCGTAGACAATCCAGGGCTGGCGTCCCAGCTCTGCCACCATCCAGCCAAATTCGATAGCCAGGAGGGCGGCAATCCAGCCAATCATGATGATACGCAGGGTAACGCCATTCTTGCATTTACCCTTAAGCACCAAAGCGCCCAAGATGATAGCCACCGCCACAATCCCCAACATGTAGAGCATGAGGTGGTAGAACTGATAAATCGCATTCACGTTCCCCGGATAATAATCCTCATCAAAGTCATTCAGACCGGGGAACTCTGCAGTGAAATCTCCCGTAGCCAAAAAGGACGTAAATCCCGGGATGGCCAGCGTGTACGACGTTTTGTTTGCCTCGTCAACCCAGCCGAAGAGGCTCATTTCCGCAGGACCTCTCTCCCACTGACCCTCCATGGCAGCTAGCTTGGCCGGCTGCTGCTCGCTTACCTCAACTGCTTGCTGATGAGCAGCAGGCATCATAAGAACCGTGGCGACGATAGCGATGACAAGTCCCGTCTTCATCAGCTTGCGGCTTGCATCGTGGTCGCGATTCTTCAGCATGTAGTATGCGCCCACGGCCATAGCGGCCAGACCACCCGTGATGAGAAGCGCAATCACCACGTGAGCAAAGCGTTCGAGTGTAGAGTAGTTCAAGGCGGCAGCGAAGAAGTCGGTGAGCACAGCCTTCGAACCCGTAGCGGTCTCGATGACCTCATAACCAGCAGGAGTCTGCATCCACGAGTTAGCGATGAGGATCCACAGAGCGCTCAGACACGAGCCGCCCCAGACCAGCCAACCACTTGCCACATAAGCCCGAGGTCCCACCTTTGCCTTTCCCCACAGCAGTATGCCTAAGAAAACCGACTCCATGAAAAAGGCGAAAAGAGCCTCAGCCGCCAACGGAGCACCAAAGATGTCGCCCACGAAGCGGGAATAATCAGCCCAGTTCGTGCCAAACGAAAACTCCATGGTGATGCCTGTAGCGACGCCCACCGCAAAGGTCCCGGCAAAAAGGCGCGTCCAAAATGCAGCCAACGCATCATCGGCGGGATCCTTTGACCGATATGCCCGCGTAACCAAGACGGCAAGTACCAATCCGAAACCAATCGAGAGAGGGACGAACAGGTAGTGATACAAAGCCGTCGCGGCAAACTGGATTCGAGCGAGTAAAACCGCGTCCATGCAGCAACCTCCTTTCAAACCAACACCCCAAAACAACGTAAAGAAGGGGGCGCTTTCCTCATAGAATCTTTTACGGCAAACAGCTGCTTTGGTCAATATAATTTTTCTGCCACCACCTCCCTTTTTAAACGGTTTGCGCTCCCGCGTATCTATTCCTATGATAGGCTTGAAAGCTCATAGCGAATCATAGGGGCAAATCAAAGCACCAAGACCGGAAGGAAGCGATGGCTCTACTGGACGAAAACGTGCGAAAGCTCGAGGGGTCGAAAAGACAGCTTGCCCTTATGCTCGCAGCTTCCGCTGTGGACGCAGTGTTTACCGTAGGGCAGGCAACAGCACTCGCCAGCGCTTTGACAAGTCTGTGGTACGGAGCGAGTCTCGCAAGCCAAGCGGTGCTGCTCCTTATGTTTCTGACATGCTATGTAGCGCGCCAGGGCGTGACCTGGATGCGATCAATCCTCATTGGCGGATTCGCCCAACGCACCGCGAGCACGCTGCGCCTTCAGCTCACCTCAAGTCTCTTCGCCCGCGCTGAGCAATCGAACCCCGCTACCAGCGACAACGACAAGAACGAAGCGCACGGCACCGGAGGCACCGTAACGATGCTTGTGGAAGGCGTTGCTCAGGTGGAGACCTATCTGGACATCATCCTTCCCAAGACCGCAGACCTCATGGTGATTCCCGCTTTGCTGGGAGCAGCTCTTCTCTTCTTCGATATAACCAGCGGCATCATCTGCCTTGCCCTTATCCCCGTCATTATTTTCTACCTGCAGATGCTGGGCGCAAACTCGCGCGATGCAGCCGCCGCTCAACATGAACGTTTCATGCGCCTTACCAACCACTTTGCCGACACGCTACGCGGCGTTGCCACCATTAAGGCCGCAGGAAAAAGTAAGGTCTTCCAACAACGCGTCTTCCAAGCAAGCGAGAGCCTGAGGCACGCCTCGGTCAAAACGCTCAGATCGGCATTTATATCCAGCTTGGCTCTTGACCTCTTCCGCGTCTTTGCCTTGGCAGCAGTGGCCATCCTGCTAGGTTTTCGTCTCATGGCGGGAGAAGCTGCCCTGTTCAACGCCCTTGTGGTGCTGATCATTATCCCGGAACTGTTCGGTGCAGTCCGCCGTTACTCCGCCGACTTCCACGCCAGCCTTGATGGACGCAATCAGCTGGCGGCCCTCCTTCATGCCATCAAGCCAAACGTGAACGATGCAGCCGAAGCTCCCTGCGAAACTCAAGGGTGCCGCAAAACACCGCAGAAGTGCCCACCTGCCGTCAGGCTTGAAAACGCAAGCTTCACCTACCAAGACGCCGAGGGAGCGCACCGTGTGCTCCGCCACCTTAATCTGGCGTTCTCCGGCCCCTGCAAGATAGCCCTCGTAGGAGAGAGCGGGTCGGGAAAAACCACGCTGGCGAATCTGTTTGCTGGCTTTTCAGCACCAAGTGAAGGGCGCGCAGAAGCGATGCAGGCGAATGAAACCATCCTTCTGACCAGCGATGAGTGGCGCCGCCGCGTGGCGTACCTGCCGCAAAACCCCCATCTGTTCTACGGAACGATTCGCCAAAACGTCGCTTTTTACCGACCCGACGCCCCTGATGAAGCGGTGGACGCGGCTATCCGCCAAGCAGGACTTGCCCGCTGCCTAAGCGAGCAAGGGCTCAATCTGGATACGATAATCGGCCAAGGCGGACGTGCCCTCTCGGGCGGGCAGGCGCAACGCGTTGCTATGGCACGTGCGTTTCTTGCGGACGATCGCGATGTGCTCGTGCTCGATGAGCCCACCGCCCATCTTGACATCGAGACCGAGCTTGAACTGAAAGGCGACCTGCTCAAACTGATGGAGGGACGCCTGGTGTTTTTAGCCACGCACCGCCCCCATTGGCTTAACGACATGGACGCTGTCGTTACACTCGATCAAGGGCACGCGGAAGCGCACTGGAACGCGCGAAACCGCACCGACAGCTCTCTCGGTAACGCCGATGCGCCCCACGCCGAGAAAGCCGCCGGCACCAAGACCGACAACCCCTTCCGCGCCGGACAGGAGCAACAGGAGCAGCACGCGGTCCGAACAGCGAACAGCGTGTTCGCCTGCGCAAGTGACATGCCCTCACGCGCGGGCGCCGTGCCTTCGTACTCAGACGATACGTCTACCTGCACGAACCGCACAGACTGCATGAACAATCCAGAACCACACAGCATGCCCGCAAAAAAGCGGGGTACCGGGCGCAATCTCTGGCGAACAGATACCTGGGCGCGCCCCCTTATCGGAGCCTTCAAAAAGCCTCTTGCCCAAGCGTTGCTGCTGGGTGTGGCTGCCATGCTTTTCTCCTGCGGGCTCATGTTCACGGCAGGTTACCTTATCTCTTGTGCTGCCGAACAGCCCTTCTTGGGCCTTTATTCGCTGCTCATCCCCCTTGGACTGGTGCAAGTCTTCGGCGTAGGAAAACCCTTTCTCAGCTATCAGGAACGGCTTTCCAGCCATAATTGGGTCCTACGCATCGTAAGTCAGCTGCGAAATAAGCTCTTTGGCCAGGTAGCGTCCCAGGGCATGAGCTGGGGATCAAGCCATCGAGCGGGAGAAGCGCTTGGGTTGCTGGTCCAAGATATCGGGCACATTCAGGACCTGCATCTGCGCACCTTCTTCCCTCTCATCGTAGCCTGTTCCCTTTGGCTTATCACGTCGGTACTGTTCTTCGCGGTTGACCCGTTTTTTGCACCCCTGGTCCTCATAGGCCTGGGAATCCTCTGCGTCGCCTTCCCCGCATGGTCCTACCGCGCATGCACCGAAAACCGCCGACAACTGCGCGCACTCACCCACCTGCTGTACGACCGCGCAAGCGATGACGTGCGTGGCATTACCGACTGGATCCTTTCGGGCAGACGGGCAGATTTCCTGCAACGCGTAGCGGAAATCGACGGCAAGATAGAAACGGTTACAAAGAAACTTAGGTCATTCGACTTGCGTAGAGATTTTCTGGCACAGACGCTCTTTGGCCTGATGGCGCTCTTCGTGACGGTGTGGGCGGCACTGCATTTCGGTGCTATTCCCCAAGATCCGGCAGCCAGCGGTATACCGGGGCGGCCCTCCGACTGGATGGCAGCATTCGTGCTGGGCCTCTTTCCCCTCATAGAAGCGTTTGTCCCCTTGCCGGAAGCGGTGGTTCAGGCAAGCGATCACATAGAGTCCCTCCACCATCTTAACGAGCTGAGCGAAAAGCCTGTTCAGAGCAAAGCAGCACCTATCGACACGGGCAAAAACCCTGAAGGAGCTGAAAGCTGCGCTGCCCGCTCTGAACATCAAGCCCCTTCAAAACGCACCAAGAGCCCCCTCGATATAGTGCTTGAAGATGTGAGCTTTGCCCATTCGGGCGGTACGCCCGTTCTCGAACACGTCTCGCTTTCAATCCCCCAGGGACAGCACATCGCCGTCCTTGGACCCAGCGGACAGGGAAAAACCACGCTTTTAGGTCTGATTCGCGGCGATCTTGCACCCTGTTTCGGCTCGGTAAAAATCGGAGGCGCTGAGACAGGTTTTCTCGCTGCAGATGACACCATTTGCAAACTGGTGAGCGTCATCTCCCAGGAAACCTATCTTTTCAACCAGACCATCTTCGACAATCTGGCTTTGGGCGATAAGACAGTCACCCGTCAACAGGCAGAAGAAGCGCTTCATCAGGTGGGACTCGGCGCTCTGCTCAAGCGCCTCCCCTGCGGCCTTGACACGATGGTCGATGAGGCCGGCCTACGCTTCAGCGGCGGCGAGCGCCATCGTATGGCCATCGCTCGCGTCCTTTTGCAAGGATCCCCCCTGGTGCTGCTTGACGAGCCCATGGCAAGCCTTGACCCCACAACGGAAGAAGCACTCCTGGACACGCTGCTCGAATCGCTCTCGGATCGCACGATTGTGCTCGTGACGCATCACCTCGCGGGCATCGAGCGCATGGATCGCGTGGTCTTCATAGAAGGAGGCAGCGTGGCACTCGACGGCACACCTGACCAGCTGCTCGCTGAAAGCGACCGCTTCCAGCGGCTCTATGCCCTCGATTGCAGAGATGCGTGCGCCCGTTCGACAATGTCTCCCACGCATCCGAGCACCATCGAAGGGCGATAGGCGTATTTTTCAATCGTTTTCTCAGATGAGATGCCCGACAGGACCAGCACGGTGGACATACCGCTTTCCAAGCCCGAAATAACATCGGTGTCCATGCGATCGCCTATCATGACGGAATCGGCGCTGTGACAACCAAGGATCTTCAATCCCGTGCGCATCATAAGCGGGTTTGGCTTTCCGCAAAAATAAGCCTGCCTCCCCGTTGCCATCTCAATCGGCGCAATCAGGGCGCTACATGCAGGCGCGATGCCATTTTCAATCGGACCCGAAACATCTGAATTGGCACCTACCAAATGGGCTCCCTTCAAAACCAGGTTCGTTGCCCTGGTCAGTGTTTCTAGAGAATACGACGAACCTTCCCCTACCACTACATAATCGGGGTCCACGTCGTTCATCGTAACCCCCGCGTCGTAAAGCGCGTTCAGCAAACCCGCCTCGCCGATAACATAGGCCGAACAACCCGGCGCCTGCTCCTTTAAAAAGGCGGCGGTCGCCAACGCGCTGGTATAGAAGTGGTCCTCCGGCACATCAATCCCCATTCGCTTCAGCCTTTGCTGCAGCTCTTTTGGCGTATAGCTGCTGTTGTTCGTCAAGAAAAGAAACTCCTTCTTTTCCGCTTTAAGCCAATCGACAAATTCCACCGTACCCGGCAAAGCCTTGTTGCCGTGATACAGCACACCGTCCATGTCGCAGATAAAACCTTGTTTCTCATTAAAATCAATCATCGTGCCTCCTTTAAGGCCAAAAGAAACTCAAGCGCGCTTCCCTATTAAGCTCGAAAACCAGGATGCCGCCTTTGCTGCAGCTCTCCCGAAGTAAACTCAGGGCAAGGCACACCGCAAAAAGAAAGGTTTTCGCTGGTCAACTACGCTGCGCGACCTCATCCATCGCTCACCTACATGCTAGAAGAAAGGCACATCGCGCGCTACCGAAAATCAGTCAAATATTTGCAAAATCGCATGCACTTTTCGCCGGTTAAAAAAAGAATAGGGACCCTTACCCGCTCAGTCTTCGAAGAAAGCGCCCGTCTGGCGATTCCACAGGTGAGCGTATTCGCCCCCTGCTTCAATAAGGGCGGCATGGGGGCCGTCTTCCACAATAGCGCCATCTGCGAGCACCACGATACGATCCAAGCTCGCCACCGTGGACAAACGGTGGGCCACGACGATGCAGGTGCGATTGCGCATAAGAGTTGCCAGGGCGTCCTGCACCAGAGCTTCACTCTCCGAGTCAAGAGCGCTGGTAGCCTCATCGAGCACCAAGACCGGGCACGCCGCTAAAAGCGCACGGGCAATGGCAATACGCTGACGCTGACCGCCGGAAAGCTTGACGCCACGCTCCCCTGTGATGGTATCAAAACCTTGGGGAAGCGCCTCAATGAAGTCGAGTGCGTTGGCCTGTCGTGCGGCTTCGCGAATCTCATCCCTGCTGGCATCAGGCCGCCCGTAGGCGATATTTTCAGCAACACTTCGATGGAACAGCAGCGCTTCTTGGGGCACATAGGCAATTTGGCGACGAAGCGATTGCTGGGCAGCCCGGGAAATATCTTGCCCGTCAATGAGAATGCGTCCCTCTTGCAGGTCGTTCAAGCGGAGCAGCAACTTGGTGAGCGTGGTCTTCCCACTGCCGCTCATGCCCACAAGGCCTACTCGTTGACCTGCGGGAATATGAAGATTAAAGTCATCAAAAACCCGTGTTTCCACCCCACCGTCAACATAGCGAAAACCAACGCCCTCAAAATCAATCGCGCCATCTTTCACCACCAAGGGCGGAGCATCGGGCAAATCTGCCACCAGACGAGGCTCATCGAGAACCGCCGTCATGCCGCTGGCGTCACCAAAAGCACGATTGAATCTCTGAAGCCCCGCGTTGATAAAATTGAACTGGTTCGTCAAATTGTACGTATAGGTGAACATAACGACCAGCGTACCCGGCGTAATACCGAACCACGAATTGCCACCGGCGATAAACACCGTCACCACACACATAATGACAACCGTGATGCCCGCCGTCACAATACCGCGAACCAAGGACGCCATCATGCGCTTTGAGTCGCGCGCCACTACTTCCTTGTTCGCAGCGTCAAACAGTCCCCGTTCGTAATTCTCACGCCCGTAGGTTTTTACCGCCAAGATATTGGAAACGCTATCGGAAAGCTCGCCTGAAAGCTGGTTTTGAGCGCCCGATGCTTCTTCGTTGAGGCCCAAGATGCCCTTATACATACGGTACGAAACCACCGCGTATACCACCAGAAGAAGCATGAGCACCACAACATATTGAGGCACCCGAGGCACCAAAATCACGCAGGTAGAGACAATTGAGGTGAAAACCGCCATAAAGGGCCAGTTCAGATTCTCGATTATCTGATTATAGGCGCTGGTGAACTTGCTGGTTTGACTCACCAGCGTACCCCCGTAGCGATTGGAGTGAAAGCTCATCGACTGGTTCGATAGCGCATCAAAGCACAGCGTAGCCAAATCATAGGAGGCCGCAATCTCAAGTTTGAACAGCATATAATCTTGCAGCTTGCTAGCCGCCTGCCCCACCACATTCACCCCCACAAGAGCCACAATGAAGGGCATGAACACCTGAAATACCTCATCAGCGGCGACAGCGCTTTCCCCCACGCGATCAACAATGAGACTCATGACGAAGGGGTTTGCATACGAGAGCAGCGCAATATAGGCGAAGGTGCTCAAGATAAGACCGGCAAAATAGCCGCCATGCCGACGTGTGACCTGCCAATAATAGTGAAGCGTTCTTCGCGTTGTGGACATGAAACCCCCTTCGTTCAACGTTTATGGCGCGGAATGTTCAAGCTGCAGGAGAGACGGCGGACGAGCGCTTCCACCTTGTCGGAGTAGTCGCGAGCGGGCCTGGTCTCAATTTTAAAGAAAACGCTGATGAAGCGCATGATGAGGATAGAAACGACCCCGATAGCGGCCGCATAATCGACAAGCGCTTCGAAATGATGCAAACTTAAGTACAGAAGTGCTCCTAGAAAGGTAGCCGAAGCATACAGGGTGCCGCTGATGAAAATACGCGGCGGACGTAGCAGGATAAGGTCACGAGCGCAGCCGCCGCCAACTGCGGTGATGGTTCCCAGGATAGCCGCTGGCAGCACGCTGTAGCCAGCAAAAAAGCCCTTCCCTGCGCCGATGATGGCATATAGGGCAATGCTCACCGTATCGATGATATCCATGGGCAAATCCAACTTGTCCAACAAGCGAGCAAAGAAAAACACCGGCACGGCTGCCGCCATGCAGGCAACGATGAGCTCCCAGTGCTGGAAAGCGTAGATGCCGTAGTTTTGCAACAAGACATCGCGGATAATGCCCCCTGAAAGGCCCGTGATGCAGGCAAGGCAGACAACACCGAAGAAGTCGTAATTATGCTTCACCGCATGCAGAGAACCCGAAACAGCGCCGGTGATAGTTGCCACCAGCTCAATCCAAAACGGTATCGGTAAAGCAGTTTCGAGCATGCCCCTTCCTTTCGTAGACGGGCATAGTAGCACAGCTTTTTGACGTGCAGTCATGACCACCGGCCTAGCCGGTGGCTTGATCATCGGCCCTAGAAGGGCC
>CAYFWL010000065.1:0-11031 GCA_964346845.1 uncultured Eggerthellaceae bacterium | reverse complement strand
CCATAGTTTTCGATGATGAATCATCCCAAATTTCGAGATGATAACAACACGCGCCCGATTGGGCGCGATATGTTTAGTGGTAGCGGTGACTGGATTCGAACCAGTGACGCCACGGGTATGAACCGTGTGCTCTAACCAACTGAGCTACACCGCCATTATAAACTCGGAATAGAATTCCGTGCTGTATTCAAATGGAGCCTGTGAGCGGATTTGAACCGCTGGCCTCATCCTTACCAAGGATGTGCTCTACCCCTGAGCCACACAGGCGAGAAATGGTGGGAGCGCTAGGATTCGAACCTAGGTAAGCATAGCTAACGGGTTTACAGCCCGTCCCCTTTAACCACTCGGGCACACTCCCAAATTCTTCGCTCAATTCATGTGCATTTATCAAGCTGCCACTTCAGCGAAACATTTTATTTCGCGAAAGCAGACGGTATATTACGCGAGTCAAGGCCGCATGTCAACACCTTTTTACGTATCCGTGCGTATCTTTTTCCGCGCCGTCCCGTAAAACCTATAGCGGCCCTGAAAAGCCTTTTCATGCAAATGTGTAATATGCGTCGGTATCGCGTTCACCCCGCTGCACCGTGGTATCATCTCAAGAACACTGAAACCGACTGCTAAGGTATTTATCTATGACGCATCGATCCCACACATCAAAACTCGTATTAAGCGGCGCAATCGCTTTGCTCATTGCGCTTTCGCTCCCTCTCTCCTTCGCTTTTGCAAGCCCTGCTGAGGACAAGCAAGCTGAAGCTGATGCCGCCTATGCCCAACTCATGGAGAAGCAGGACTTCCTGGATGATGCCTCCAATAACTGGGTTGAAGCCGTAAGCGCACAGGAAGCCGCTGAAGCTGCCGTTGCCGAAGCGCAGGCCCGCATTGATGAAGCCACCGAGCGCATCACCAAACTACGCGAGCTCATGGGCAATCGCGCACGCAGCATGTACCGCTCAGGCAACCTGACTGTTGTTGATCTCTTGTTTGGTGCGACCACTTTTGAGGAATTCGCCAACAATTGGGACTTCCTTGCCATCCTCAACCAAAACGATGCGGACATGATTCAGGAAACCAAAGAGCTGAAGGCGGAGATTGAGGCTCAAAAGGTTATCCTGGTTGAACAGCAGCGCATCGCCGAGCAAAAGGCTCAGGAAGCAAAGGAAATCATGGAAGAAGCCCAGGTTGTGGTTGAAGAGATTCAATCTATCTACGACAACTTGAGCGCAGAAGCCGCCGAGCTGCTCGAACAGGAGCGGGCAGCAGCTGAAGAAGCCGCTCGCCAGGCAGCACTCAGCAACGCTCCCTATACTCCCTCCTCCGAAAGTGGCAGCAGCAGTGGTAGCGGCAGTGGTAGTTACAACAACAACTACTCCGGCCGTGCCGATGCAGGCTCCGTTACGGGACGTGCGTGGGCACTCTATAACGAGGGCGACTGCTATTATTCTTGGGGCGGCGTCGGTGAAAAAGGCTTTGACTGCTCCGGCTTTGTGAGCTACTGCCTCACTGGCAGCTATAGCCGCTTAGGTACCACCTATACCTTCCTTGGCTGGACTGAGGTGGACGATCCGCAGCCGGGTGACATCGCCGTCAATTCGGGTCACTGCGGCATTTACATTGGCGGCGGTCAGATGATCCATGCGGCAAGTCTCGGTGAGGGAATCACCATTGGCCCCGTTCAGAGCGGTATGACATTCCATCGTTGGTAATTTTTCCCAAGTCCTGAAAGCAGTTCGCTTCTGCTTTCAGGACAACGCGAGCACAGCAGTATAGCATATTAAGGGAGGGCGCATCCATCCGGATGCGCCCTCCCTTAATATGTGGGTTATAGGACAAAAAGTGTGTCTGGGGGCTAGTAGATAGCATGCGGGTACGGCGTCTGGTTGTGCAGCTCCTGTCAGACCGGCGCCTGCCCCCACTCGGGCGCCCCGTCCTCTCGAGGATACCTCGAATAAATCTCGTACAGGAAGTCGATGTCGTCGTCGGTCGGCACCTCCACCTCTGGGTCCCCGCGCTGGTCTTCCCGTTCCTCTTCATTGGAGCCCCGCAAAACGGGCAGATCTTCGTCCTCAAGCCAACCTCCCCAAATCAGCAAATTATTTGACTGATTTATATTGATTAACCTGGTAAAACAAAGAAACCCAGACACACTTTTTGTCCAGGTGGAAAAATCGATTCAAATGACTTTTTAACATGCAAAGGGGTGTTGACCTGTGTCAACACCCCTTTTGCGGACACACTTTTTGTCCTTTAACTCAAAAAGATGACAAGGGACATTGCAGCATAAAACCAAACCGGTCGCAAAAAGTCGAGTTTTGGGTAAATTGATGATGAAAAAGCGGCCGCAAAGAGCTGAAATGACCGATATTAAGCCGTTTTAGAGCCCAAAATGGAGAAACCCCTGCCCCGATTACCCAAAACTCGACTTTTTGCGACCGGTTTGGGAAATCTTCCGAGAAAGACTTCAGATCTGGACAAGTCTGAACGAATTGCCACTTTTTTCGCACATAGCACAATCACCGATCGAAACGGCTCGGGTCTGAACGCACTTTTGCCCCTTGCCCCTTCCCGCATGCAACACCGCAAGGCTGGCTAACTCAAAGGCTTCCAATCGGAACCTAAAACCACCAGCACTTCCGTGTCAAAGACATAGCCGTTTAAGCCATTGACCACGCGACCCGTGTCGAGAGCCTGCACGACCGCTTCACAGGCCGTTTTATACGCCGGATCAAGATAGATTACCAACGTCTCGGTGTACACATAGCTGTCGGCGTTGCCCGTTTCGGCGACCGTGAAGCCGGCATCTGTTAGGATAGCAGCCAACTGAGACGCACCACCCGTCATACCCGAGCCGTTCCGTACGGTAATCTCAAAGGAATCCTTATCCACTTCGACGGCCTCCTTCTGGTCGCGATACGAAGGATCGCCCCCCGCGTCAACAGCCGCCATCAATGATGTTATGTCGGAGGCCGAAGGAACAAAGACCCGCGTTTCATCGCTGCCCGAAAGTGTCGTGTCATAGCCGCTCAACTGTGCCGTGTAGATGTTTTCGCTGCTCAGTCCTTTCAAGGCATCGGCATTTGCCCGCAGCTGACGGGCATTCCAGTCGGTCGTCACATGCTTTGCCAGAGCATCTAAGGAAGCGGCCAGGCTGTAGCCCCCCTGACTTGCAAAGAATTTGCCAGCTAGCGCCACGGCAAAACGACGCTGGTTGATAAGCATCGTGGTAAGCCCTTCTTTGTAGTTGTAGGCCATCAGCAAAGTCGCCGCCTGTGAGCCATTCAGGGTCTGACTGCCCGTCGGAAGGTAGTCGCTCCCCGCACGGGGGTCATCAACCGCTTCCTCGAGTGTTATCTCCACACCGCCTAAGTCATCCACGATAGAGGTGAAAGCGGTCCGATCAACATAGAGGAGATGGGAGATCCCCACGCCCAAAAGAGTAGAAAGGGAGCTCACCACACGAGCCTCCCCCTCTTGATCCATAAGGGCGGAAAGAGGCTGTACACCGTTGTCGTACGGCACCCGCACATTACCGGGAAGAGCCACCAGCGTCACCTGCTTGGCACTCTGATCAACGCGTGCAAGCAGCATAGCATCGATGCCGCGCCGACCATCGTAGTCATTCAAGTCGGCACAGAGCAGCGCATAGTAAGGGGCGCCCTCCTGAACAGGGGTCAACACCTTTTCAAGGCCATGATCGGAAGAAGCAAGCTTAGAATCAACCGAAGCGAAATAGGCAAAATACGCCGCAGCGCCACCAATGCCAAGAATAAGAACCAACGCAAGCGCGATAAAGCCGAAACGCTTGAGGTGAGACCTGTGCTGCACCTCTTGCGAAAAACCGCGCCGATTCATACGGCGCGCATACGCTTCAGAACTCTCGCGGGTCTTGGTGTTGGGCGTGATGTGGTCCACGTAGCCTCGAACAGCATGTCGGGAGCGGCGCTGACTGAAGAAGTCGGCTTTTGCCCCCGAACCCCCGGAGCGCTTTGCACGATCGCCCGAAGAAAGAGGGCGGGCGTGGCTTCCATGATGAGCGCCATAGGTGTTCGTGCGAATCTGCGCAGAAGTTCTGCGAGAGCGTGCAGCACTCGAAGGCCGTCGTCTGTTGTTTTCGTCACGGAAAGCCACGAGAAACCGTTATTCCACGGTCTTTCGCACGACCGATGCACCCAAGGAAACCAGCTTGCCCACGTAGTCTTCGTAGCCGCGATCGATGTGCTTCAAGCCATGAACGACGGTTTCGCCTTCTGCCACAATACCCGCCAGCACCAGAGCGGCGCCCGCGCGCAAGTCGGTCGAGGATACCGGTGCGCCCTGCAGCACCGGCACACCACACACTAAAGCGTGGTGATCTTCGATGGTGATATCGGCACCCATGCGCATGAGTTCGGCAGCAAACATGAAGCGATTCTCAAAGACGTTTTCCGTGATTACCGAACTGCCCTGCGCCAAAGCCGCCAGCAACATGAACTGAGCCTGCAAATCAGTAGGAAAGCCCGGATGCGGAAGCGTCTGAATATCAACGGCGAGTAACGGCCCGGTGCGCTCTACCGTAATGGAGTCGGCCGTGCATACCACCGTGCACCCCAGCGCTTCGAGCTTCATGATGGCCATCCGCAGGAAGTGTGGGTCAACGCCCCTTACCGTCAAAGGGCCGCCCGTCAGGGCACCCCCCGCAAGGAAAGTACCCGCTTCGATGCGATCACCTACCGTCGTATATTCGCATGGATGCATTTGGTCAAGGGAAACGCCTGTCACGGTAATAGTGGAGGAGCCGCCTCCGGCAACCTGTGCGCCCATGGCATTCAACATATTGCACAAATCCACAATTTCAGGTTCGCGGGCAGCGTTGTCGATAACGGTCTCGCCTTCGGCAACCACTGACGCCATGAGCAGATTTTCCGTGGCACCCACGCTGGGGAAATCCAAGGTGATATAGGTACCTCGAAGGCCGTCAGCCGCCGAGGCCTGCAAATCGCCGTGCTTCACCTCAAAGCGAACGCCCAACTTTTCAAGACCCAGCAGGTGCATATCAATCTTGCGTGCACCGATTTGGCAACCTCCCGGCATAGCCACATGGGCACGCCCGAAGCGACCGATCAGCGGGCCCAACACCGCGATGCTCGCACGCATCTTTGAAACGAGCTCGTAGGGGGTTTCGTAGGAATCAACCGCCGTGGTGTCAACCGTCAATGTATGGCCATCGCGTGTAACTGTGGCACCCAGCCGGCGCAGCACGTCGCTCATGACGTCGATATCGGAAATCTGGGGCACATTGTAAAGCACGCTTTTACCCTGGCCCAACAGGGCTGCGGCCATAAGTTTCAGGGCCGAATTCTTAGCACCCGAGACGTGCACCTCGCCCGTAAGGACATTGGTGCCTTCAACAACGATGATTTCCTCTGCCATATGTATGCCTCGTTTCGCGGAAATCGCATCATTTAGAACTGACGTAAAAAGCGCATGTCGCCTTCGATAAGCATGCGCAAATCGGGCACGTTATACTTCAGGCACGCAACGCGCTCGACGCCCACACCAAAGGCAAAACCCGAATACACTTCGGGGTCAATGCCGGACATACGTAAAACATTGGGGTCAACCATGCCGCAGCCAAGGATTTCCAGCCAACCGGTACCCTTGCACATACGGCACCCCTCACCCTGGCAAATGCCGCAGCTGACATCAGCTTCAGCCGAGGGTTCCGTGAAGGGGAAATAGTGTGCACGAAAACGCGTCTTTCGCTCCTCGCCAAACATGCGTTTGCAGAACAGCTCCAGAGTTCCCTTCAGATCGCCAAAGGTGATGTCTTTATCGACAACCAAGCCCTCCATCTGGGTAAACTGCGGAAGATGGCTAGGATCGGCAACGTCGCGGCGATACACTTTACCGGGAGCGATCACGTAGATAGGCAGCTCCTGGTTTTCCATGGCATGTACCTGGCAACCGGAAGTCTGCGTCCGCAGCAAAACATCGGACTCGCCTTTCACGGCAGATTCCTGCCCCGAGCGATCCCTCACATAGAAGGTATCCTGCATGGAACGACTGGGGTGATCGGCGGGGGCGTTTAAGGCAGTGAAGTTGTACCAGTCGGTTTCGACCTCAGGCCCCGAAATAACGCTGTACCCCAAGCCAGCGAAAAAATCGCACATCTCATCGGAGATCTTATTGATCAGGTGGCGCGTACCTATCTGCTGCGCACGACCCGGTAGAGTCACATCCACCGCTGCCGCATCGATAGCGGCCGTAAGCTCGGCAGATGCCAGAGCGGCCTTGCGCTCATCCAAAGCACCTTCCACCACGGCACGCGTCTCATTGACAGTCTTGCCTATCGCAGCACGCTCTTCCCGAGGCAGCTGGCCCATAGAGCGCAAATAAGCGGTCAGGGTGCCTGATTTGCCCAAAACGGCAACGCGCACTTTGTCCAAATCAGAGGTATTTCCAGCGGCGGCGATAGCCGCGAGCGTCTCGTCGCGCAAGCTGCTCAGTTCTTCAATAACGCTCACGAGCGTTCCTTTCTTTCACAATAAACGTAACCATGAAGTATACCTCAAAACCGTCCGAACGAACCAGCCGTGCGGGGAAAACACACGGGGATCCTGCATGCGAAGGGCTCCTACGCACGGTGCAGCCGCACAGGTGAAGGGCTCATGCGCGGTGCAGCAGCAGGCTCGGCTGCAGGTGCGCAGGTGCAGGCGCGGGCACGAGTGCAGGCACAAGCGCACGCACACCCCGCCGCGCGGTGCAGGCGCAGGCTTGGGCACGAGTGCAGGCACAAGCGCACGCGCACCCCGCCGCACGGCTTCCCCGCCCGCACCCCAAAGTGTCAACCATCCCCGCCCGCAAGCGCACAAGGAATCAGCCCTCTTCCAGCGTATAGGAATCGGACTCGTACAGCAGACGATCTGCAGGGATTTGGCGCGCGTAGGCGCGTCCCCGTTTTGTGGCCAAGGCGCGCGGGCCAAACGAGAAAAAGCACCCCGCCCGCTGTGCGGCCACCAGCTGATCGCTGTTGCCCGAAAACCAGTGGAAAATGCAGGTGCACGATGAAAGACAAGCCGTACGCTGAAGGATATCCAGTGCTTCTCCTGCCGCTTGAACTGCGTGGATGGAAAGCACGCGACCCCCTGCATGACCGCAAGCGGCCGCAATTGCCTCGAAAGCAGCCAGCTGATTTTCCCGCGTTGCCCCGTGAATACGCCCAAAATCAAGACCCACTTCCCCCACAAGCTCCGCCTCGGGAAGATGCCGCAAGACCGCAGCCACCTGTGCCTGAGCTTCCTTTTCCCCTGCAGCAATCTGCCACGGATGAAGACCCAGGCCCAACGAAACATTCCCGGGAAGCTGCGCGGCACGAAAAGCCTGGTATTCCGCAGGGGTCTCCGTCATACAGAAAAAATGCCGATCAGGATTGTCTTTCGCATAGGTGGCAAAAGCAGGATCATGGTGAAGATGGCAGTGGGCATCCAGACGCGCGGGATCAAGATCCAGAAACCTTGCTTCCATAGCTTAGCGCTCCAGCACGCGGCGCTCCTTGATAAAGGAGCGAATGTGCCAGCTGTGGAAGTTGCACACAAACCACATAAGGCCCGAAAGCGGATACAGCAGCAGCAACGCCGGCATCAAAATGCCCGAGTCCTCGAAGAAAAACATGAGCAGCGCCGTAACGATCAGCGCGTAGAAAGCGCCGTGGAACTCGACATGGGAGCGCCAAAACGCCTCGTAGGGACCGGGTTTGGCAATGCCGATAAACAGCAGAAAGGCTACGATGCCAAAGAAAAGCACCGTAAGGATGGGCCGAAACACCAAGGTATTCCAGCTGTACTGCACCACGTTGGCAAAGACCTGGATAAACTGGTCGATGATGCCCCCGTGGGAAAAGTCAACATTTCCTCCCATATGGGAACCGCTGTTGAACGTGGTATCCAAGAAAAGGACCACCACGGCCAATATACCCGAAATACATACGGCAACGACCACTTCGCGCTTGCTGAACCGGTGCCCGCTAAATAGACGCCATGACACGAATATGCCCACGAGACCCCAGATGATAACGCCAAAATTCGCCCCCCACCAGGGAGCGGCAATAACGGCGACGATGAAGAGCGAAGCAAGCGGATACAGCCACCGCCGCAATCTTTGGGAAAGCTTGCTAAAGGGACGACGCGTCAAATAGAAGGCCACCAGCATGACCCACGCACCAAACAGCAACGCCGCCCCCTCGTTTCCAATGCCGAAGAAACGCACGCCCTCAACGGGGGCATAGGAAAGGTAGCTGCCGATCGAAAGGGGGCCACCTGCCAACTGGTCCATTACCAGCGCAATCACCGTAGCTCCCAGAAGCCCCATGTACGCCCAGGTCCACCGGAACACCAGAGCAACAATCATGCACACCAGCGAAATCTCAAGAACGCAGAACCAGAAGTAGTCGAGGCAAATCTCGGCGTCGGGGTTAGTCGGCAGCTGCAGCATCATAAGATACGTGGCCAACGGGATAGAGAGGGACACAATCCACATGATGCGCGCCGCAGGAAGCAAATACGCAAGTATCTTCGGCTGCAAACGGATTTCCAAAAACAGCAGCAACGCGGTACAGAGCATGGCGAATAGCAGGGTTGCCACCATAACCACGATGAACTGGGGTTGCGATTCCTGCAGCGCAGTAGCCATCGCGGAGTCGCGCGTCAAAATATTCAGACGTGTGATGGTGGGCATCAAATCAGAGGCAGGGTATATCACTAAATCGGCGGGAAATCGCTGGGAACTTGAAGCCAGAGCAACGATTGCCTGCACCGCATCCCAGGTAGAAATCATACCCATGTGACGGGTGGTCGAAGAGGTGAAAAGACCCTTATCGGAAGCATCCTTCACCACGAAACACGAATAGTCTTCGGTCTCATCGTATTCACCCAGAAACGCCACCGAGTTAGTAATAACCAGCGAGTCACCTGTTTTGAGGTTATTCACCACCCGCTGCATGACTTCTTCCATCTCGCTCGGGCTCAAATGGGAAAACGCCAGCACGTGCAAAGAGCTCATCGAAGAATACTTTTCCCAGTTCAAAGCACCGTTATAGACCAAATTCGCCTCTGCGTTAGCATAGACAAAGCTATAGAGCGCGGGAGTCGCACTCTCGGAGATATCGCGCCACTCCCAGCCGGGCGCCACCACCAAGAACACGTCGCCGCGGTTGATGCTGTCTGCGTGGGTAAAAAGATTGTCCACCGAAGGTTCCGAGCGCACCTTTGCCATGTCGGTCAGAGGCACCCCGTAGCGAGAATAGGCAACGGAATGGAGGATGGCATCCTCAGCAAAGGCTCGTGCGGGGAAAGCCAGGAGCAGCATGAAAAAAAGAAGCAGCAACGTAAAAGCAGCGAAAGCGCGGGAAACCCTCAAAGCGGGAACAGAGGACCTCTCATCGGTAAGCTCCGAAGCAGCGGGGAAAGCTTCAACACGCGAAGTTCTCGAAGGGCACGTGCTTATCAGCAAATATTTTGAAGCGTTTATCATGTGCGGCAGTATAGCACGCCCCCTATTTGCGGTATTATTCTCATTTATGCAAAGAGCTTTCAAGTGGGCATAAAACACACTTGATGAACATAAAGCGTAGAAAAGAGGATACATGCCTGTAACTGACTTCCTCAGAAGGAATGCCACAGAATTCGGCAACCAGGTGGCGCTCGTTGAGCGCAACCCTGAAATCAAAGAACATCGCCGCGTTACCTGGCGCGACTACGACTTGATCGAGAGCACTGAAGCACAGCCCTATCGCCGCGAAATCACCTGGTACGTTTTCGACGAAAAGGCGAACCGCTTTGCCAACCTGCTGTTATCGCGCGGCATCAAAAAAGGCGACAAGGTGGGCATTCTGATGATGAACTGCCTGGAATGGCTGCCTATTTACTTCGGCGTGCTAAAAACCGGCGCCATCGCCGTGCCGCTGAACTTCCGCTACGATAGTGCCGAAATCGAATACTGCATCAAGCTCGCCGAGGTCAATGTGCTGGTGTTCGGGCCCGAATTCGTCGGTCGTATTGAAGAGATCGCCTCTTCCGTGCAGCACAATCGTCTGCTGTTCTTTGTGGGAACCGACTGTCCCACATTCGCGGAAAGCTATAACGAGCTCACCGCCAATTGTTCAAGCAAAGACCCCATGATTCCCTGCAAGGAAAGCGATGACGCCGCCATCTACTTCAGCAGCGGTACCACCGGTTTTCCCAAAGCTATCCTCCATAATCACGAAAGCTTGACCCAGGCCGCCGAAATGGAGCAGATTCACCACCGCATTCAGCACGACGATGTGTTCTTGTGCATTCCGCCCCTCTACCACACGGGCGCTAAGTTTCACTGGATGGGTAACCTGATTGCAGGCTCTAAGGCCGTCATTTTGCGCGGCGTGAAACCCGTAGACATCATCAGCGCCGTCAGCTCCGAGCATTGCACCATGGTGTGGCTGTTGGTGCCATGGGTACAAGATATCCTACACGCCCTGGAAACCGGCGAAATCAATTTGGAGGACTACGAACTTGACCAGTGGCGCCTGATGCATGTGGGTGCACAGCCGGTTCCCAAAAGCCTTATCGAACGCTGGCTGCAGGTGTTCCCCCACCATGACTACGACACCAACTATGGGCTTTCTGAAAGCACCGGTCCGGGATGCGTGCATCTGGGCATAGGGAATGTCGATCATGTCGGCGCGATCGGTGTGCCAGGCTATCGCTGGGAAACCCGCATCGTCGGCGAGGATGGCGTCGATGTGGCCCCGGGTGACGTGGGCGAGCTATGGGTTAAAGGCCCCGGCGTCATGACCTGCTATTACAACGACCCCGTAGCAACCGCCGAGACCCTGCAGGACGGCTGGCTGCTCACGGGCGACATGGCGCGCGTGGATAAGGACGGGTTCATCTGGCTGGTGGATCGCAAGAAAGACGTCATCATCTCGGGTGGCGAAAACATCTACCCCGTGCAAGTTGAAGACTTCCTTTCGGGCCACCCTGCCATCAAAGACGTGGCGGTCATCGGCCTGCCCGATGC
>CAYFWL010000064.1:3571-11170 GCA_964346845.1 uncultured Eggerthellaceae bacterium | reverse complement strand
CCAAAAGCAGGATACGCTTCGGGTAAGTTCCGCCGCGCTTCATATCGCTACTTGAAAGCATTGCCCAGCAAGCTGCGAATGATCTTATTTCCTGCGGTCCGCGTAAAACTGGTGGCAAGCGAAGCAATCTGGCGATCACGCTGTTCTTGTTTCTTGGCACGGGCACGTTCTTCGGCTTCGGCCTTCTTTTCGGCGGCACGAGCAGCACGCTCCTCTTCGCGCTCCGCCTTCTTGCGCGCGGCCTCTTCTTCCTTGGCCTTCTGCGCTTCCCAGGCGGCCTTTTCTTTTTCAAGCGCCTCGCGCTCGGCAGCTAGGGCATCAGCCTGGGCCTTTTCTTCTTTGGCGGCGGCCACAAGCTCATATGCAGATTCGCGATCGATCGCGCTACCGTATTTCGCCTGCAGGCTCGCTTGGGCCGTCAGGGAGTTTTGCAGGGTAGCGTCGCTCGCTGCGGCCATAAGGCACTGCGGCGGCAAAATCTTGGCGCGCTCAACCACGCTGGGACGACCCTCCTCATCCAGGAAAGAGACCAGCGCCTCGCCCGTACCCAGGTCAAGGATGGCTTCTTCACTCTTGAACGCAGGGTTCACGCGGAAACTCTGGGCTGCAGCACGCACCGCCTTTTGTTCGGCGGGCGTATACGCACGAAGGCCATGCTGCACCTTGTTGGACAGCTGAGCCAACACCTCATCAGGGATGTCGCTGGGGCTCTGCGTGATGAAGTATACGCCCACGCCCTTGGAGCGGATCAGCTTCACGACCTGGACAATCTTATCCGTAAGGCTCTTGGGCATACCGCTGAACAACAGATGCGCCTCGTCGAAGAAGAATACGAAACGGGGCTTTTCCGGATCGCCCACTTCAGGCAAAGTGGAAAAGAGACTCGACAGCATCCACAGCAAAAACATGGAGTAGATAGCGGGGCGCTGAATCAGCTGGGCGGCGTTGAGCACGTTCACATAGCCGTGACCATTGGGAGCACAAGCAAACCAGTCGCTCAGGTCCAGCTCAGGTTCGCCAAAGAAAACATCACCGCCCTGGTCTTCCACGGCAATAAGATTGCGCAGGATGGCACCCACCGATGCTTGCGCAATGTGCCCATACACCGTTTCCAGCTCGCGGGAGTGCTCCGCCACGAAGTTCAGCATCGTGCGCAAATCCTTTAAGTCAATGAGCAAGAGCTGGTTGTCGTCAGCCACACGGAACACGATGTTCAAAACGCCTTCTTGGGCATCCGTTAGACCCAAGAGACGAGAAAGCAGCGTAGGACCCATGGAAGAAATGGTGACGCGCACGGGAACGCCGCTTCCACCCAGCATATCCCAGAAACGACAGGGACAGCCCTGGAGATTCCAGTTTTCAATGCCAAATTTGATCACACGCTTTTGAATATTTTCGGTGTCGTCGCCCGCTTGTGCCATACCCGTGACATCGCCCTTAACGTCGGCCATAAAAACAGGAACACCCGCTTGAGAAAAGCCTTCTGCCATGACTTTAAGGGTTACCGTTTTACCCGTGCCCGACGCGCCCGAAATAATGCCGTGGCGATTAGCCTGATTCAGCAGCAGGTAGCAGCGATTTTCAGGCGTGCCGTCTTCGGCTTGTAAATTACCGGTGCCCATCCAAATCTTATTTCCATCAAGCATGGCAGCTCCTTTTTGCCAGGCGCGAAGCGCGCCTCAGCACTTGCCGTACGGCATGCTGCAATCCTCTTGCCGTACGGTACGCTATGGCATCTTTCGCATTTTCACTTGCAGTGATTATACCGTGACTGCCACAATGTGTTTCACAGATTACCGCCCTTCTTCCGAAAGGCTTTTGCATGCTCGATGATGCCAATGAAGATTGCACCTACCCCTCGATGTTCGGGGAAGCTCAGGTTTTTAACGTGGAGGCACGTGATGAAACACCGCTGCGTATCCTTAGCATCGGCGACGGATTTCAGTCGGCAACATTTATTGGCGAGCGCCGCTTTGAGCCGCCCTTCGCCTACTGCCGCACTTTCGACCAGCTGTTTGAGATTAAACCTGACGCCCATCGCATCCTTATGTTGGGTGGGGGCGCCTTCTCGTACCCTAAACATGCACTGACCTCATATCCCCAAATCAGCATGGATGTCGTAGAGATCGACCCTGTTGTCATCGACATCGCTCGCCGCCATTTTTACCTTGATGAGCTCGAAAAAAGCTGCGGTGAGCGCCTCCATGTGTTTGCTTGTGACGGTCTATATTTTCTCCGCGCTGGAGAGCCAGGGGCCTACGACGCCGTTATCAACGACTGTTTCGCCGGCGTGATCCAGGACGCACCCCTACTGAGCGACGAGGGCATGCGATTCACCAAGCGCGCTTTAGCCGCAGGTGGCGTATACCTGCTGAACGGCCTGGCAGAAAGCGCCCACGACCCCACTGACAGAAAAACCCTGGACCAGATAAAAGCGGTGATGGAGCGCTTCTTCTCCCCTGTGCTCTGTGAATCCGTGCACGACCAGGAGTTTTTCGGTAACGTAAATCATATTTTCATCGGGCGTTCGATTTTTGCTCCCTCCTGTTTTCTTTGAGAATCCAGAGGCATCCCCTCCCTCTGAGGTAGATTGCTCCCAGGCTCCCAGGACGCTCCCAAGATGCTCCCGGGCTCCCAAGATGCCCCCTCGCCGCGTAAAAGGAGCGATGATGGAACTCAGGCAATGAACTCGATGCCGATACCGTTGGCGAGTAGCGGCATAATGCACTTTTTTGAGAAAAACTGACAGAAAAAGCCCGTAGTTTTGGCAGGGAGGCTGCTTTCTCTATCGCTCTCGGCATTTCTAAAAGCGTTTGCCCAGGTCGCGCTTAGATACGCAGCACCATTTTTGAAAACCGAGGCAAAGGACTCAAAACTACGGGCTTTTTCTGTCAGTTTTTGCACTTTTTGCTGCGTGAAAGTTCCATTACGAACTTTTTGTCTCTGCTTTTGAAAATTATTCCCTCTTTTGTTGACAAAACATGTTTAATGATTAAACATATGAGCAATCATTCATATGTTTAAGATCCATTGGAGGACAGGCATGAGCGACCAAGAAAAAACCTGTAGCAGCGCCACAGGCGTTGAGTCGGAGATCTTACCCGACGAGGAACTCCTTTACGACCTCGCCGATCTATTCAAGGTCTTCGCCGACACCACACGCATCAAAATCCTTTACAGCCTCATGGGCAAAGAGCGCTGCGTAGCCGATATCGCGGAGGCAGTTAATGGGACCCAGAGCGCCGTCTCGCATCAGCTGCGTATTTTGAAGCAGGCTCACCTGGTGAAATTCCCCCGTGACGGCCAGAATATCATCTATGAGTTATCCGACGACCACGTCTACACCATGCTCTCCCCAGGCATGACGCATATCTGCGCGAAGCCTCGCAGATCCCCCCTCCCCGACCTCGATTAAATCCCTTGAAAAGGAGCATCTCATGAAAAAGGTATATAAGCTGGATGAACTGGATTGCGCGAACTGTGGTGCCAAGATGGAAGACGCTATCAGGAGAGTCAACGGTGTTGTCAACGTGAAAGTGAATTTCATGGCGCAAAAGCTGACCCTTGAAGCCGCAGATGAGCGCTTTGCCGCCATCGTTGATGAGGCCCAGCGCATCTGCCACAGGATCGAACCCGACTGCGATATCGTTCGATAAAGTTGCATTTCGCGGGCGTCTTGACGTCTAAAAGCCGCCTTAGGCTTGAATGCTATGAGGACCGTAGCCCTCGTGTGCATCATGCACATCGCCATGATGCACCCCTCAAACAAGCGAAATGGGTGCCCATAGCCGCAATAAACCACACTCGTACCCTGCGAAACGACTCCGACATTGAAAAGCACCCGCAGATCCACAGCCCCCACAGAACTCACCCCCGAGCCCACCCAACTAAGAGGACCTCTACCCTTAGACCCAACGATTACCGTCCCCCTGAGGAGACCTTGTGAACAAGAAGCAACGCCGCTGGCGCAATCGAATCATTTTGGCTCTGTGCCTTTTCGTCCCTATTTTCATCTTCACCGATTTGGCACCTCTGGAGGATTGGCTGGGCGGCAAACAGAACGCCATCCTGCTTGAATTTGCGCTCTTCCTGATACCCTATCTCATCGCTGGCCACGATGTCCTCCGAAAAGCCTTCTTGGGCATCGCGCACCGACAACCCTTCGACGAGTGCCTCCTCATGTCCATCGCCACCCTGGGAGCCTTCGCCTTAGTGGCATTCCCCGAAGGGAACCCCCACATGGCCGAAGGTGCCGCAGTTATGCTGTTTTACCAGGTGGGTGAGTTGTTTCAGAGCTACGCTGTATCCAAAAGCCGCAAGAATATCGCCGACCTGATGGATATCGCACCAAAGTTCGCTCATAGAGAACGTGAAGGCCAGCTGGAAGAAGTGGACCCCAGCGAGGTAACAGAGGGCAGCATCATCGTGGTGAAACCCGGGGAGCGCATAGCTCTGGACGGCGTGGTGCGGGAAGGCACGAGCACCCTTGACACCTCGGCCCTCACCGGCGAGTCGCTGCCCCGAAGCGTTACCGTCGGCGATGAGGCAATCAGCGGCTGCGTGAACATCACGGGGGTGTTGCGGGTTCAGGTGACGAAACCCTATGGGGAATCCACCGTCCAGCGCATTCTTGAGCTGGTGGAAAATGCTTCCGACAAGAAGGCGCGTGCTGAAAGCTTCATCACCCGCTTTGCCCGTGTGTATACCCCGATTGTCACCCTAGGTGCCGTGCTGCTTGCCTTGCTTCCACCTTTGCTGTTTGGAGAAAACTGGGCAACCTGGGTTGAGCGAGCGCTCATCTTTTTGGTTGTTTCATGCCCGTGTGCTTTGGTCATCAGCGTTCCGCTCAGCTTTTTTGGCGGCATCGGCGGCGCATCACGCCTGGGCATTCTCGTCAAGGGAGGGAATTATCTCGAAGCATTATCCCAGGTCGATACTATCGTCTTTGACAAGACGGGCACGCTTACCACCGGCACGTTTGAGGTGATACGCGCGAACGCTGCGCAAGGCGTTACACCGGCGGAATTGCTCGAGGCTGCGGCGGCAGCAGAGTCCTACTCCGACCACCCCATCGCTCAGTCCGTGCGCGCTGCGTATGGCAGACCCTTCGACCAAACACGCGTTTCCTGCGTGGAAGAGCTGGGTGGTCACGGCGTGAAAGCCCTAGTAGATGGTGTATGGGTGCGCGTTGGTAACGACAAACTCATGGCAACAGAGGGCATCCATGTTGAGTCCTGCATCACTGAGGGAAGCGTTGTCTATGTGGCACGTGAAGACAAGCTCCTAGGCTCCTTGCTGATTGCCGATACCGTAAAACCCGATGCTGCCCAAGCCATATCCCAGCTGCATGATCTCGGCATCAAGCGCTGCATCATGCTCACCGGCGACCGCAACGACGTAGCGCAGAACATCGCCCACCATCTGAAGCTGGACGATGTGCGCTCCCAGCTGCTCCCCCAAGATAAAGTGGAAGAACTCGAAGTCATCCTAGCTGGTCAAAAAGGAGCCGCCAAACTCGCCTTCGTGGGGGATGGCATCAACGACGCTCCCGTGCTCACCCGTGCCGACGTCGGCATTGCCATGGGAGCCCTAGGTTCCGATGCCGCCATCGAGGCCGCCGATGTAGTGCTCATGGACGATGCGCCCTCCAAGATTGCCGCAGGTATCCGCATCGCCCGCAAAACCATGCGCATCGCTCGACAAAACATCATCTTCGCCTTGGGCGTAAAGGTCGTAGTTCTCGTGTTAGCCGCCCTTGGTCTCGCCAGCATGTGGATGGCGGTCTTTGCTGATGTCGGTGTGTGCGTATTAGCCATCTTCAACGCCATGCGCTGCATGGACGTGAAAGGATTGTGACAAATTACCTGTCCCCTTGTCATAATTGTGACAAATTACCTGTCCCTTTGTCACAAAAGTTGGCGCTTCGGCAAGCGTTTTACTCCATGAACGTAGTCCACGGCTCCGTGAGGGAGACAATGACCTCGCCCGATTCGCCGCCGCTATGCCACACGCGTTTTTCCTCGGGCGGCAACTCGTTCCAATCGCTCCCGTACAGCTCCGTCAAGATTTGAGCATACCCCGCAGGTGCCTTCACCGTGATGTCCTCAAAAGGAAGCTCCACCGTTTCATCGAAACAAGCTGCCGTCACACGACCAGAACTTGCTGAAAAGCAGCTATGATCCCGATAATCCCACCCTGCCAGATATCTCGCCTCAAAGCGCTTCCACAGTTCAAGATGCTTCTCGTCGCTTCCCCGAGACATGAATCTGCAGTAGAGTCGGCGCAAACCACCGTGAAGCTGAGCCTCCTTCTTGTAGTAATAACGGCTTGCCAACCGATCGAATCGCTTCTCACGAGCCCGATATCTGCGAGATTCTTTTGCGTTATCGGGTGCCGGGGCATACGATAAGGGGAAAATGTCGATACAAACGCCCCAATGACCAGGCACGTCACGATAGTCACGAGGCAAGCTGGTCGTATGTTTCAGGCCGATACGTTGCCAGTAAATCTGATCGTACACACAATCGGCATGGGCCTGAAAGTAAAACTCTTCCCCCAGCGCACCAGCATGGCACAACTCACGGAACTTCAGGTAGTCATCTGCCGGCATCCAGACATCAATATCATCATCCCAGGGGATAAACCCCTGATGACGCGCTGCGCCGAGGAGAGATCCCCAGGCAATCCACCACGTCAGATCGTTTTCCTCGCACACCCGGATGAACTCCTTTAAGATCTTCAGTTCTACCAGCTGATACTGGCGAAGCGGGGTCAATTCTTCTCCCCTCTCCTCGCAGACAGGTCCTTCCCGGAAATCACGAGCGCATTCATGCATCGGAATCACGTCTTCCTTCATTGCTTTTCCTTTCGCAACGACGTCTCAGAATGCCCGCCGTCAATCCCGTCAACCCACCAAAAACCCTGGGCGTGGGAGGGCAAGCGTTGGTCCTCGGGAGGAAGCTGCAGGTAATCACCATACTCGGTACGGAGAAAGGAGTCGTAGTTTTCCGGGGAGGGCACCTCGCGCCCCTCAAAGGCAAGACGAATCGTCTTCGCATTGCGCGGAGCAGCATAACGCGTTCCATCAGCATCAGGAAGCACCCAGGTATCGCACTCAAGCGCATCGGGAAAGCTATTGCGCAGCTCACAAAAAGCATGCAGCCAATACCGATAACCCCGCGCACAAGCGCGGCGATACCCTAGCAAACGCTTGATCAGGCGCTTTTTCCCCTCTGTTTTGGCGGCGGCAAAAAAATCCTCACTCGCATAGCGCAAGCGGGCGTACAGCTCATCCAGCTGCTTCAGTTTAGCATCTTCATCAGCTGCACCGCTTAACCCCAGTACGGGGAAAATATCCACAAAGACGCTCTCGACAAAGCCTTCGCGCTTATACGCCAAAATACCCTGACTCGCCCGGGTACGTGTATCGAAGAGCTTGGCGTAGGTCTGGTGATAAGGAAGAGCAGACGGCACGCTCTCATCCGCCACACGCACGCTGCGTGCTGCAAAGTACTCCTGACCTTCGGAAGTGGCCGCCAGCTCCAGAAAGCGCTGATAACTCGAAAGGGGCATCATCAAATCAAGGTCATCATCCCAAGG
>CAYFWL010000064.1:0-3561 GCA_964346845.1 uncultured Eggerthellaceae bacterium | reverse complement strand
GCGGCGAACGCGAAAAGGTGGTCCGGGATGTGACCATCCCCGACATCATCACGGTGCAGGAGCTCGCGAACCGGATGGCGGAGCGCGTGGCCGACGTCATCAAATCCCTGATGGCGAACGGCGCCAATCAAAGACCCGTAGGTAATCCAATAGGTCAGACCATGCTGTTGGCAAAAATCTTCCATGATATCCAGCATGCGCAGCTGACATTCCTTGAGTTCTTCAGCGCTCAAATACCGCTTGTTCTCAGCCATAGCCCCGTTCCCTTACTTCCGCTTCCGCTTCAGCTTCTCCGAAATCTTGGCACTCACCCGTCCGAGAATGCCCCGGCACTCATCCCACTCGCGCGTCTTGTGGTACAGCAGAACCCAGATCGCCGTGGACGTTACCACACCCAAAGCGCCCTTCACAAAGAATCCGACCAGGCCATTGAGGGGAATGTTTTCGCACACAAGAAGAAGTATCGCCATAAGCAGCGTGGACAAAAGTAGGTACTTGGTGAACAGCATGATATATTCGCGCAAGGGGCGCTCCAGGCCAAAACGATAGACCGCCCAGCCTTCATACACGGTGGAGATACCCAGAGACGAAATGATGCAGCCTAAAAGCACACCGTTCAGCCCTAAGGGGAACGCGAGAATGAGCGCGAGCGTCGGCAAAAAGATTGCTTCCAGCACCGCCTTCCACTTGGTCTTCCAGTACAGACCGTAAGCGCTCGTAAAAGAAAGAGCCGCCGAACGCATGCCCCTCACATAAAACAGGAACGCCACGAGAAAAACCGTCACCGGCTCTAGTCGCCAGTCGCTGCTTGCCAAAAAATCGATGAAGGGATTCACGGCGCACAGGAAGCCGCACGAGACGATCAAATACAGCATGCCATTGATGAAAAAGGTGGTGAGGAACACCTCGTTTTGACGTTCCTTTGATTCCATCACGCCTAAGTTCCCTACGCTTGCAATAATGGAATCAAATACCTTGTTCAGCACCTGGGTCAGGGCATTAACGATCAGCAGGTAGTTGCCATACAACGAGGTAACGCCAATACCCACCACGTTGGTGATGATCAGGTTGCTTGCCGGCGTTGAGCAAGCGCCCGCAACCTTATGCATGAACAGACCGACGATGTTCTGCTTCACCTCGTGCAGGACATCCTTGTCGATAGGCCGCACGTCCTTTTCCTTCAGATAGGGATAACGTCTGCCCGACACAAAAGCGATGACGATATTTTGGAACAGTGTGCTTCCCACCATGCACATCAGGAAGTACAGGTAATTCTGGGTGAGCAGAAGCACCGAAATCTGCGCCACGCACATGAGAATCTGGAAAGCGTAGGTGATGAGGTACACCACGTAGCTCTTCTGGTCGGCCATAAGCAATGAACCGCGGTACGAGAAGAAATAAGATACACCCGTATTCAACACGAAGCAGAAGAAGTAGGCCTGAATCAGGGGGATATCTGGACAATCAGGCCCCAACAGCATACGAATATTGGGAGTCAACGCCGCACCGATGGCGATGATCACGATACCGATAGCGATATACACGCGTTTGAACAGGCGCATAAGGGATTTAACCGCTTCCTTATCGCCTTTGGCCAAAGGATCATACAACGCAAACACGATGGCGCTGCCAAAGCCCAAATCAGCCAGGGAAAGAATAGTCAGGATGCTGGAAAACAAGCTCTCCAAGCCCACAAATACCGATGCGAGCTGAGAGATGAGCACGGCGCGCACAGCAAAGGAGCCCAGGGCGTAGATAGCCTGACCGCCCCAGGCTGCGAACACGTTTTTCAGCGTATTGCTGGTACGACTCGACTCGCTCATCGGACGCCGCCGCCCTTCTTGCTGCGTTTATCTCGAAGGCGCGCGCTCAAACGCTCAATGAGAGCCGTCCACTGAGGGTACACGACATCTTCGCCAAAGGCTTCAGCGGAACGTCGAGAAGACGCCGAAAAAGAACGACGCAAAGCGACATCATCCATAAGACGTCCCAGATAGGTGGCGTATTGGTCATAATCATAGGGTGTCACCAGGTAGCCATTAACGCCGGTCACGATAAGATCACGCGGACCTGTATCGACGTCAAAGGAAAGCAGGGGCAGACCGTACGCCATGGCCTCCAGCAAAAACACCGGCAAGCCCTCGCGATAGGATGTAAGGGTTGCCAGAGCATAATGGGGAAACACCTCTTGAGTGCGCGCATAGCGGCCGCGCACGCGCACCTGCGAAGAAAGCCCCGCCCGTTCCAGCTCCTTTTCCAGGTCAAACCCGCCTTCGTCCAAAACAGCAGCACCCCACACATCCCACACCCAGTCGGGATGGGCAGGCATGATACGACGGGCAATCTCGAACAGGTGGTCAACGCCCTTCTCATGATCAAGACGGCCCGCCCATAAAAGGCGCTTGGCCTCCACATCGCATTGGGGAGCCTCTTTCAAAAGCTCGTTGGGCACCCAGTTGGGAATGACCTCTATGCGGCCCCTAGGTATCCGCATCAGACGATGGTAGTCCCCCGCCGTCTGATTGGTGAGCACCACCGTCTTGGCGCAAAAACGTGCGCAGATGCCACGCAGCAACGTGGTGGTCTTGTCATCGAGCTGGTTTACCAGAGCGCCGTGATCGCAAAACACAAGCTTAGTGCGCGTCGCCCTGCAGGGCAAAAGAGCGAGCGCGCTTTCCTCCACGCAGATACCGAAAAGCACATCGATCTGGTTATCCTTGAGCACGCGGGTCAGCGGTGCGCAAAGCTGCGTGAATTGCTCACGAAAACGACGTGCCTGGGAGCCCAACGATATTAATTTGATACGGGAATCCAGAGGAAAGGCAATGCTCGAATGGGTGATATGCTCAATGATAGTCACATCGTATTCGTCGCACAGGCGGTTAGCCAAAGACACCGCTACCCGTACCGCGCCACCCATGTCCTGCACCGATGACAGGAAGAAGCCCACCTTGCTTCGCCGCGTCATGATGCACCACCATCCTCATTGTATTTCATAGTGCTATTCTGGGCATACACCAAGTTCTTATAGAGACCCTCGGAAAGACACAGGAAGCACAGCGCGATCTTACGCTTGATATTCACTTCGGGGTGCTTCAAAATGCCCCATGCGTGCCTCTTAAGCCAGGAAACGATATGCCGCCTGCGCTCTTCATCAGGGCTCTTGCTCAAAATCATGCCATCGAGCACATCGAAGTGCGCCCAGTAGCAGCGAAACATGACATCGTCCAAAATATCGGGGAACAAGACTTCCACCAGCTCACGGTTATGCTCCCACGCATCGATATTGTCCTGACGAGCACGGCTTGCGGGAGAAGAGGTGATCGTGCCCTCAGCATGCCAGTAGAAATAGCGCGCCGTAGTGTCGACCGCTACCGTCTGCACCCGCGAGAACAGATCAACCACGACAAACGCGTCCTCGTGGGTCTTTCCCACCGGAGACGGCACCTCTTTGACCAGCCATGAAGGATACAAGCGCGGCGGGACCCCTACCATCAAGGTCTTGTCCAAAAAGATATCGGAAAGTGCTTCCTTGCTGGTCATAACCGTGCGTACCGTGTG
>CAYFWL010000063.1:0-11183 GCA_964346845.1 uncultured Eggerthellaceae bacterium | reverse complement strand
ACCCTATCGATCTCACTACGATTGAGATTTGGACACACTTTTTTGCCTATAACCCAACCCTGTAGACACCCTGTGACACCGTGGCCCCTTCTTCGGTTGGCAAAGCCATAAGAAGAGAAGGCGGACCCTAAGGGAGAAAACAGGGTTAAAGGACACACTTTTTGTCCTTTAACCCAGAAAACCTCTACCCAAAAACTCGTCTCATCGATCGACAGGCCATAAAAAAAAGAGAGGGCCGAAGCCCTCCCTCAGAATGTACTGGTGTCGAAGGCGGGATTTGAACCCGCACGCCCGATTCGGGCACTAGCACCTCAAGCTAGCGTGTCTGCCGTTCCACCACTCCGACATTTGTGCAACGCAGGTAATTCTATCAGAACAGTCCCAAGTTGCAACAACAAAAATGCTTTAGGCAGAAATGCTGCCCTGAGGCCAGACGACCATCATCACAATGAGCGTGACCATGAAAATGATAGCAAAAACAATCGTAATCCGATCCAAATTCTTCTCAACAAGGGAGGTACCGGTAGAGGTGTTGTAGACCGCGGCAGAAATCATATCGGAAAGACCAGTACCCTTGCCAGAATGCAGAAGAATAAAGATGATCAGGCCCGCACCGGACACAACAAGCAGCAATATCAAAAGAATCAAAACAGGTGACAAGACGAAACCTTCTTCTTAATCGAATAGTTAAATGCAAGTATGAAATTATAAACGAAACGCTAACTGCGCGCAAGAAGCGATTCGCCCGTCATCTCCGCAGGCTGCGGGAGTGCCATCATATCCAGAAGCGTTGGGGCGATATCGCACAAAGCACCCTGTTCCTGGGTCAGCCGCCAACCCTGGTCGGCAAAATCAAACAACACCAGGGGAACCGCTGCCATCGTGTGAGCCGTATGGGGAGTCCCATCTTCAGCAATCATCTTATCGGCATTACCATGATCAGCGGTCAGAAGGCACACACCACCTTTCTGCTGCAGCGCGGACAGAACACGCCCAACACAGGCATCAACCGCTTCAACGGCCGCCTGAGCAGCAGAGATCACCCCCGTATGACCCACCATGTCACAATTGGCAAAGTTGACTACATAAAAATCGGCCTCATCGTTTAAGATAGCGGCCTCTAGGATGCCTGCCACCTCATATGCGCTCATTTCAGGTTGAAGGTCATAGGTGGCGACGGCAGGGCTTTTGATAAGCACCCGCGTCTCCCCCACCTTAGGAGCCTCCTTGCCACCATTCAGGAAAAAGGTCACATGGGCATATTTTTCCGTCTCCGCAATGTGATACTGCTTCAAACCCTGATCGGCCAAGATATCAGCCAGCACCTTTTCAGGAAACTCCTTCGGGAAAGCTATCGGCGCGTCAATCGTCGGATCATATTCCGTGAGGCACACAAAGGAAGTTTCCAAACGCTCTGGACGGAAAAACCCTTCAAACTGAGCATCCACAAAGGCGCGCGTCAACTCACGCGCACGATCAGGACGGAAGTTGAAGAAAACCACCGCGTCGCCATCATGCACACCGCAGCCGTCAAGAGAGACAGGCTCCACAAATTCGTCAGTAGCGCCTGTATCATACGATGCTCGCAGAACGTGAGCCGCCGACAGCTCACACGAGGGCTCGCCCAGCGCAATTGCCCGATACGCACGCTCAACACGACTCCAGCGATTATCGCGGTCCATGGCGTAATAACGACCAGCGATGGTCGAAATAGCAAGATTGGTCTGAGGATATTCCTTTCGCAGCGCATCAAGCTCGGCCTCGAGTTGCTCCACATAAGCCTTGCCGCTCGAAGGCGGTACATCGCGACCATCCATGAAGCAGTGCACATGAACCGAGGGAAGCTGCCGTTTGCACGCCAGAGCCAGCAGGGCATACAGATGCTGATTGTTCGAATGAACGCCCCCATCAGACAGCAGTCCCATAAAATGAACCGTACCAGCGCGCTCCTTTGCTGCATCGAGAGCAGCGCAAAGAACCGGGTTATCTTCGATTTCACCCGTACGACAAGCACGATCGATACGCGTAAGCTCCTGATACACCACACGACCTGCGCCGATATTCAGATGCCCCACTTCAGAATTACCCATCTGACCCTCGGGAAGACCGACCGCCTCACCGCACGCAAGAAGCTGGGTGTGCGGCTGCTGCTTAAAAGCTTGATCGAGAAAGGGGGTGTCTGCCAAAGAAATGGCATTCCCTTCCCCCTTTTCAGCTAAGCCAAAACCGTCCATGATAATCAGGGCGCACGGCACCCGAGAAGATATTGTCATAAAGAAAATCCTTCGTTAGAGACAGGCTTTGATCAAATCGATGAAGCTTTCTGCCTTCAGGGCAGCACCGCCGACAAGACCCCCATCGATGTCATCCATGGCGAGCAGACCCTCAACGTTGCCAACGTTCATCGACCCGCCGTAGAGCACACGCATGCCCTCGGCAATTTCTTGCCCATAAAGTTGAGCAAGAGTAGCACGAATAGCCGCACAGACTTCCTGAGCCTGGTCGGGAGTAGCGGTACGGCCCGTGCCAATAGCCCAGATGGGTTCATAGGCGACAACGCACTTCTGAGCATCGATTTCATCGATGCCCGCAAAAGCCGCTTTCACCTGAGCGCACACGTAATCAAGCGCGCTGCCTTCATCGCGCACAGCAAGCGATTCGCCCACGCAAATGAGGGGGATTACCTGAGATGCAAGCAGGGCCTTGGCCTTCTTGTTGACGTCTTCGTTCAGCTCGCCGAAAAGCGTGCGCCGCTCGGAGTGACCGACGATGCAGTACGTGCACCCCGCCTCCTTCAGCATGCCGACGGAAACCTCTCCGGTGTAAGCGCCCGAAGCCTCCCAATAGCAGTTTTGTGCGCCCACCGAAAGAGGAAGGCGTTCAAAATCGATGACGGTCCAGGCGGGCTTCAAATCGAGAAAAGGCGTGCAGAGCACCACGTCAACATCCTCTCCCCAATCCTTTTCAAAATAATTGCAAATCTGCTGCGTAAGAACAACTGCTTCAGAGATGGTATTGTTCATTTTCCAGTTGCCGGCCATCATAGGCTTGCGTTTCATTGTTTCTTCCCTTCGTTCGTGCAGGTTGAAAAGGTATTCTCTAATGAGTCTGAAGAGCTACCACACCAGGAAGCTGCTCACCTTGAACCAATTCCATGGAAGCGCCGCCTCCCGTTGAAATGAAGCTCATACGGGAAGCGAGCCCAAACTTATTCACGGCAGCAACACTATCACCGCCACCGATGATGGTGTCAGCAGCTCCGTTGGCGGCAACAGCGTAAGCAAGCCGCTTGGTGCCCTCTTCAAAAGCTTTCATCTCGAACACGCCCATCGGCCCATTCCAGAACACCATCTGAGCTCCTGCGATGGCCTGCGTATACAGCTCGATAGTCTGAGGACCGATATCGAGACCCATCATATCTTCTGGGATGGCATCGACGGGAACAACTGCCGTAGCCGCATCATCTGCAAATTTATCAGCCGCAACCACATCAACGGGAAGCAGCAAAGAAACACCCTTGTTCTCAGCCTTGGCCAGCATTTCGCCTGCCCGCTCAACCCAATCGTCTTCTTTAAGCGATGTCCCCACCGAATAGCCTTTGGCCATAAGGAAGGTAAAGCACATACCCCCACCGATGATAAGCGTGTCGCAGGTGTCAATAAGAGCATCGATGACTTTGATCTTGTCGGAAACTTTCGAGCCCCCCAAAATGGCCACAAAGGGACGCTTGGGCTTTTCCAGCATGCCGCCGAGCGTTGAAACTTCCTTGCTTAACAGATAGCCTGCGTAGGCAGGGAGCAGCGCAGCAATGCCGGCAGTGGAAGCATGCGCTCGATGCGCCGTACCAAAAGCATCGTTGACATAAGCTTCAGCAAGGGATGCCAGCTCTTGGCAAAAACCCTCATCATTTTTCTTTTCGCGCTTATCAAAGCGCAGGTTCTCCAGAAGTAAGATCTGGCCGTTTTCCAGAGCAGTAAGTTTTGCCTTCGCGTCATCGCCCACCGTGTCGGAGGCAAAAGCAACGGGCGCATCGATGAGCTCGGCAAGGCGGTCTGCCACCGGTGCCAGTGAGTAGGCTTCTTCATAGCCCTCGCCTTTGGGACGGCCCAGATGACTCATGAGAATGACCCGCGCACCGCCGTCCACCAAATACTGAATGGTGGGCAAAGCAGCCCTGATACGGGTATCATCCGTCACAAGTCCCGCTTTCAAGGGCACGTTGAAATCAACACGCACCAGGACGCGCTTACCCTGGGGATCAAGCGCTTCAACACCTTGGATGTCAGACATAAAAACCTCCTGAAAAACGAATGCGCCGCCCCAGCGGACGGCGCACCGAAGTGACTCTTAAAGCATAATCTTGGCCAGGTCGGCAACGCGGTTGGAATAGCCCCACTCGTTGTCATACCAAGAAACAACCTTCACCATATCGCCTTCGCCGCCCAAAACCATCGTCAAGCCGGAGTCGAAGATGGAAGAATTCTCGTTGTCGATGATATCGACGGAAACAATCGGATCTTCCGTGTACTCCAAAATACCCTTCAGGGGACCTTCTGCGGCAGCCTTCATGGCCGCATTGATCTCTTCCTTGGTTACCGAACGTCCCAGTTCACAGGTCAAATCAACCATGGATCCATCTGGCGTGGGAACACGCGTTGCAAAGCCGTCAAGCTTGCCCGCCAGTTCGGGGATAACCAGAGCAACGGCCTTTGCGGCACCCGTGGTGGTGGGAATGATGGACAAAGAGGCGGCACGGGCGCGACGCATATCCTTGTGGGGAAGATCAAGAATCTTCTGATCGTTGGTGTAGGCATGAACCGTGTTCATCATGCCGCGCTTGATGCCAAAGGCATCAAGCAGAACCTTGGCAACGGGAGCAAGGCAGTTCGTCGTGCAAGATGCGTTGGAGACGATGTGCATAGTGGCAGGGTCATAATCCTTGTCGTTGACGCCCATAACAATGGTAGCATCCACATTTTTACCCGGAGCAGAGATGATGACCTTCTTGGCACCAGCCTCAAGATGCGCCTTGGCTTTTTCCCCATCAGTAAAGAAACCGGTGGATTCAACGACGACTTCAACACCCAGTTCACCCCAAGGCAGGTTAGCGGGCTCACGATCAGCGAAGACCTTGACGTTCACGCCATCAACGCAGAAGCCCTCTTCAGTGACCGTAACAGCGTCATAGGCACGGCCATGAACGGAGTCGTACCTCAAAAGATGGGCAAGCTGCTCTTTTTTACCCAGGTCATTAACGGCGACGACTTCCAGCTCGGGATCATTGAACATTGCGCGGAACACAAGACGCCCAATGCGGCCAAACCCATTGATGCCAACCTTAGTTGCCATACATTTCCCCTTTCGTGAGGTCTCAAAAAAGCTTCGACAAAACCGCGCGGCAGCACGCACCGCTTTCGGCGGATTGCCTCTCAATTTAACGTTACCACGAATACGAATGCACGCAAGCACTAAACCTGTGAGCGTTTCAATTCATGGGCTAAATCCAAGATACGTTGAACACGATGAGCGACCGCCGACTTGGTCAAGGGGGGGTTGAGCATCTCTCCAAGGGATTTCAACGAAGCATCGGGGTGCTCTAATCGAAGACGGACGATCTCGCGCAAGGCCGGTGACAGCCTGCCGAGGGCTTCAGCCTGACGAAGAGCTTCCACCGCTTCCTGGAACTCCATAAAGGCATTGACCGTTTTCCTCTGATTAGCGATTTCAGCATTGGTAGCCCGATTGGTGTCATTGCGAATGCTTTTATACAAACGCGCATCCTCAAAATGCAACGCGCTCGTATGAGCGCCGGTAAACGCGAGAAAATCGGCAATGGAATCGCCGCTTTTCAGATAGACGATGTAAGAGTTGCGACGGCGGGAAACACGGGCGGGAATACCCTTTTCCACAAAGATGCGTGCAACATCCTCGGCGATAGGTTCAGCGGCAAAAGAAATTTCAAAATGATAGGTACCCTTAGGGTTTGAAATAAAACCGCTCCCCAAGAAAGCACCGCGCAAATAGGCAGCAGAGCAGCACTCCTTTTCGATGATCGCGGGTCGCAGATGCATCTCAAGACCACCTGAATCAGCAAGAACCCCCATATCACGAAGGGATTCCTCGAGACCAGGTTGATTGGGTGCCTCGATAAGATAATTGGGAGTTTGGTGCAGCACGCTGCGGCGGATGGTCAGGTTGGTACGCAGGTCGTAAATATCGTTCAAAAGTTGTTTGGCCAAACGAGCGATACTTACGGAGTCGGTCACCACCTCAAGCCGATACTTGCCCGATCCGCTGAGATACAGGGTGCCATCGATACGCACCAGTGCTGCCAACGTCGCACGCTGGCAATGGCTGCAGCTTGGCCGCACGTGCGAAAGCTCGTCTTTTACCTCAGAGGTGAAGGCCATCAGCGCAACACCTTCTTCAGGGCGGTGCGCAGCACAGGAACGCTATGCCAACCGGGATGCTCGGCGTTAAAGAAATCGCGGGTAACCACGCCAATCCCCTGCCCCTCTAGAAAGCGCCGATCCTCTTTAGTCAAAGATACGCGGCGAATATCTTCAGGAAACTCGAAATGTGCCGAAGAACGGGGGATATCAGCTAAAACGCAATCGATATGCCCTTCCATTCCATGACGAAAAAGAGCTTCCACCTGGTCTTTTACACAAAATCCACGCGTTTCGCCCTGCGCATCGGAAATGGAGCTCACATAGACCACAAAAGCAGGGGAATCGGCGATTGCCTCCACGACCCCGGGAACCAGCAGATTGGCAATAATCGAGGTAAACAAAGAGCCGGGGCCCAAAACGATATAGTCCGCCTGCCTCAGGGCATCCAAAGCGGGGGCATAGGCCTCAATGACCTGCCCCTTATGAGTAGGATGCAGCCACACCTGACGCAGAGGCTCAGACGAATGGCACGCACGGGCTTGACCTTCCACCATAGCGCCCTGGAAGGTCTGGGCAGTCAGTTCAACATGGGTCAGCGTAGACGGAAACACATGCCCGCGGGCCTCAAGGAGCTGCTCGCAGATCTCGATTGCCTCCGGAAAGGAGCCCGATGCATCTTCCAGCGCAGCAAGGAGCAAATTACCCAACGCATGGTTATCAGCAAAGGGAAAGCGATATTTAAACGCCTGAGCAAACGCATCATCAGGATGCGCCGCAAAAGCTGCCAGACATTTACGCACATCCCCCGGGGGAGTAACGCCCGCCTGCTTGCGCAGCTCACCCGTCGATCCCCCATCGTCAGCCATGGCAACCACGGCGCTCACCTGAAAATCCAAGCTCAGAAGGCAGCGAATGGACATGGGAGCACCCGTGCCACCGCCGATTACCACCGCGCGCTTCGTATCGCGTGTTCCCGAGTGGGTTTTGCGCGACAAGGGTCGGAACTGGGATGTCAAAGACGGATCATGGGTGAAGCTGGAAGTTCCCATGGGCAGCCTAGTTTCCCCGAGGCAGCGTTTGGGCGCTGCCGTCTTCCTCAACCGCCAAGCTCGCAGCAGTCTCAGCCTTCATGAGGTCACGGTGGGCAACGCTGACGCGATAACCATGAGACTTCAGATAGTCGCCCGTCGCTTCAGCAAGAGCAACGCTACGATGCTGACCCCCTGTACAGCCAACACCGATAGCAAGCTGTTGCTTTCCCTCCGACACATAGCCAGGCATGACGCAATCGAGCAGGTCAAACCAGCGTTTTTTGAAAAGCTCCGTTTCGGGGCAGTCCATAACGAACTTTCGCACCGGATCATCCAAACCAGTCAGGTTCTTCAGCTCGGGATCATAATAGGGATTCGGCAGGAAACGCACATCGATGACGAGATCGGCATCGCGCGGTGCCCCATGTTTGAACCCGAAGGAATAGACGGTAACGCTCAGCACCCGCCGCGTCTCTTCACTTCCAAAAAGGGAGCGCAGCCGGTTGTGCAGCTGCTGGGGTAACATGTCGGTCGTATCGATGGTGTAATCGGCGCGCTTTTCAACAGCAGAAAGCAGCATACGCTCACGCCCAATGCCCTGGCTGATGCTCGAACCGTCATCGCAGAGGGGATGACGACGACGCGACGACTTATACCGAGACACCAGCTTTTCATCGGATGCGTCCAAAAACACCACCCGATAATTAATATGCCTTTGATCGAGCGATTGAAGGATGCGGGTAAGGCTTTCAAAGTATTTATGCGTGCGCGCATCGCATACAACCGCCGTGCGCGCGTCCTCTTCCTTTTTCGCCGGCAAAACGCGCAGCTCAATGAGATCGGAGATAAGGGGGGCAGGCAGGTTGTCGACGCAGAAATAGCCCATGTCCTCAAATACATGCATCGCTTCAGTGCGACCCGCACCGCTCATGCCGGTGATAATCACCAGTTGAGGCAGATGGCGCTCTTCGGCAGTATGGACCCGCTGGTCGAGGATGGCGTTTCCTTCTTCTGTCCTGCTCATGTGCGTCCTCCTTTTACGATGTCTCGCAATCTTCTTGCTCATCATTATACTGCCGCAACACCTTGTAAAGCTCCGCAGCAACCTCTTCGGGGACACCTTTCACCGCCTTGAGATCTTCAAGGCTTGCCGATTTAAGGCGGAAAAACGACTTGAATTCCCTCTTGAGGGCCTTTTTGCGCACGGGACCCAGGCCTGACACTTCGTCCAAAATGCTTAAGGTCATGCCTTTTCCACGCAGCTCACGATGGAAGCTAATGGCAAAACGATGAGCTTCATCGCGCACCTGTTTCACCAGGTAAAGCGAGGCGGAACCTCCCGGTAGCACCACGGGGCCATTTTCCTTCCAAGGCACAAAAAGCTCCTCGTCTCGTTTCGCCAAGCCGCACAGGGCGATATCGTGAACGCCCATGTGCTCGAACATTTTCAGCGCCGCATTAAGCTGCGGGCGTCCCCCATCAAGGATGATTAAATCGGGTTTCGATCCAAAACGCTGGTCGCGCATGCGTTCGGGAGCATATCGCCGCTGCATTACTTCCTGCATACTTAAAAAATCGTTCGCTTCGTCAAGCGGGGTTTTTATTTTAAAGCGACGGTACTGATTCTTGACAGCTTTGCCGTTCTCAAACACCACCATAGAAGCAACCGTGTACGAGCCATGATTGGTGGAAATATCGAAACACTCAATGCGCCGTGGAGGACCTTCCAGCGCCAGAGCGCTCTCAAGCTGCAAAAGGGCCTTGTTAAGGCGCTGATCATCATAGCTGGTACGCACCTTATAGCGCATCAAGGAGTGGCGCGCATTCGTCTCCGCCAAATTCAAAAGATCGGCTTTTTCGCCCTTCTCGGGGGCCACAAAGCGCACTTTTGCCCCGTGCTTGTTTGCAAGCTTCTCGGTGAGCCACTGGCTCATGGTGGAGCTATCTTCGGGAAGAGCGCGCATGATGACCTCACGCGGAACGGAGGTGGAAACATCGTAATAGCGCAAAAGGAACGAATGGACCAGGTCTTCATCGATGATATTGGTACCCTTATTCAAGATGAATTCGTTGCTGTTGATAATGCGGCCTTCGCGGATCATGAGCACATGAACACCGGTGATGGTTTCCTCACGAAAAAAGCCGATGACGTCGGCGAACATGTTTTGCGCCGTAACCGCATGCTGTTTCTGGGAAAGGGATTTTATGGTGTCAATACGGCTTTTCAAACGTCCCGCACGTTCAAAATCAAGCTCTGATGCCGCTTCGCGCATCTCATCGGTGAGCTCCGCGATAAACTCGTTGTGATTACCCGCCAGAAAACGCTGAATCCGCTTCACATTAGCATGATATTCATCGGGCGTTATCAGACCGCAGCAAGCACCCGGCCCTAAACCCACGTGGCTATCAAAGCACGGACGCAGCTCACCGCTTGTCAGGAAAGCAGCAAGGGAATCGTTCTCAGCCAATCGCTTTATGCGGCGCCATTCCGAGCATGTGCTCGAACACAGAGGCACCACCCTCCGGGCAATATCAACCATTTCGCGAGCCGCGCGACTATCGGTAAAAGGACCGAAGTATTTCGTTCCCTCGCGCCGTTTCTCACGTGTGTATTTAATCGCAGGAAACACATCATCCATAGTCAAGGCGATGAAAGGATAGCTTTTGTCATCCTTGAAATCCGCGTTAAAAAAGGGAGCATATTGCTTGATCAGGTTGTTTTCCAGAACCAACGACTCATGCTCGTTTTCAACGACAATATAGTCAAAAGAGTGAATCTGGTCCACCAAGAGCGGGATCTTCGCGCGATCGTCTTGGAAATTCACGTACTGGCGCATTCGGGCACGCAGCTGCTTCGCCTTGCCCACATAGATAACGTTTCCCTCGCCGTCTTTCCATAGATAGACACCGGGCAACGCGGGCACTTGATCGAGCTCTCGCTTGAGACGTGTGAGCTTTTCAGATGATGTTTCGACGATGGTGGTCATGGCGTTAGTATAGCAAATGCAGCAGGTATGACTGCTTCGAAAGCCCCCGTTTTACCATGGCATATGCAGCCCATCGGCATTTTTGGCCCGTTTACCGCAGATGAGAAATGCTATATTAAGGACGTGTTAAATGCTCTGCCATAAAGCGGGTAATCACCCATACTGCTATCCATGAAATGCTAAGCGAACGAAGCTTGGCACCCCGAGCGTAAAAGGAGTTCAAAGTGAGCTACGTACAAGACGTTCTCGAAATGGTCAAAGCAAAAGACCCTGAGCAAACATTGTTCATTCAGGCGGCAACGGAAATTCTCGAAACCTTAGAGCCTGTCCTCGAGGCACATCCCGAATATGAGGAAAACCACATCCTGGAGCGCTTCGTTGAGCCCGAGCGTGTCATCATATTCCGCGTACCCTGGATCGATGATGCAGGTGTCGCTCAGGTAAACCGTGGTTACCGCGTTGAGTTCAACAGCGCGATTGGCCCCTATAAGGGCGGCCTACGCTTCAACCCCACCGTCAATTTGGGCATGCTCAAATTCTTGGGTCTTGAGCAAATCCTGAAAAACGCTCTGACCACCCTTCCGATGGGCGGCGGCAAGGGCGGCTCCGACTTTGACCCCAAGGGTAAATCTAATAACGAAATCATGCGCTTCTGCCAGTCGTTCATGACCGAGCTTTACCGCCATATTGGCCCCAACACCGATGTTCCCGCAGGCGATCTGGGCGTTGGCGGTCGCGAAGTTGCCTAGCTGTTTGGTCAGTACAAGCGTATC
>CAYFWL010000062.1:0-11489 GCA_964346845.1 uncultured Eggerthellaceae bacterium | reverse complement strand
GGTTCTGCTGTAGTGGCGATGCTGGGAGTGGGGCGCGTGCGGGGGTGCGTTGGGGTTTCGTCCCAGGTGCCTCAGGGAGTATTACAGGGGTGTTCGCTCCGGAGGGGCGGCCCGCCGCCCGTGCTTAGCGGGTATGTTGCTCCATGCGGCGCACCATATCGTCGGTAGCGGAGCAGGATGCAGGCCTTGCTCCGCCCGAACAGCCGGTGCAGCCACCACAGCAGCTTTTGCCATTCTTGCGATCATGTATGATGCTGCGAATAGCCAGCGCCACAATGAGAACCAGTACGCCCAATACAATCCATGATCCAAAATTCATGTGAACTCCTTTGATAAGGGCGAATCCTCAGAATTCCCAAGAACCCGCCCGATTATCGTATCACGAAACGACTAGTCTTCCAGCCGCCTCTTTACGTACTTATTGGGACGGAACAGCAGGAAGAGGATGATAGCAACTAGAATGATTGCCACGATGGTGCCAAAGCCAAAGACGACCTCACCGGTTGCCAGACCCATGAACTGGTAGCACAAGAAGGCAACAACATAAGCAAGCAAGCACTCGTAACCCCAGGCTGCAGCGGCCCATTTGAGACTTCCCATCTCACGCAGCTGGGCGGCCATAGCGGCGAAACAGGGGATGCATAGCAGGTTAAAGGCCAGGTAGCTGAAGGCGGCGGCTGTCGGCAGGGCAGCCTGAACAGCGGCGTACCAGCCAAGCTCGCTTGCGTAAAGAACGCCCAAGGTGCCCACGATGTTCTCTTTGGCGGTGATACCCACGATGGCGGCGGCGGTTGCCTGCCAGGTACCGAAACCCAAGGGGGTAAAGATGCCAGCAACAGCGCCACCAAGGGCGGCCAGCATGGAATCTGCCTGGTCATCAACTGCGCCGAACGCGCCGTCAACGAATCCGTAGGTGCTGAGGAACCAGATAACGATGGTAGCCAAGAGCAGGATTGTCACTGCTTTCTTGATAAAAGCCATGCAACGCTCCCCGGTGGCACGCATAACGCTTCCAAAAGAAGGCAGATGGTAAGCGGGCAGCTCCATGACAAAGGGGGTTGCCTCACCAGCAAAAGCCTTGAACTTTTTCAGGATGATGCCGGAAAGCAGAACGCTGGCAATGCCCATGAAATAGGCGCTGGGCGCAACCCACCAGGCACCGCCGAATATCGCACCGGCAATCAGAGCGATAAAAGGCAGCTTGGCTCCGCAGGGAACGAAGGTTGCAGTCATAACTGTCATGCGGCGATCGTTCAGGTTTTCGATGGTTCGGCTGGCCATAACACCGGGAACGCCGCAGCCAGAACTGATAAGCAGCGGAATGAAGGATTTGCCTGAAAGACCGAAGCGGCGGAAGATGCGGTCCAAAATGAAGGCCACGCGGGAGGTGTAGCCGCAGAGTTCCAGGAGCGAGAGTAGCAAAAACAAGATGAACATTTGGGGCAAGAAGCCCAGCATGGCGCCGAGGCCAGCGATGATGCCATCGAAGATGAGGCCATGAAGCCACCCGTCTTCTTCGAGGCCAGCGGCATCGGTCAGGGCTTCGACTAGTTTAGGGATGCCTGGAATCCAGATGCCGTAATCAGCCTCATGGGGACCAAGCTCACCGATTGCTTCGAGAGCTTCGGCGCGCGACGAGCTGTTTTCATCAGCGGTAGCATATTGCGCCAAATAGGCGATGGAGGCTTTTGCATCGGTGTCATCGCCAGCCGCTTCTTCCAGCACGCTGATAGCTTCGGTATAGGCCGCGCGATCAACGGTTACCAGCGCGCCTTCGCCCGTGTCGTCGTCGTACTCTTGGTAGATGCCGCCAATGCCGGCTTCTACCACGGATTGTGCGCTCGTAAACTCGTCGTTGACCTCGTCAAAGGCGGCTTGTGCTCCTTCAACGCCTACGAGGGGGGCGGGATCCAAGAACCAGCCGTCGCCGAAGACGCCGTCGTTGGCCCAATCGGTCGCTACGGCACCGACGGTCGTGACAGACAGGTAGTACACCAAAAACATAACCACGGCGAAGATAGGGAGGGCCAAGATGCGGTTGGTCACAATACGGTCGATTTTATCGGAGATGCTTTCGCCTTTGCTGCCTTCTCCTTTGCTTGCCACCTCATCGATGATGGAGCTGATCCATTCATAGCGGGCGTTAATGATGACGCTTTCAGAGGTGTCGTCGCAGGCAGTCTCGATAGCTGACTGCTGGGCGGAAACGTCGGGGATGCCGACAATGCCCTCGCCAATCTTGTCATCGCCCTCCAGCAGCTTGACAGCGTAGAAGCGGCGCAGAGCAGGGTCTATCGCATCGGGCAGTTTGGCGGTAACGGCTTTGATGGCGGGCTCGATCTCATCTCCGAAGGGCATTCCCGCAGGTGCAGCCTTAGAGGCAAGAGCGGGGAGTGCGGCAAGAAGTTTGTCGATGCCTTCGCCTTTTAAGGCAGAGATTTCAACCACATCGGCGGCTCCCAGGGCATCACGTAGGGCCTCAGTATTGATGTGGTCGCCATTTTTGCGAACCACGTCCATCATGTTGATGGCAACTAAAACGGGAAGGCCCAGTTCAAGCAGCTGTGTGGTCAGATAGAGATTACGTTCTAGGTTGGATCCATCGATGATGTTAATGATAGCGTCAGGGCGCTCCTGAATAATGAAGTTGCGAGCGACGACCTCTTCTAGGGTGTAGGGAGAAAGAGAATAGATGCCTGGAAGGTCAACAATTTGGAAGTCCTTGTTGGCCTTGCAGGTGCCTTCCTTTTTTTCCACCGTAACGCCAGGCCAGTTGCCAACATGCTGGTTGGAGCCGGTCAAGGCGTTGAAGAGCGTCGTTTTGCCGCAGTTAGGGTTGCCGGCCAGTGCGAATCTCATGACGCTTCCTTTCTTTTTAAAACGCGGAGGATATCACGTTCCCTAAGTGTTAACTTAGGTTAACTCGAAGTCTTAAAAAATGCCGCTGAACTGCGGCTTTTGAGGGAGGGTGGTGGTGAGTTCGACTACTGAACTTCCACCATGGCTGCATCATCTTTTCGAAGTGTCAGCTCGTAACCGCGCACTGTTACTTCGACAGGGTCGCCCAGGGGTGCGACTTTGCGGACAAAGATAGAGCAGCCTTTTGTGATGCCCATATCCATGATGCGGCGTTTGATGCCGCCTTCGCCATGGATTTTGACGGTTTTGACGGTTTCGCCACTTTGAACATCGCGTAATGTCTTCATGGAACCTCCCTTCCTCATTTTTATCGAGATACCTTGTGGGTTGCCGGTTCAAGCTTGCGTATGACACCCTGTGGGTTGCCGGTTCAAGTCTGCTTGCAACACTTTGTAAGTTGCTGGCTTAAGCTCGCGCAGGGCGCAGTATGGATTGCTGACCCAGGCACACTGCGAGTTGTCGACTCAAGCTAGACCATGATGCTTTGAGCCATTTGCTCAGAAAGCGCCACGCGGGTGCCTTTGACGTTGACGATGACGTTGCCGTCAAAGTGGGCCACAACGGAGATGGGCTCACCGGGCAAAAAACCCATATCCTGCAGATGACGGCCAAGTTCGCCGCCAGCACGCAACTGCTTCACGCGATAAGCACCCGTTTTCTTCAGTTCGGAAAGCACCATCATATGCCTCTCTTTTCAGATTTTATCTCAAGATAATGCCTATTAGCTTGAGCTAACGATAGAATGTTAGCGTTGGTGAACTCCTACGTCAAGAAAAAGTTATCCTAAAATAACTTTTTATGCGAGATGTTGTGCCTTTTGTTCGGAAAGCAAGCACAAAAGGAGGCGCCTCGATTGAGGTGTGGGTGAAAAAAGAGACGAATAAGGAAGACGGGTGGTGTTTGAATCAAGCGCCACGGGAACAAGCGAGGGTCCCCGTGGTGTCTGGAAGTCTTTATGCCGTTGACTGACTCGAGCTTATTACCTTACTGCTCGCCCTCGAGGCGCTGGGATCCCTCAAAGGTGAAGCGACCCAGCTTGACACCGCCCAAGATGTGCACATGCAAGTGGTTTTGGGTTGCAGCTGAATCGGGTCCGGTGTTGATGACGGAGCGATATCCCGATTCGTACACACCCTTAATCTTGGCCACTTCAGGAACAACTTTCCAAAGTTTGCCCAACAGCTCTGCGGGAACATCATCCTGAAGGCTTTCGAAATGTCGCTTGGGAATAACCAAGGTGTGGATAGGGCATTCGGGTTCAATGTCGTCAAAGGCAAAAAAATCATCATCCTCGTAGACTATGTTGGTGGGAATCTCACGGGCTACGAGCTTACAGAACAAGCAATCATCCATGATAGCTCCTTTCATTGGGGGCTTGCCTTGATGCTTTGATACTCATTGCAATACGGGGCGTTGTGAAACGAAACCCCTTTCTTGTGGGTACCTGTTTATCTTACGTCCTTGCGAGAGAAGTGGGGGCTAAAACTTAGCGGAACGGAGCAGGAGGGAGGGGGAAGTTTGAGCAAGTTCTTCCTCGAGAAGAAAAAAGTAAGAATGAGCAAACTTTTTTGAGAAAAGCCCTTGCGCTATTTCAAAAAGCCGGTATTATAAGCGTTGTTAGTTAAAGCTAACAAAAAAGCTAATGCGGCGGTGGAAAGAGTCTCTTTGCAAACCTCCTCTCCTCTCTCTCCTCTTGTCCACCGCAAAACCAACAGCGGAAGCCCCTCCCTCGGGCTTCCGTTTTTCATGGACCCACTTCTGCGTTGTAATGACAGTATCGCCGTATGGTAGTAAAATGTTCACGCGAATGAACTTTTGATTTTCGTGCTCTCGTGGGCAGAGGGCGCGTAGGGGGACGAATATGGAAAAGATGTCGATGTCTATTGAAGACTATCTTGAAGCTATTGTTATGCTGGGGGGTACCACGGAAGTGTCGGTGCGTTCGGTCGATATTTCACGCGAGCTCAATGTCTCCAAAGCTTCCGTTAACAAGGCTATCTCTACGCTGAAGACACGCGGCCTGCTTGATCAGCCCTTCTACGGCGATATTACGCTAACGGAAGAAGGGTACGCCTACGGCACATCCGTTCTGGATCGCCATCATGTGTTGACGCGCTTCTTGACAGAAGTATTGGGAATCCCAAAGGATCGCGCCGAGCACGAAGCTTGCGAAATGGAGCATGCCATCAGCGACGAGTCTTTCGAAAACTGGAAGGCGTATATTCAGAAAGTCACGGAGAAATAGTCTCTCTGTTTTTGTATATACGCTGATGAGACGCTTGACTCACATCATTGAACCTTGCGATGAGGGTCGCTCGGTGCAGGCTGTCCTGCGTGAACGCCTGCATATGGGGCGATCACGCATTCGTGCTGCCAAGTTCCGAGAGAATGGCATCACGCTTGACGGGAAGCGGGTTTTCACGGTCGACCGTGTTCGCGCGGGGCAGGTTCTGAGCATTGCGGTGGGGGATACGGAAGATTCGCTGGCAGGGTCATCGGTGGTCGCTACGCCAGGTCCTCTGGATATCGTGTTCGAGGATGATGACCTGATTGTGCTGAACAAGCCAGCAGGAATTTCCACACATCCAGGACCCAAGCATGTAGATGACACTTTGGGCAATTTTCTGGTGGATTACTTCCAGCGGACAGGGCAGCGCTGCTTGCTTCATCCCGTTCAGCGCTTGGATTGGGGAACGAGCGGCCTCATTGTGTTTGCCAAGAACGCCCATGCTCAAGCTTTTCTCCAGAGGCACCTGCATACGGGCGATTTTTGCCGTCAGTACGTGGCCTTTTGCGAAGGACATTTTGAGGAACTAGAAGGAACGGTTGATGCGCCGATTGGCTGTGTCGGTCATAGCTGGCAGACGGCTGGGGTGTTGGAAGGTGGCAAGGACGCTCGCACCCATTACTGGGTGGAGAAGCAAGGCACGATTGACGGGATTCCGGTAGCGCGTGTTCGCTTACAGCTGGAAACGGGGCGTACTCACCAAATTCGCATCCATATGAGTCATAGGGGGTGTCCGCTTTTGGGTGATGTTGAGCATGGCGGCGAAAAGAAGCTGATCTCTCGCCCTGCCCTTCACTCAGCGTTTTTGCAGATGGAGCATCCCGCTTCGGGTGAAGGTATGACCTTTAAGGCTCCTTTTCCCTTTGATTTGCAAGTACTGAATGAACGCCTGTTGGAGGCATAATCCTTACGGGTGGCAACGGTCTGCGTTCGCCATTTCTTGATTGCGGGCAGCCGTCAAGATAATGCCCTGCAGGATATCGGACTCGCTGGCGATGAAGCTGTTGCAGTGGGCGGCGCGCAGCACTTCCTGCTGGATAATCAGACCGCCGTTGATAACGCCTGCACGCTGGGGCTGGAGACCGACGCGATGCATACGTTGGTCTAAGCTCAGCTTACTAAGTTCCTGAAATACCTGGTCTAGCTGATGCTTCGTCACAAGGGCACCGTGCACTCGGGAAGAATCGTACACCTCCATACGGTCGCGCATGGAAACCACGCTGGTGGCTGTTCCCGTGACGGATACCACCTGGGCAGGTACAAAGCCCGCCTGATTCATCTGCTGAAAATAGGGTTCAAATTGCTGGCGTATCCACTGGCGGCTTGCTTCTACTTCGGTGGGATTCAGGGGGTCAGCGTGAAGGAATCGGTCGGTAATGCGGCGGCACCCAATATTGAAGGAATGTGAGTAAAGCGGCTCTTGACCTGCTCTGCCGGCAATTATTTCCGTTGAGCCACCGCCTATATCGGTGACGATGAGCGGTTGACCGGTAAAATCCAAGGATGCGCCCAGGAAGCCGAGAGAGGCTTCTTTTTCGCCGGGTATTACCGAAAGGGAAACGCCCCGTTTTGCTAGTTCTGACACGAAATCGGCTGCGTTTTGAGCGTCACGTGCAGCTGATGTTGCTAGGGCAATCACGTGGATGGGCTCCTCGAAGCCCTTGATTATATCCAGGTAGTCGTTCACGGCATCAAATACGCGCTGCATGGCCGAAGGTTTTAATACGCCTGTCGCATCAACGTCTTCTCCCAGGTTGGTGATGATGGATTTTCGCACCAAAGGGCAAACGCTGATGCCATCGGATGCCGCCACCAGCAAACGGCAGGTTACCGTTCCGATATCGATGGCGGCAAAACGAGAAAATCCGGCCTGGTCAGTGGGGTTTTCCACAGCCTACTCCAGTCCAAAAAGAGGATCGAGCAAAACAGAGTACCAGGTCTCTGGAGCAGGAACGCTGCCGCGCTTGATGTACAGGTTGGTATCGGCGAGCGTTTCTTCTTCGGGGAGGCCATACACCAGCACAGAGTTTTCGCCCTCAGTAACCCAGCCGTACTTATCGTGGGCCATTTGCTCAACGCCAGAATCGGATTTCAAGTAGTCACGGGTTTCTGCAAGCTCTGCATTGCGTGCCACTACCGCTTCGTATTCAGCCTGGACTTGGTCGTAGTGACGCAGTTCGGTGTAATACTGCTTGGCGGCAGGATACATGAACATGCAAGCGATCACCAAACAGGCCGCAAGGGAAAACGCGACGATGCGTCGTGGCGTGCCAAATATGATCGATGCGATATTCCCTAAAGAAAGACCTGATGAACGGCGAGGATCTTCCTTTATGTGGGAAGCTCGCGGCGCTTTCTTTCCTACAAAAGGTGCGGTGATGGCAGCGCTGATGCCTCCGACGACGTTGGCAAGCCAGCCGAGAAACCCCCGCTTTTCAGCGTGAGCGGCCTCTGCAAGCGCTCGATTCGCCCTGCACGAACGAGATGCGTTATCGGACTGCATGCGTTGAGCGCGGCGCTGGGCTGATCCCATTTCACCCCGATACACGGCGGCACGTGGGGTGGCGGCCTCAGAAGGCGCGGAAGACGCGTTGCCGAATTGGCGGGTAAACGCTTTCTCGGCTTTGGCCTTGGATTGCTTGCGGCGATAGTCGGAAACCTTCTGGAGCAGTGAGCTTTTGTGCCGTTTCGAGGAAAGGCCTTCCTCTTCGGGATCGATTGGGTCTTCCTCGAGAAAATCTCCGTAGGACATCATCATGGCAGAGGAAGCTCGCTCGTCATGAAAAGCGGGATCGCTGAAAGCGCGCGTCTCGCGGGCAGTCTGTTCCTGCGCAGCCGTCAGCCAGCTGGGAAGAGGGCGCGCAGCATCGAATTCGTAGCGCGCTAAGCGGGGAGCAGAAGAAGAGGAGGCCCTTGAGGGGGATCCCTTGGCGGCACGAGCGTCGATAGCGCGGGTATCATCGATGCGAGTGGCTCGCGTACGGGAGGTTCCGGCATATGAAGCATTCGCATGCGAGGTTCCGACACGCGAGGCGTCGAAACGGGAGGCTTCGACACGGGAAGCTCTGGTGCGTGAGGTTCTGGCACGGGATGCCCCGATGAGGGCGCCTTCTGCGTGGGAGGCAAGGTCGCTTTGTTTGGGCTGACGAGCAGGTTCGTCAAAAGAGCGCCGGGATGAACCGTTTCGGCGACGGGCAGAGCGCGTGGAAGAAGAGCGCACTGAAGCAGAGCGCGTGGACGTGCTGCTTCGTTTCGCGTCGTCAAACGACAGGATCTTCGCCTGTTGTGCCAAGGAAAGCGCCCCTTTTGCATCGTAGTTTGTTTGAGTAGTGTGGATAATGCAAGAGCGTTACTAGCATAGCACAGGCTGTCTGATGGCGGTGCGCAAACGGTCATGTTGTGCAGAATTTCTGCATGGAGTATGCATATTCTTTTGTTCGGATGGAGAAACACGCTAAGCAAGCAGTTTTCATTTGCTAGAATATCCAATGACCAAGGGAGCGTGGCGGAATGGCAGACGCAGCGGACTTAAAATCCGCCGCCGCAAGGCGTGAGGGTTCGAACCCCTCCGCTCCTACCAGTTCATTGTACGTTTCCGCTGTTCGCTTGAAACGGCGGCTTTTATTTTCGGGAAGAGCCTATGTGCGCTGACATCAACAAGCTTATTACCCTGGTCGACAATCCACCGGCAGACTTTCAGGAATACCTTGATCGGTACGCAGTCGTTATCGGCGATTTGGTGAACAAGTATATTCCTCAGGGTGACCATGAGGACATGAATCGCTATCTCTATACCCCCCTGATGAAATTCAGCGAAAACGGAGGAAAACGCCATCGTCCGCTGATCGCCCTGATGGGCTGTATGGTGGTGGGGGGCAATTTGAACCGTGCCGTAAGCGCCGCCGCCGCTATCGAGCACTTCCATACTGCCGCTCTGGTTCACGATGACATTGCCGATGAAGCGGAGCTTCGTCGTGGTGAGCCCTGCTTGCACTTGAGCGAGGGCCTTGGTTTAGCGCTCAATATGGGGGATTTGGGGCTTTCCCTGGTTAATGGCACGGTTATCAATGATCCTGAATTAGACGACGCTACCAAAGTGCGCGTGGTGGCCGAGCTTATTGAAATGACACGTCGTACCATCGAGGGACAGGCTATGGATATCGGCTGGGCGCGCGACGCGCGCTACGATATCACTCCTGAGGACTACCTGATTATGGCAACCCATAAAACCGCTCACTACAGCGGTGCGGTGCCTTTGGCCATTGGCGCTATTTGTGGTGGTGGCACGGAGGCCCAAATCGAAGGCTTGCGTAATTTTGGCTTGGATACCGGCTTGGCCTTCCAGATTCAAGACGACCTGCTGAACCTTATTGGCACCGAAGAGTCCACCAAGAAGGATTTCCGAAGCGATATCACCGAAGGCAAGCGTACACTGGTGGTCGTCCATGCCCTGAAGCACGGTGTCCCGCAGCAAAACGCGCGACTGATTGAAATCTTGTCCAGCAAGACGAAAGACCCGGAGATTCTGGCTGAAGCGGTAAATATCATGCAGGCCACGGGCAGCATCGATTACGCGCGCAACTATGCGGAAAATCTGACCAGCATTTCCAAGAATCGTCTTTTGGGCGTGGTTGAGCCGAGTCCCGCACGTGACCTCCTTATTTCGATGGCCGACTGGTTTGTGAGCCGCTTGGAGTAAGGTCTGTGGAAACTATTCGCATGCAACATACCGGGGCGGCCGTCGAAGACGTTCAGCAGCGTTTGGTTCTTCTTGGCTTGCTGTCAGAAAGCGACATCGATGGCATCTATGGTGAGAAAACCGCTGCCGCAGTGAACAGGTTCTGTGCGATTCACGGCTTATCTCAAACGGGTGAAGTTGACGAAAAGACCTGGTCAACCTTGGTTGATGCCTCGTATTCTATAGGGGATCGTACTCTGTATTTGCGTATGCCCTTCTTCCACGGAAATGACGTGAAGCAGCTGCAGCAGGCCTTGGGCGCCCTCGGTTTTGCGTGCATTGATGACGGGATTTTTGGTGCGCATACCGAAGCGGCTCTGCGCAAGTTCCAGCTGAATCTTGCTCTTTACGGCGACGGCATCGCGGGCGCTCAAACGTATCGTGCCATTCGTAATCTGCGTCACTCCTGGGAAGGCAAGCCGGCTTCTGCCCTGGGTTCGCACATGGGTTTTGCACGTGCCGCCGATGTGCTCGGTGAGCACACCCTGTGTCTTTTCGGTACCACGGAATTCACGCGTAGCGTGGCAAGCCGTATGTCTAATCTGGCTTTGGCTACCAATCCTCTCTCGCGCATTGTGAGTGCCGACTCACTGTTGGTTGCTCCTGACGAGAACATGTACCTGGTGCATATTGTTTTACCTGATGAAGACCAGGCTATGAAGCACAAATCTGCTCCTGAAGTGCAGATGGACGACGAAGAGAGCAGCCTTGCTTTACGTATAGGAAATGCTTTGCATGCGGTGAAAGATACCACGCCCCATCGTATAAGCATTCAGGTTCCGGGTACTTCATGGGAAACGGCAGGTGAGGCACGCACCGCTCAGCATTATGCTGTAACGCTTCTTGATGCTTTATGTCTGGCTCTTTCCGAAAAATAATCTTGTGTAATTACGAATATCTCCTGTAAAAAGCTTACAAATGGCTCTTGTGGCAGGACGTCATGATATATAAGAATATGTCGCTCTGTTCGTTCGGCAACGGTGCAAACCTCACCGCTGTTGACTCCATGGATGGCAAGATTGTTCGTATGCGCCCGGTGCACTACGATCAGTATTACACCAAGGAGGATCTGAACTACTGGACTATCAACGCCAAGGGACATACCTTCGAGCCTGGCATGAAGACCCTGAACTCTCCGTTCACCTTCATCTATAAGACCCGTACCTATTCCCCTAACCGTATCCCTTTCCCGCTGAAGCGCGTGGACTGGGATCCTAAGGGCGATCGTCATCCTGAGAACCGTGGCAAGTCCAGGTTTGAGCGCATCAGCTGGGATGAAGCAACTGACATCATCGCCGCTGAAATCGTTCGCATCGATCAAACCTACGGTCGTAACTCCATTTTGGCACAGGGTGACGGCCACGGTGAAACCGGCTCTATCCACGGTCCCCATGGCACCATGGCAAACCTGCTGGACATGACCGGCGGTCTGACCATGCAGGCCCGCCAGCCTGACTCCTGGGAGGGTTGGTACTGGGGTGCAAAGCATGCTTGGGGCAATGAACCTCTGGGGCAGAACACCCACCAGCACAATCTGTTCAAGGA